>CAZPTT010000079.1:13214-29245 GCA_964589435.1 uncultured Pirellulaceae bacterium
TCGACGCTCACCCGCTGCCAAGACGAAAAGGCCAAGACGAAAAGGCCAAGACGAATCGGCAACGACCGACGACATTCAAACGTATTTATAGATTTAAGTTTCCAACTCACTTGCTTTAGAGAGATTGAACAACATGTTTCGATGGCACGTTGTATCCGCAGTATTTTGGCGAAACGTTAAGCAGTATTTTTCGGGTCCGCTCGGATACTTGTTTATCGTTGTGTTTGTGACCGTCTGCGCGGTGTTGGCGTTCAGCCCACAGTTCTTCGCGGATAACTTGGCCAACTTGGATCAGCTCAGCCGCTGGTTTCCTCAACTGCTGCTTTTCATCATTCCGGCGATCACGATGAGTGTGTGGGCGGAAGAAAAACGCCAGGGAACCGACTCAATCCTATTCACTTTGCCTGCCTCAGACTTCGACATTCTCCTCGGCAAGTACTTGGCCGTCGCTGCGGTTTACACCGTTGCATTGGCTTTCTCGCTGACGCAGTTGATCGTTTTGAAACTAATTGGCAATCCCGATTGGGGCGTCATCGCGACAACTTATCTCGGCTATTGGTTGGCGGGCCTCGCACTACTTTCAATCGGAATGTTCGCCTCTTCTTTAACTGGAAGCGCGACAGTTGCATTTGTCTTGGGCGCTTTATTCTGTTCAATCCCCGTTTTGATTGGCCAGTATTTTCGAGGTTATGTCGGTGTCGAAAGATTTGGCTTCGATTGGAATCTCAGTGATTTTACGATTGGATTGATTCCTCTCGTCAACGTCGCCTACTTCGTCGCACTGACGGTTTTCATGCTCTACCTGAATTTGATTGTGATCAGCAAGCGACATTGGAGCCGAGGGCAGCAGGTCAGTATCGGTGGTCAGTTCCTGATTCGTGCGGCGTCATTGGCAGTTGCCTTGATTGCAGCTGTCGTGATCTGTAACACAGCATTTTCCAGCCTCTGGACGCGAGCCGATTTGACGGATGAAAAACTATTCACCCTCGACAAGGCGACTGTTGAAACTCTCAACAAAGTCAAATCAGAAGACCGAGCGGTCACGATTCAAGCCTTCGTCAGCCGCGATGTCCCGCGAAAATTCGTTAACACGCGGAAGCAGTTCGTAGGCCTACTGCGACAATTCAGCGAGTATGGCGGCGGCAATGTGACCGTCCGATTTGTCGATGTCACTCCCAACAGCCAAGCCGCTCTCGATGCTCGACAATCTGGCGTTGAACCACAGGACGACCGTTCCGATGTCGGCGGCCGAACGATTGAACAGGAAGTCTTTCTCGGGGCAACGATCTCATCATCGCTTGGTGACGCGACCATCCCCTTCGTCGACAACGACTCTTCCATCGAGTACGAATTGAGCCGTTCACTTGCGACGACGATCGACAAAAAACAACGCGTTACACTCGGCATTGTTGATACGGACGCACACTTCGGCGGACCGGAGTTTGAAGGCCGCCGAATCGACTGGGCGTACAACACAACGCTGGACGAGCTGAAGAAGCAATGCACTTTAAAATACATCTCCCAAAATGAATTGACCGATTACATTGACGCTCCGACACCGCCCCCCGCAGCTGACGGGACACCGCCACCGCCGGCACGCAAAACGAAAAAGGCTCCAGACGTCATGCTCGTCGCCGACCCTTCCAGTTTGGATGACGCCGCGATGGCAGCGTTGGTTCAATATATCGAAGCCGGCAAACCGACCATCATCTTGGCTGACCCGTTGCCTTTCTTTTGGACGTTTCAAAACCCGGTCAACTTGGGCGTCCTCAATGCGCCTCGCCAACCGCGAGTTTCTCAACAATCTCCCTACGCACAAATTTTATCCAGCTCGCCGATGCCGAAATCGGATCGTGGCACCGCCAGCAAACTCCTCAAAGCCATCGGGGTCGATTGGGATAATGGTGCCGCCGCTTGGAGCATGTTTAATCCACACACCAGCTTCAAAGGCGAATGGCCCGAGTACCTGGGGAACGGCTGGCCGGAGTATTACGGTAAGTATGAAAAGGCGTTCGTGTTTGTCCGCGACCACGGTGAAACGGAAGCTTTCAATCGAGAAGATGTCATCTCAAGTGGCTTGAAGGAAATGCTGATGCTGTACCCGGGCTCGATTCGTAAATCAGCCGACAGTCAACTCGACTTCCAGCCACTGCTACGTCTTGGCAAAGATTCAGGCTCGACGCCTTGGGACAGTTTAACCAAAACGCCAATGCAACGGGCTCGCACGATCGACCCACGAACAGGTCAGATGAAAATCGAAAGTCAACCGGCTCGCAGCCAGATCACCAACGATTCTCTGATCGTCATGGAGCCCAACCCGCGAACCATGTTTGATGACGACGAGCATATCTTGGCCGCGCGAATTTCTGGCAGCGGCGAGAACGCAGTCAACGTTGTCTTCATCGCCGATCTCGACTTCGTTTCAGACATTGCTTACATGCAAGAAGAATCGCTAGAGCAAAAGCTCGACAACCTTTCACTTTTACAGAATTCAATCGAGGTTCTGGCTGGCAACGATGCTTTCGTCGCTCTGCGAAATCGACGAGCCAATCCGAGGACACTGGTAAAACTGGAAACGGTTTTTGAAGCCTATCGTTCAGGCCGGATCGAGCAGCAACAGGCGGCCGAAAAAGAGATGAGCGACGAACTCGCGGTCGAACAAGCCAAACTGGACGATGCGACCAAGGAAATTCAAGCCAACGAGTCGTTAAGCTTTTTCCAAAAACTACAACGCACATCGCAAGAAGCCTCCGATGCTCAGCGGCGCTTTGAAATGAGAAGCCGCACGTTGGAGAAGAAACTGCAAACGCAAATTAGCAAACTCGAAACCGACGAGCAAAACAGTATTTCGAGCGTGGAAAACTGGACACGCTACGCTTCCATTTTCACGGCTCCCCTGCCGGCGTTGCTGCTCGGATTTATTGTCCTTTGGTTCCGCTACTTCAACGAACAAAAGAACATTACGCCAGAACGAAGAGTCTGACGCAGCGTCCGAGTTCCAATTTCTATCACGCATTATTCCAACTGATTCAGCCAACCAACGTCGAAACAACGACATACGAATTAGCCATGAACGAATCTTCAAAAACTATCGGCTTTGTTTCCACGGCTGCCGTCATGGTCGCCATTGCCGCCGCCACTTACTACACAAGCCTGCCAAAGGCCGGCAAAGACTTTGGTTTGATTGGCAAACCGTTTTTTGAAGAATTCACTTCGAGCGAGAACGCCGCTTCGCTGGAAGTTGCCGCTATCGATAAGGACTCACTGAAGCTCCAACGGTTTAGTATTCAAAATGAAAATGGGCTTTGGCGAATCCCCTCCCATCACGACTATCCTGCGGAAGCCGCCGCCCGTCTGGCAACCACCGCCACCTCGGTCATGGGACTTGATCGGGAATCGTTGGCCGGTCGACTGGCAAGCGAACACCAGCGACTGGGTGTCGTGGATCCACTAGGAGAAGACATCGAGGATCCGGAATCGGTCGGAAAACGCCTAACGTTGAAAGACTCCGATGGCGAAGTTCTCGTTGATTACATCATCGGCAATGAAGCCGGTCAAGTTTCGACTTCAGCGTCTGATCAGGCATTCCAAACAAGCTCGACGGCCTCAAATTATTACTACGTTCGGAGAGCCGACGAACAACAGACCTACAAAGTCAAACTGGACGTCGACCTTTCAACCAAGTTTTCCGACTGGATCGACCCGGATCTTTTACGAATCGATTCAAGCCAGTTGGCTCGAATCAAGATTGACAACTATTCTCTTTCTGAAGAACGAAACAATCCACTCGGTCAAGTTCAAGCACTACTAAAAGTCCAAGGTGACATCCTTGATTTGAATCGACCGTCCAGTTCGGAGCCGTGGGCATTGAACGACCTCGATGCCACCAAGGAAGAAATTGAAACATCGAGAATCGACGAGATGATTGCTGTTCTTTCGGGGCTGAAGATTGCAGGCGTGCGACCAAAATTCAAATACAAAGATCACTTGCTGTTAACTTCTGATCTGAAACTCAATCAGCAGCCTGAGTTCAAAGAAGATCCTCGCGGCTTTGGTGCTGCCATTAGCCAACTGCAAGCCGAATTGGAGCAGAATGGGTTTAGTCTCGCAGGTACGGCGGAGAAGCTTGAACTGGTATCTCAAAACGGACAGATGCAAGTCGGTACCAATCAAGGCGTTTTGTATTCCTTGCAGATTGGAAAGGAAGTCGAAGGCGAAGAGGCCGCGATCGAAATTGGCGGCGGAAAGTCTGCAAACGCAGGAGACGAAGAAGTTGACGACGCCGACAGTGCTGCTAGTCAGGGTAGCGAAGCGGTGGAATCGGCAGCAGAAGAATCGAATAAGGAAGATGCCGCCGACAGCAAGAACCGTTTTCTAATGGTTCGTGTCTCCTTCGATGAATCATTGATTGGCGAAAGCCCCGTCGCGCCCAAGCCCGTTGTTGAGCCGGTTGCTCCAGAGGGATACACCGCTCCACCAGAAAAAACGCCCGCCGAAAAAGCCGCCGCTCTTGAGGCCGCGGCTGCCCGGCAGGCCAACCAAGACGGCGAAGAGGATGCGGCCCCAGCTCCCGATCAAGACCCAGATCGTGATCCAGAATTCCTCAAACACGATGAAGCGATTCTCGAATACGAGTCGATGAAAGTTCAGTATGAGCTTGCCCTCTCGCGTCACGAAGAAGACCTCAAAGCTTTCGAAGCCAAGATCGAAGAAGGCAAAAAGCTCGTTGACGAATTGAACGAGCGCTTTGGCGATTGGTATTACGTCATTACTGCCGACAACTTGAAAGTGCTGCAGTCCAACCGATCGGATCTGGTTAAAGCAATCGAACAACCCGCTGGTGAAGGCACTCCCAATGCACCTGACGGAATGCCATCCCTACCCAACATTTCCTTCCCTGAAAATGATCTTGGCGAAAAAGGCAACTCAGAAACTCCGGTAATGAAAGCCGAAGACGGAGCTGCCGAAGACGAAACTGCCGATGCCCCGAAGGCAGAAGCCCAAGATGCAACAGGTGAGAAGTTGTCTGGTGAAAACGAGAAGCCAGGCCAAACGCTAAATGAGAATGAGGGCGCGGCGGAAAACGAAGATCCGAAAGCCAACAAAGACGACAAATCCGAAGATGAGTCAGGAAAATCAACTTCCGCAACCGAGAACCCGCCGCCTTCCGAAAGCGGAAAAGAGCAGGGAAAGTCTTAACTCGATCTTGAGACTTAATTGAAGTAGTCGAGACTTAATTCTGTTGATCGTCCCGTTCAGGCTTGGCGGCAGGATCCGGATTCCGCTTTGGGTAAACTCCCATCGTGACCTGCAAATAGTCATCGGTTTTACTGTATTGAAACAGTTGCCGAGGAAACGACTCGGAGACGCTTTTGAGAATCATGATCTTGATAGCCAGTTTCAAATCCTCTCGATTTTCAATTTTGATTCGATAGCCGTCTTCCGACCGCTCGCCAATTCGAGTTGGCGAGGATTCGAGAAACCATTCTTGCACTTGCTGATTGTTGTCATAGGTTTTTTGAATTTCAAGAATTTCAATTTTCGTTGGCAATCTCGATTCCGACGGCTCTGATTCCGTCGCCCCTTCAACTGCTTCAACTTTGGAATCAAGACCTTGCACAATCTGCAATTGCACTCCATCTAGGTTCTGAATTCCGAGCTGTCCAATTTGCAGTCCTCCTAGCTGAGATTTGTACGATAATGAAGCGTCAATTCTCTTGATGGAGGCTGAGTCCCAGTTCATCGGGACGTTCAAGAATTCCCCCATCGATGCGTAGGACTCCTCAATATTATTAAGGTTTTCCACCCAAGAAGATTCCGTGAAATATCTGATCATGTACGGCTGGGCTCCGGAACCAATTCGCATGGATAGATCATCTACGAGATCCTGCACGACGAATCGGAAATCTTCACCAGCTCCCAGATTTAACAACGCAACTTGATTTTCAACGGCTGGCATATCACCCTGTACCCACCATTGGTCGGTCAAAATATAGGCATCGTGATAACAATTGTAAAAATCAGCCCGCGCATGATCGTCGCGAGCGAAGCCGTCCAGCCCACTGGTTTCCGCGAATTTTGCCTCGGGAGAAATCCAGCGAACGACCGAACCGTTGTCATCAAAGCCAATCTCTCGGCCATACCGTTGAATTGCCAACCTCGCGACCCCGTCGGCAAAACGGAACATCGCATCTGGATCCTTAACTTTCTCGATCGACATCAAGCCAGGACGATCGACTGTGAAACTTTCGCCGTCAACAAATCGCAAATCGTAAAACGCACTCCGTCGTTTGACCGCATCAGTGAATTGATTCATGCCAGTCTCTTCGAAATGCCTGTTCCACCAGCTCTTGGCAGCGCCGTCACCGTATTTAAGATCGAAGACACGGCCGGACTCAACACAAATCGCGTCATCGTCGCGAGCAAAACCAATTAACTCTGTCGGCTCAACAGCCAAGCTTGGAATTTCCATCGGCTGATAATGCTCGTACATTTTTGCCAATCCAATTGTTGGCTTAGTGAATTTAATGGTAGCGTCGGCCAGCACGATCGGTCGCGACTCGCTTGGAGCATCATTGTCAGGGTCGGTGATGACAAAATTGAATCCGCAGGAAGGCATCTCATCAATCTCTGCCAACTCCCAACTCGACTGAGTTCGGTAAGGCATGAAATACCTCATTCTGTAGGGGTTGCCGTACACCGAAATTTTCCCCGCTGAATCGTTCAATGAAGAATGCCGCCTAACGATACCCTGATACTTTCGCGATTTTCCAAGCGATCTGAATTCCTCATTGTCGACTCGATCTACAATCTGCGAGACAAAACTCTCGTCGTTGGAAAGCAGCAGCCAGTCGCCAACTCGCTTCAAGCGGTAATCACCCACTGTAATAGAGCCGTCGACTCGCTTCCTTTCTGCAGTTGCTTCTGATTTTTCCTCATCCAAATCATCACGTTTTTGTTGCCCCTCAAGACCATTCAGGTCTTCGAGTCCACCCATTCCCGCTGAAGCCATTTTCCTCTGCACGGCATTCTGCAAAGCACGATACTGGTCGCCCAACCCCATCAGTTCCGCCTGAACTAAATCCAAATGCCTCGGTTGTGCTCGCAAAAACACTGACCATCGAAATTCGGATTCGTCAATCTGATGGACAACAATGGACATTTGCTCCGTTTCGCGAACCATCGATTCAAGAGCAAACAGACGCTGAGTTACGAGTTCGGCATTCTTAGCATCAATGATTGGAAACCGCTCGTCCGACAACATCTCAAGGGCTTTGAGAAATCGTGGGTTCCGAAACAAATCGAGCGACTTGATTCTCCGATACGTTTCTGGAACATCTTCGACATTGACGACCAGTGTAGTATCCCGATCCAGCCAGTAGGCCACATCATTGTCGGTTTGAGACCAGACGTTTTGATTTGCAATGAGCACCACGACAGTGGCCATCGCAAATTGGCCCATTGCAAAACGAACCAACTCCAAAGAACTTAGTCGATGCATTGTGACTCCAGCTAGAAAAAGATGAAGCAGACGTGCTTGGATCCTAGCACATTCGATTACCAGTTCCAAAAGTAAGTGTTGGTACGTGCTAACCACTGTCGTGGCAGAATTGCGGAATTGTTGACTCATCATCGGCTGATCACCGACTCCTCATCAGTTTCGCTCCGCGAAAGTAGCGCTACATTGCGGCCCAAAAGGCGACAAATAAAAGCAATGATACTTTTGAAAAACCTTACATTGACCCGCCAGTTTTTTGACACGAGGCAATCGAGACGATCAAGATACTTACATCGCCTTCGTTTTTAGCTGGAAAATCAACATGACCGGGCGATGCAATTTGATTCAATACGGAGGCACTGTGAAATACGAATTTCTCACCGGTATCGGCAAACTTGCTGATCGACACGATGACGCGAGCTTCCATTTTTCTCAGACCAACCCCCTGTTTTCGATTCCCGAAGATGTTTACGAGTTGATGCCAGAAGCGGTCGCCAGGGAACATGCCTGCTTGCCATTAGGTCGTCGCGGCAACACGCTTCATGTCGCTCACCATGACTTTGACGACATCAACCTCCAAGACAAGCTTCGGTTTATTCTTAATCGAGACATTGTTTTTCACGTTTGGCCACAGAAGAACATCCTGGAATTGATCGATCGTTTCTATGGATCTGTCGTAGGCGAATCTTGTGACAGTATTCTGCAGGAGTTTACCGACACTTCGATCGACTTTACCGAAACGATCGACAACTCTTACGTCGACCACTCCGCTCGGCGAAAAACCAAAGTTCGAGCAACTGCCACGGAGCTATCGGATCAATCGTTACACGACTCCAGCCACGCCTTCAAATCCAGTCCAAGTCGACAAATCACGAATCGTTTAGGCAATCACCTCACCAACTCGGGAGCCGGAATGTTTTTTTACACGATTGAAGAAGGCCGCAAAGCACTCGCCTATCGTCTGGGCGGTCGCATCGATGTCATCGAAGGTCCCGCCCGCTGCTGGCAAGGCATGACTCGGTTTCACGAGATGAGACACCAAGTGGCACATCCGGGGGAGTTCCTAATCATTCGATTCCGCGACGGGACGCAACAACACTTGGAGGGACCCGCACAGATTTGGTTTGATCCGCGAATTCACGAAGAAATAAGCGTACAAGAAGGACTCTCGCTGGCGGCCAAAGAAGCCGTGGTCGTTTACGGCAAATCCGAAACTGGTGAAACTCAAAGACGTGTTCGCTTTGGCCCCGGATTGTTCGTACCGCAACCGGGGGAATGGTTGCATAAATTTTCGTGGCATGCATCGGAAGGCGGTTCATGCGGCGTAGAAAAAACGCCGAACGCTTTGAACTTTCAAAAAATGTGGCTGATGCCAGATCAGATGTATCACGATGTCAGAGACGTTCGCACCGCCGACGATGCCGTGCTTGTCATTCGACTAATGATCTTTTTCGAATTGGTGGATATCGAAAAAATGCTCGACACAACTCATGATCCGATCGGAGATTTCATCAATGCCGCGACCAGCGATGTGGTCGAATTTACAGGTCGATTCACGTTTGAAGAGTTTAAGAAGCAAACTGAACACTTGAACCAATTGTCAACCTACTCGCAGCTTATCCACCGAGCGGAACAATGCGGCTACCAAATTAACAACGTCGTCTACAGAGGATACGGAGCTCCTGAATCGCTGCAGAGAATGCACGATGAAGCGATCGCTGCCCGCACAAGCCTTCAGCTTGAGAAAGACACTGAAAAGCAAACGCAGGAACTGGAGGACTATCGCTTGGGTTGCCAAGTCGAACGGTCAGAGCGACGACGCGCGGAGCAAACGACCGAAATCGAACATGACTTGATGCTGCAAGACAAAAAGAAGCTTGCAGAAATCGAAGTCCTTCGACGCCGAGAAGAAGTCCAACGAGACCAACGCAGGTTGAATGCTGAAATGAGAAACGAATTGGATCAGCAGCGAGAACAACACCACCGCGAACATCTGGCAGAATTAAAATCGTTGGGCGTCGAACTAACCGAGTACTTGACCCAAGGCCGCGCCGATCAGGTGATTGAATTGCGAGGGGGAAGCAAGCAACAGCCACACTTGCATCTCAATCAATCGGTAAACCAGTCACGAAAAATATCCAACTCTTCCGGTAGCGATTCCTAAAGCACCACGTGGTGGATTCCACACCATTCACGAAAGAAAGCGAATCGCGACATTGAAATAGATCAAGATACCCAGAATGTCGGCGATTCCTGCCACGAATGGCGTACTCATCATGGCCGGATCCCAACCAAGCCGCTCGAATATCAATGGCAAAATCGAACCCGTGAGCGTTCCACAAATCACCACCAACACCAAAGTCAACGGAACGATGTACATCGCAAAATGAGTAAGCGAACCATCTTGCGGAATGAAATAGAACGACGAAAGGTATCCCATCAGCGCCAGCCCTCCACCAAGCAGTAGCCCCATTAGCAGTTCACGCGTCACGACGCGGCCCCAGTCCTTCAGCGTAATATGTCCACGAGACAATGCGGTAATAATGAGGGTCGCACTCTGACTACCTGAGTTCCCTCCGCTACTGATAACCAGCGGGATGAACGGTGCCAACCAAACCCAACGGCTGATTTGATTTTCAAATTCTGTCATTGCGATCGCCGTGAGCAATGCGAAAAAGAACAGCAGGCCCAACCAGATTCCCCGCTTCCAACTGAGCGTCAAAACGGACGTTCTTAAATACGATTCATCAAGCGGTTCGACCGCACCGAACCGGTGAGCATCTTCGGTTGCCTCTTCCCGAACCACATCGATGATATCGTCGTGCGTGATGATGCCGAGGAGTTTGTGTTGATTGTCAACGACTGGAATCGCCAGCAAGTCCAGCTTGGCGACCTTGTCAGCAACATCTTCTTGATCCTCAAGAGCGTCTGCCGTTACCAGCTGCGTGTCCATGATCTCAAAGAGCGTCGTTTCTGGCTGCCGCATGCCAGCGAGCAATTGCCGCGCGGAAACCAGGCCGCGCAAGCAATCTTCTTCATCGACGATGTAGAGATAGTAGATCGTCTCGTACTCTTCGCTTTGCCGACCGATTTCGTTGAGCGCTTCTCGAATTGTTAACGTCTCACCGAGCTTCGCAATCTCGGTCGTCATCACCGCCCCGGCTGTTCCCTCGGGGTATTGGCTGAGCCGCTGAAAATCTCGTCTTTCCTCAACCGGAAGCTCATCCAACAATAGTTTCAGGCGATCCGGATCCATTTCCTGGAGCATATCGACCCGGTCGTCGGGCGGCAGTTCAGCCACCATTTTTGCGACTGGAATCAACTCATGCGTTTCCAGAATTTCCTGCTGTCGATCTTTGCCAAAGTAGGAGAAGATGTCGACGCGGTGTTCGAGTTCGGTATGCTCCAAAACCTGCCACGCCTCTTCACTGGAAAGCCCTTCCATGAACTCGGCGGCACGAGCGGGGTGAATGGCTTCGCAAAATTCTCGCAGCGCGGTCGAGTCATTTGACTCGAGCATTTCTCGCAGCTCAGGAAGATAAAGTGTATTGATCATGGTTCATCGCCGTATTTCGGCTTGCTACATCTCGTGTCCGATGAAAGACATCTATAACGTTTATCTACCGACTACGAATCGTTCGTTTTGCCAAGAGTATTTTTGAATTTCGATTTTGTTAGCCAAGCTCAGGACGTGTTGCGCTAACAAAGCTAATCATTTGGAGCTAATCATTTGATGCGATTGTCGAAGGCATAACAGATTGCGGTTGGCTCAAACTGAGAACAGCTCAAACGGAGAACATCGAAATCAGCTCCCAACGCCTTCTCCGAGGCGACGAAACGCGATTCCGACTGGCAGCTAGGCTCTTCATCTCGCCAATTGACTCAATAGAGACCTAAAAGGTTCGCCATCAAACTTGAATTGCCAAACTCGAATTACCTTACGCCTTTTCGCTGATGACCTTATCCAGCTCCGATTTTAGCTTGGGTAGGATTTCATCGTAACCAAACGCGCCCAGCGTTTCGGTACCTTTTTTAAGATTGACGACCTTCGGGCCACACCAAAGTCCCAAGTCGGCATCATCCGTTTCACCGGGCCCGTTGACTCGGCAACCCATCACAGCGATCGTGATCGCATGTTCCTTGGCATACTCGGTCATCTCTTTGACTTTCTCAGCCAAATCGACGAACGCTTCGTTTTCAACTCGAGAACAACTTGGACAAGAAATGATGTTGAGTGTATCGGTGTTAAAGTCGACCACGCTTCGGACTCGGCCAGCGTAAATATCCGAGACGATTGATCGCCCGGCTTCAATCTCTTCGCCTTTGCGAGCATTGGGAACAGTAAGCGAAACCCGTATGGTGTCGCCGACGCCTTTTCCGATCAACTGCTCGAACGCAATTCGCGTTTTGATCACTCCGTCCGGTGGCATACCAGCTTCCGTCACGCCAAGATGTAATGGAATCTCTGGACGAGCCGCGGCAAATCTACGGTTTACCTCAACTACTTTTCGCGGATCCGAATCCTTGAGCGAGACGCAGTACCGAGTAAAGCCAATCGAATCCAAAAACTCACAATGCTCGAGGGCACTTTCGAGCATCGGCGTGATGGAGTCCTCCGGGTCGTATTTTTCTTTTTTGGCTGGATCGACGCTGCCACAATTTACGCCGACGCGAATGGCACAATCATGTTCCTTGGCGGTTTCCGCGATGAAGCGAACTTTTTCTTGCCACGGTTTTTCCGTTTCGTGATGGTAGAGATGGCCTGGGTTGTACCGAATCTTGTCGACATGCGGAGCAACAATCGCAGCCAAGCGATAATTCTCTTGCAAGTCAACAGAAAGATTAGCCGTCGTTTTCTCGCGAATCTCGGCCAAGGCCGCGGCGTCTGACTTACTGTCAACCGCAATCCGAACCACATCGGCTCCAGCGTCCTGCATCAGTTTCACCAGGGCAACGGTGGCTTCCACATCCGTCGTTTTCGTGGCCGTCATCGATTGAACGGCGATTGGATTCCCGTTGCCAATCTCGATGGTGCCAATTTTGACGGAGCGAGTTTTGTTGCGTTGGATGTCTACCACGATCGTGCCTTTTACCTAACAATATGACTTCAGCTCAATCTTAACCGGAATCTTCTTCCTTGGCTTCACCATCTAACAGACTTTCAGCGTCCGACGTTCCGGCACCGCCGCCAATCCTGAATGTCGTTTTGTTCCAGCCCGAAATTCCAGGCAACACGGGAGCCGTAGGGAGAACATGCGTAGCCTTGAATGCCAAATTGTGGCTGGTAAGACCGCTTGGGTTTCGCGTTGACGAAAAAACACTTCGACGGGCCGGCCTCGATTATTGGCAGCATCTCGACTGGGAAGTCGCCGATCATTGGGACGATCTGACCAACCGCATCAGTCTGCAGCACCAGAAATTAATTGCTCAGGAGGCCGTGACAAGTTCGGAGCCACCGCGCTTCTGGTACTTTTCTCGGTTTGCCGAACGCAGCTATACGACGGTTCAGTTTTCTCTCGGGGACGTTTTGGTTTTCGGAAGCGAAACCACGGGATTGCCAAAGAAAATGGTTGAGAACATTCCCGATCAAGTGTTACGAGTCCCGACGACTAATAAAGTTCGAAGCCTGAATCTAGCGACCACCGTTGGCATCGCGGCTTTTGAAGCAAAACGCCAGTTTGACGTCAGCTAAACCAAATCGCTAAATTTGAGTTGCTCATTTCAACGCCGAATTTGCGGGCGTTCTTCTAACGAACCAGTCAAATATAGAAAGGGCAGAGCTCGTGGGAACCGACATCGAAATTTTTGCCGAGAGAAAACAACCTGATGGGAGCTGGGAATTATTTGACCCGCCTAAGAAAATCGAAACGACGAATGACGTGTCTGGCATTCGATTGATTCCAAATTGCTTTTACGATGGTCGCAACTATTCACTATTTGCAATCTTGGCGAATGTTCGCAACGGCACACGGTCGGAGGAGCTCTTTGAAACGATTGGAGAGCTGCGTGGCGCGCCGGACGACATGTCAACCGTCGGCAGTTCGTTTTACGACAGCGAAAGTTGCCATAACGCAACTTGGTACTTCGCCGAAGAAATTTTTGAATTCGATTGGGATCAGACGATTCAACGAGCGGGATATGTCGACCGACAGTTTGCCCACCTATTCAAAGACAACCCGCTGGGCTATCCCAAAAAACAGATGCACGATCTCCAAAACCCCAATCCTCAGAAGGGCAAAGCGTCCATCACGGTCGGGCCAGCTCAATCCAGCGCTGATGGAGTGAAAGTTCGCTGGCGAGAAACGTATCGAGAATCGTCTACCTATTTCTTAAGAGAGGTCGAACGATTTCGCCAAGTCAAGCCTCCTCTATCCGTCCGGTTCGTGATGTGGTTTGGATCTTGACAACTGATTAGCCCATTCGATATTTGCATTTAGCGGAAAAATTGACGCGCTGTATTCACTGTGAGCCATTTCTGCGATTTTGAGCGTCACGCAACGACTGTTGTCGCTTTTGCTCCATCCGTTGGTTCTGGATCCGCCGACTTCGGTCTTCAAGTCGTTGACGAGACTGCAAACGTTGACTTTCTCGAGCGGCCCGCTCAATAACCTGACGAGCCGCTTTCTGTGAATCCTGAGCCGCTCGTTGTGCTTGCCTTAAAGCATCGCGCTGCCGAGAAAGCTCTGCCGCATTTCGACGTCGCAGCTCATTTTCTCGGTTCACTCTCGCTTTCAATCGCTCCTGATCGGAAATTGATTGCCTGTCTCGGCCATTCCGGTCACGTTTGTTTTTGCCTTGCTGCCGATTCAGTTCAGCATTCTGCGTCCGTCGACTTTGGCGTTCCAGCTTTTCTCTCGCTTGTAATCGCTCCCGATCGCTGACGAACCGTGCTTCATCCCGTTCAAGTCGCCTCAGTTCTTCTTTCGAAAATTGGCGCTGTTGTTGGTCAAGATCGTCGACTTCCTGTTGAGCCGTGTTCACCCGACGTGAAGATCGCGCGACATCGCCTGTCACCAATCTTGCTCGCTCTTGAGCAAGAATTTGTTGGACGATCTGAGCCTGACGAGTCTCTAGTTTCGAGGACTGTATATCTGGCTTGTTCGCAAAGAGCGCGATACCAACGGACGATTTGATCTTGTTCAGATACTCTGACTTCTTCCTCAAATCTCGAAGTCGACATTGGGACAACCTCGACGCCTCATGCCGAACGAACGCGTCTTCACCGATTTCAACCGTCTCAACCCGAGATCGTTCCGGTAAAGGCGATGGACTTAAACGGTAATTTTTTTCCTGATACACCGGCTTCAAAAACTGGACAGCCAAAAACGACACTCCGCGCTGCGAAACGGAGTAGTCCCAAAACCCCGAACGAAAAAGACAGCCTCGAGGTGTCCAGACATAGCTCGCCGGTGTCCAGGTTTTGCCCTGAGGGCGTGGTTGCCAACCACCTTTTTGCCAAACGTATTTTTCATCTCGGTACGACCAATGGCCAGGAAGAAAAGCTTGGTCATCACTGACAGCCGCAGTCTCGGGATCTTGTCCGAGACTGGATGGTGGAACGGGCAAATAGGTTAGCTTGACCGAGTCGGCTTGGTTCCAAAACCCGGGAATCCAGCGACTCGTATTTGAGCCCGCCAACACCGAATTCGCCGCATCCCAATAGCCGGGAACCCAGCGGCGGCCGGGGGGCACATCACGCCAAACCCCAGTTCTCCAGATGAAGTCCTTTCGTCCAGCATCCCAAGTCCAATAGCCAGGAATCCATTGAACGTTCTTGCCAGATGGCTTTAGTCTGGGAATATTTTCATTAATCGGAGCCGGCGGAACTGCCATGACAACCGCTTGAGGACTTGGACGCCCGGCATCGAGAATAGCCATCGCTTCATGGACAGGGCCAGGCATTATCAAAATTGGGGGCGTACTCCGAACCTCACTTCTTCGTTCAAGTTCACTCCTATCGTTTTTGACTTCTTGTGCACCTGCATCGCTGGAAAAAAGCAGTAAAAAAAGTACTAACATAGTCACGATACAAATAACCCGTTCGCCATATCTTGGATCGAATTGACAAAGTTTCGTCATCAGAATGATCATGTAACTTCCTTGCTGGCGTCGACGGGATTGCATCAGTAAAGAACTATCACGGCATTTAAGAGTTGGAATCACTTTAGTGACTGAGAGCTGACTTGCCAAACAAATCAGGAATCCAGCCTCGATTAGAAATGCGAATTTCATGCCCACTGCGATGCATTTTGGTGAGCCGAGACAACCGCAAACCCACAGCTCAATTTTAAAAACAATTGGAGAGTAAGTCAGAGCGTTTTCTGAATTGCATGAGGAGCGATTAGGTTCCGTCAAGTGGAGTCAAGCGCCCAAAACTTCGGTCGCGTCATTGAATTCGCCGGAGCAATTTTTTTTCTGAATCAGTCGACTAAACCAGCGTTTAGGCCTCGACACCCATACGCAATTAGCTAACATACTTGTGCGGGGTGGAGCAGCCCGGTAGCTCGCGAGGCTCATAAC
Organism: uncultured Pirellulaceae bacterium; assembly: GCA_964589435.1. Classification (GTDB taxonomy): domain Bacteria; phylum Planctomycetota; class Planctomycetia; order Pirellulales; family Pirellulaceae; genus Mariniblastus. The sequence goes on from CAZPTT010000079.1 coordinate 29,233, forward strand.
CTCGAGGTCGCAG
>CAZPTT010000080.1:0-17129 GCA_964589435.1 uncultured Pirellulaceae bacterium
TACGGCCTACTTTCTTACGATCCGCCATTTGTCGATTGATAGCGATGCGGATTTTGAAAACGCTCAGTTTGAGTAACTAGCTAGTTGCGTTAACGGCATTTTGAATCCCAAACTTTCTTCGATCAATCTGCCCGGGAAGTTTGGTCAGCCATTCTGAAGCGACGAACATTTAGTCACGTTTCCCAATGGCGGTCTCCGACAAGCAAGAAACCAGATACTCCAGAGAGTTAGTTCGTCAATCCAAGTCCGATAATCAATGCCTGACTTACCATGCCTGACTTGCGCAACTCACTCTAACCTTCTGCGATATCACCCACATCTGGTAAACGAATGTCCCATTTCAGCGCAACGAACCGAGACACGACGACCACGCTGATTCCAACGGTCGCCGGTATCCACTCAGCGATAGCAAACGATTGACAAACTAAAAAGGCCCAGCATCCTGCAAAAGAACAGGTCGCGTAAAGCGGCGTCGCCGACTGGAATAGCGTTGGAACTTTGTTACACAGCACGTCACTAATTACGCCCCCAAACGTACCTGTGATCACCCCCATTAATGACGCGATGTACCAAGAAGTTCCACTCTCAATCGCAAACTGAGTTCCGACAACACTAAATAGCCCCATTCCAATCGCGTCGGGAATGTCGAGCCATTTTGTATAGCTCCGGGGCAACCGACGCGACATACAGGTGGCGATCGCCATACCCAAAACGATCATGGGATAGTGAGGGTTGGCAATCCAGAATAGAGGATGCCGATCAAGAAATAGATCGCGCAATGTACCACCACCAAAAGCCACGGCTGAAGCCACCGTGAAGACTCCCAGCACGTCCATTCTCGCCGCGCGAGCATGAAAAATACCATAGATCGCGGCGACCAATACTGCCATGAACTCGATTAATTGAAACAATTTTCAGTCGCCCTATATTTCGGAAGGAAAAGCTGAAAGAAAACGAAGGATAAAAAAGATGCAAAATCAATGGAGCCATTTCGATTTCTTGACGCTTGATCAGATTTCAAGACACGGTTCGGACAGAGCAATCTCTAGACTGGAGACCCCAGACCGGATTACCAAACTGTTCGACTGATTGAAATGAACTCGATCTCAACCATTTGACTGCCTGACACAATGCTTGGCGTCTTCGAGCTGCAACATAGTTGCCCAAACTAACAACCAGAAGCTCAATTGCTTGAATGGCCCATATATCTCCCCATTTCACTTGATAAATTTAATAAGATTGATGTTAGGAGAGAAAAATGGCAGACAACACATACCAATCCCCCCACCGACCAGATTCCGTTACGAAATTTTTGCCGGTAAAACGCCTGACTCGATTTAACCTACGCTTTTTCTTAATCGTCATCACAGCCATTTGCATTTGGTTTCCAATCCGCCTTCAACGAGCCGAGCGTCAGCAAAAAGGCGTCGAATACGTCCTCGAAAACGGAGGCAGCGTAAAGTACGACTTTCAGTACTCCGCCGGTGTCTTCGATTCGACAATCGAATCGAAAGTCCCCAAGCCTTTTATCGCGATACTGGGCCGAGATTTTTTCCACTCAGTCGTATCGGCTGACCTTACAGAACAAGTCGATACGATGCCGGACCTCTTTGCCAACGGAATGCAAGTTTTCGTATATCCCATTGCGTCAATCATCTCAAATAAAGAGCCGATTCGAGATTTGTGCAAGGCGTTTCCGAACCTTGAACGCCTTACCGTCGACCGGCGAAACGCGTTCGACAGAAACTTTGAACATATCGGGACGCTAAAACATCTTAAACATTTGTCAATTCAAAATTCGCGGCACATCAAAGATGAGGGTTTGTTTCATCTTGGCAACTGCCGCAAATTGGAAACTGTTTATGTTTTGGGCGAAAGCAAAATTACGGATGATTCTTTGAAGGTAATTGGCGGGCTGCCCAATCTAAAAAGAATCAATGTAAGGTCGGCGAATTTGTCCGACACTGGGATCCGCTACTTGAAAGGATGCAAACAGTTGGAGAAAGCCTGGTTTGTACCCCCATCCCGGCGCAGCTCAAAACTTGGTTTGGATTCTCCGAACTCACAGTTCACCGACGAAGCCTTGGAGATCCTTGCCGGACTGCCCAATCTGAAATCGTTGGCTATCGCCTCGCCTCTTTTTACGAATGATGGTGCCGGTCACCTTGCAAACCTTGAGAACATTGAGCGAATTGTTCTCCGAAGCAAATTTCAAAAACCTAACGCGATAGATGATCTCACCTTAAGAACGCTGCAAGCCAATAAATTGCTCACCGAAGTCGACTTGATTGGTTCCAAGGTCACTCCAAATGGAGTTGAAGAATTTTCGATTCAGTTGCCTGCCTGCCGTATCAAGCCAGCCTTCCTTCCTGAGCGCGCACGATTACGGGTAAGCTCATCAAATAACAATGCAATTCCATTGAGTGATTGAGCTGAAAAGCAGTTTTTTAATTGAAATATAGTTCGGCTGAACAAACGAGGAAGCAATGGAACAGGTTGGTGAACAGGCTTGCAAGACCGCCAACAAGGTCGCTTTAAGCATCCGGTACGCGGACACCACCGGAGAACGGAGACACGCCAAGCAAATGTTCGACGACGCTTGTAAGTCCGTATGCGCATTGCTTGACAGGTTGAATCCGGTCGAATTGCGAGAATGGTATGGTGGTTTCGAAAACGTTTTCGCCAAATCGAACTCCACTTTGATTAAGAATGAACAACTTTGGACAGATTTTCTGGGCACTCAGTGTGATCATCTCCATCGCATCGGACTCCACCAAAAAACGATCGAAGAAGTTGGCAATCAGATGGCAGTTTGGAATCGATCAGTCACACCGTTTAGCCAGTTGGGCAATGCGCTCGATGAGCTGTCTTTGCTGGTTGGTGAAGAATCCGGAAAGCTATATCAAGTTATCGATCAGCAATTTGGTCGAGAAACCAGTGCCCAACGCCGGTCGCGTCTATTTTCTCTTAGCGTATGTGGATTGGCGATCGTCGTTGTCTCCATTGATCAGGCAATCTTGCGGCGGAGCCCAAGAGACGAATCATTGGCGGCGCTCGCAAATTTCGGGGCAAGCCTTACCGTAACTACGACTCAGGAACTCATGCAAGCCTGTCAGGCCGCCATGAAACTGGATTAGTTTTAGGCGAACTACAAAGTCGTTGTTAGCGGAGTGGCGCAAGCCACCCGGTGCGCCAATAGCCGGACGGCTCGCGCCGTTCCGCTACGAGAGAAGCTGACTTTGCAGTTCTCCTGGATTACTCCTGACAAAACACCACCTGGCAAACCGTTACGAGGAATTTCGTTTCCTTTGAAAATTGTTGCTGAGCATAAGTGTCCGATTCAACCGAACAGCACACCATAATCTCGCGCAACCTATTTTCTTCGCGAATTTGCAAGCCAAGAGCGTGACTCCTGATCTACAAACGACTGCGGATCCTCCCTCGCTTTGCATTCCTAGTGCCATCGCGATAATCTTGATGGCATTTACCGGACGCCAAGTGTTACGAAAGCGACGACTTGGCGAACCCAAGCTACTCACTCGCTTGCCTTCCCTCTACAGAAACCAGGAAACCGATGGATACAAAAGCACTACTTGATCAAATACTTAACGGTGGACGCGAACTGGCAGAAACGGGAAAGAGCTATGCCTTGCAGGGCGTTGACTTTGCCGCTGACAAAATTGGCGTCCCAGGTGAAGACGGCGAACAGCGGGACGCGATGTTGTCCGGACTGGGCAAAGGCGCACTGGCGGGCGGAATCTTGGCGTTACTACTAGGAACCAAAAGCGGCCGCAAACTGTCCGGGGTAGCGATCAAAATTGGCTCCGTCGCGGCCTTGGGTGGATTGGCCTATACCGCCTATCAAAAGTGGCAGCAAAGCCAAGGTATTCAAACCAGTGACGCGCCAACTAATCTTTCCGCCGAAGAAGCTTCACAACGAAGTTTGGCAGTCTTGAGCGCGATGATTGGCGCAGCAAAATCCGACGGTCAATTAGACGAAGCTGAACGCAAAGCGATCACCTCACAAGTTTCTGCGTCTGAACTTAATCCCGAAGCAACGGCTCTATTGAATCAACAGATCGAAAATCCACTCGATGTTGATGTCATCGCTCAGTCGGCTAGTTCTCCCGAAGTCGCCGCCGAAATGTACCTCGCCTCAATGATGGTAGTCGACCAAGCCAACGACCATGAAGAAGCGTACTTGAAGAACCTTGCGGAAGCCATGAAGTTGGAGCCAGCGTTTATTGCTCAACTACAATCTGCCGCCAGTTAAGTTATACCGTCTTGGCTAAGAACCTGCCTTGCCGGTTGAGTTGGATTCAAACTGTTCAACCAATTCGCATGGTTCTTGCCACCGCTGAGAATTAACTTCAATTCACAAGACCGCCGAAAGACTTCTTTCTGCGGTTATTTTTTTGCGCTCTTTTGCTTTTGACCAAGCACTTCGTGGCGGAATTTTCTGACAATTGGAATCTTATTCAGCCACGGAGACGCATCGGCTTTTGCATCGTCAAGAGGACATTCTTCGCCGGCGAAGCCATTAGGAATCTGGCTATAGAGTTCCAGCCCCGAGGGTGTGTCTTCAAAGTGGTGATACTCGTACCCCGGAATAAACAAATTGTCATCTGCCTCAACGTCAATTGTTCGAACACCGTAACTGGAAAGCTCGGTTGTGGTGGCTTGTGGAGGCACAATCCAAACGTGTTTTGGTCCCGCAAAAAAGAAATATTGAATCTTCTTGTTTGTCGATAGAATGCGGAATCGCTTCAACTGCCCGCCATACAACTTACTAAAAGAACCACTACGTTCGATGATTCCATTTTCGAAGTCGGGCTCAAACCCTTTCGCTATCACTAATGATGCTGGATCATTTTGGCGTTTAAACTTTGCGACCGCTCTCCCGCGATTGATCAAGTTTTTTTTGTTGGCCGCAGCCCTTTCACGAGGTTCAACAAAGTCCCGATACGGTTCAAGCCGATCGCCAACCGCTTTTTTAAGAACGAGCGACAACAACGCATTGGAGCTTCCACGGCTTTTCCAAGCCAATAGGCTTTCGACGGCGGATTGCATTTCGATTGGAAGATCAGTCGTTGCTTCATTGGAGACCAGCATCTCCTCATCCCCATGAATCTCAACTCGCACATCGCCTTTACCAACCCAAATCTCTCCGTCCAGCATCGTGAAATGCGATGCAGCACGCCACACCAACGAAAGATCCTTGTAGATGATTCTGGCGTAGATGTTCCATCCGGCCGAGGCTGATGGTTTTGAGGAAGGCTCGGCAACGTAACATACGAAGAACCTCAAGTCAGGAATCTGGCGTACGTTCGTAAAATAGAAGCGGCGATCAAAAAGTTCTATTTTATGGCGGGGGCGATGTCCCTTTGAAAATAGAACGTTGGGATTCTTTTTTGCCGTTCCTGCCACGTGCAGCTTTGCGCCGTCAGCAATCATTCTTCGAAATTCTCGCCCTACTTGGGCCGGTGACAAATCCGCTCGACTGACGCTCGGGATAATTTTTGTGGGGATCGAATTCTTATTTTTCACTGGCTAACCCGTTAGCGATCCTGAAAAGCCCGTTGATTCTAAAAGTAGAACAACCAATGTTCTTAATTGGCTGACTGACGCTTGGTGAATTCTCAACTCAATGCAACAATGAACATCCCAACGCGTGACATTCTCGTTCTAATCTTACTTCGCCGGAACATAACATGCATTTGGCTTCATTCGCAATCGGTTTTTTCGTCGGTGTCATCTTTCTCGTTACCGTCATCGTCGTCCTACTATTGATTCGTCCATGGGCTCGATCGTTTTTCGCTGGTGGGCGAATCTCGTTACTTGAGATTATCGGCATGCGATTTCGAGGAACGCCGCCTGACCTGTTGGTCGATGCACTTATCACTCTGAAGATGCGCGGTCACGATGTCAGGATGTCCGTCGTCGAGACATGTTACCTAGCGAACCGATCCAAAATTTTTGAAGCCAAAAGCTTGGTTGCACTCATCGAAGGTGAATTGAGTGGCAAATCGTAACTGACGTGATGTTTTCACCGCCGACAGTTGGTTGAACGAATTTCCTTCGCGGTGCATTCACTTAACTTTTTGCTATGAGGCAATCTCTTTTCGATGAATACTCCCGCCCATTTAGCAGCAAGTTTACTTGTTTGGCGAAAAGAAACAGGTTGGTGGGAAACGCTTGCAATCACTTTTGGTGCCATTCTTCCAGATTTGCCGATGTTCGTTTTTTACGGCTATCAAAAGATTGTTGGCAGCACGGAAAAACTTATTTGGACCAAGCTTTATTTCGAAGACAATTGGCAGTACTTTTTCGACGTCTTCAATTCATTACCTTACGCGCTTCTTTTTTTCTTGCTTTTCAGATTTAGAAATTGGAGACCGGGGCAATTGATTTGCGTGAGCGCGGCGATTCACATGCTCTGCGATCTTCCACTCCATAACGACGACGCCCATCGCCATTTCCTTCCACTGACAAACTGGCGATTCGAAAGTCCGTTTTCATATTGGGATCCTGAACATCATGGGATCGTATTTGCGATCCTCGAACTATTATTCGCAGTCGGGGCCTGTGTTTTCGTTTGGCGTCGAGGCGAGAAACCACCCAAACGAGTTGCCATGTGTGTTCTGGGAATTTACGCGAGCGTCTTCGCGCTGGCATCCGCCTATTTCTTGTCCACTGCACTGCAAAGCCTGCTTTTCACGTAGCGGAACAACGCAAATCATCGTGTTGCTATTGCTTGAGCAAGTACATGATTCCATGCTTCTCAGGCACCAACCACAGTCTCGCTCCGTAGATGTCAGCGTTATCCTCATCAATAAACTCAAGCTCGGTTTGCAGCGTGTCCACCGCGGAAAGGAATTGCGGAGCCTCCACTGCGACCTTCTTTGTTAATGTCGATTCGACAATCTGATTCGCTCGAGAATGCATCATGATGTGAAAGACATCGCAGGCAACGACGACTTCGGCGGAAGAATTGCGCCGACCTAGTTGTCGACGTAGAAACTGGTTGACGTTGTAGTTGATCATAACGACGCCGAAAAATTCTTCAGTGACTTCGTTGTAAACAGGAACGCCTACCACTAAGCCAACTGACTCTTTGCAACTATCTGAACGGTCACACATAGGATCACAAACCAATGAGGTTAAAACCTCTTCTGGCTGCCGTGTCTCTAGCAACTGCATATGCTCATTGACTTCATCTTTTCGCAAACGAGTGCGAGGCACATTGCGAATACTGGTCGCGTCTTGACTATGCCTTTCAACACGAACCAACTCAGAAAACTGGTCGCCGTCGACGCGACTATACACAACATTTTGATAGTCAGGATTGGCCCGCAGCAGCCCTCGAAAAATCGTGCTCAGGCGATCACGCCAAGCTTGACAGTCTTCGTTGTCTTGGACTTTGATCAATTCCTGGATAGGAGGCAAAGTCGACATGAAGCGAACATTTCGCTCGAGGTCTCGGACTGACGATTGCAATTCTGCTCTCAGTTCTCGGCCTTCCATGCGTAGGTTGTCATAACTCGCTTTCTTCTGACTCTGCCCCGCCATCCAACTTTCTACAGCGGTGGCAAGGTCCGTAACAGCATCGAAACGCAAATGCGGCTTGTGAGCCATGGCTTTGGCACAAATTTCGTCGAGCGCGAATGGAACACATTTCTTGAACTGGCGCACTCGCGGCGTCTCGCCTTCGGATATCGTTTTCAAAATATCGGACAGCACACTTTCACCGTCAGGGACGCTGTTCTGATGCGGTGCACTTCCCGAAAGGATTGAAAACAAAACGGCTCCCAGACCATAAATGTCCGTTTTGTCATCCACACTATCCAGGTCACCCGCCGCTTGCTCGGGAGCCATATAAAGAGGCGTGCCAACAATATCGCCTTGCAAAGTATTAGTGAGTGCTGAATCGCTAAGCAGTACATTCGAAGTCAGTTTCGTCGCCAGCTCACCATCCTCGAGGATCTTCGCCAATCCCCAATCAAGCACGATAACCTGACCGAAATTGTCGAGCGCGACGTTCTCTGGCTTAATGTCGCGGTGAATGACTCCGCGTGAGTGAGCGTAGGCAATCGCCTGGCAAACATCCAGAAATACCGATAACAAACGATGCAACCCAAGCGAACAATCTTCGCCGGCTTCTACTCGATCATAGTGCTCAACAATTGCGTCGGCCAACGTTCGCTTGCCAACAAACCTCATTGCGTAAAACGGTTCGCCTGTCGTCGCATCCTCACCGAATTGATAGAGCGGAACGACATTGGGATGTTCGAGGTGCCCGGTAATCTCAGCTTCACGATGAAAACGTTGCCAAGCAATTGGCGATTCCAACGCATCCGAATTCAATTCCTTGATCGCCACGCTACGATTCAGTTTTTCGTCTCGGGCCAACCAAACGTTCCCTAAGCCGCCTTGCCCCAACCGGCGGGTTAAGCGGAATCGTGATGAAAGCCGCCGTTCTTCGCCAACCGGACTCTGACTCGCATTCTTCGTCAGATCTGATGCCCGCGCAATCGTCGGTGCATATTGCTGATTTTCATCTAGCAAGCCTGCTTCCGAAAGACGGGCCTGCTCTTCGATCGCCTTCGCGACGGACTCCTTCATGCGTCGCATCGATTCGGAAGACAATGTCCCGTCCACTCCAGAATCATTAGCAACCGCTTCCACGGCGCCATGCGATACCGATCCTTGAATCAGTTTAGATAATTTCGCGAATCGTTTTGATTCTTCGCTTACTTCAAGATTTTCTTTAACTAGATCTGATTCCTCAGACGTCAGCTTTCCCCGAATCGATTTCGAAATCAACTGGCTTACTCGTTTATCCGTCATCGCTTACCTCGCTGTCTTGATGCCAACGTGACGATACGCAGGTTGCCAACCCAACCCGTGCTCGATGCATTCGTACCCAAAAATTTGAAGGCGTGATATCTAACGACTCACAAATTTGTTCGGAGTCCATCTCTTCCATTACGCTCAACGTAAATACATCCGCTTGCCCGCTTGGAAGTTTTGTCAGGCAATTCTTAACGACTGCCCATAGCTCTTGCATTTCCATTTCTTGACCTGGATCGGTCGCCCATTTTAAAGCCCCCGGTTTCCAATTGCCCATCGCATCAAACAGTTGCGACGAAGGATCATGATCGTCTTCGTAAGAGGTCGCTCGATTATCTTTCACCCGGCGGCGGACGTAGTCAATAATTTTGCGTTTTAGAATCCCCAACAACCACGCTTGTTCAGATCCTTTGCCCGCATACTGTGAAACATAACGAACGCCCGCAAGAAATGTCTCTTGGACGACTTCTTCAGCCGCGTTGACGTCTCTAAGCCGCGAATTCGCGTAACGGAAAAGATAATCGCCGCTCCGTTCAACCCAAGTTGACGGGTCAACTTGGGAGGCTGAAGAACCTGTCGATTCCTCCAACGAAACTTTCTTGGCTTGGTTTTCAATTGACATGATGCGCCTGGTCAATAGTAACTTTGAGTTTCGCAAAATCGTTTACGAGGGCGAGCCTGACTTCGGTTGGGCCCAACTTAGGAGGTGTGCCAACGCACGGATTGTTTTGTCTCGCTTAATGTTTGTCCTTTTCCAGCAGCAATTTGACGCTGATGACTGACTAGATTTTTACTTTCGGAAACTGAAACACAACGCAGTTGGCTCTTCCGCACAAACGAGGCTCTATTTGCCGTCCATCCGACCGGTTAAAGCAAAAACACTCGAAACGGTGGCAACGGTATAAGGCACCAACATTGTCAGCAGTGACCGAATCAAGCAAGTCGTGCCAAAATTCCCTGACCACATACAGTTTCCATGATTGATGGTAACCAACACCATTCCAACTACGACGGCCATTTTCAATGAGAATAAAACGACCGATCTCGAAGCAGCAATCTTAAGTATGTCCATAAACGAACAATCTTGGGGCTCAGTTCGCTTTCGCTCAGAAAGGCTATCGTTCATGAATAATCAACTGAAATTGGAATAGGAACCATTACCTCTGGAGACGACGCGAATACAAACGAGAACTTACAGATTGCTCACATTACTTTTGGCCACCATTAACAGGAAGTTAGGGAGTCAAATCCGATTTTTGTGAAGTTGTGTCGAGGCAGATCGGTTTTTGCAACCGATTACACGTTTTTCAATATTAGCGAGCAATTTGTGCCACCAAATCCAAATGAATTATTGAGTGCATAAGTCGTCGTGGCCTCTCGCGCCGTTCGAACAATCGGTAAGTCCGCAACGGCAGGCTCCGGATCTTCCAAATTGATATTCGGCGCGTGAAACCCCTCTCGCATCATCAAAATGCAAAAGATGGCTTCCTGCGATCCAGCCGCGCCTAAAGCATGACCAGTCATTGACTTCGTTGACGAGAATGAAGGAACGTTCGACTTAAAAACCCGCTTGACCGACTCCAACTCAACCAGATCGCCAATCGGCGTCGAAGTCCCATGCAAGTTAATGTAATCGACCTGCTCCGGCGAAATTTCAGCGTCAGCCAATGCTGCTTTCATCGCACGCTCGGCGCCTATTCCGTTGGGAACGACCATTTCGTCACCGTCACAGGTCGCGCCGGCACCGGCCACGATGGCATGAATGGTCGCACCACGAGCGACGGCGGTGTCCATGTCTTCGAGAATCAGTATCCCCGCGCCTCCGGAAAACACAAAACCATCGCGCCCTCGATCGAGAGGGCGAGACGCCAATTCCGGCCGATCATTGAAAGCAGAAGAAAGCGCGTTCATTCCATCAAAAGAGCCCGCATTGAAAACATTGATGTCTTCTGAGCCGCCAACGATCATACGTTTCTGCCGGCCTGATCGAATGGTATCCATTCCCAACATGATCGCATGCGCTGAAGTCGCGCAGGCGGATGTGATGGAATACGAGTGGCCCTGGATCCGAAAGATGCTGCCAAGATTGGCCGTCAACGACGAACCCATGATGATCGGAGGATGATAGGCGCCCACTTTCTTGGCCCCCCGCTTACGCAACCGATCGCACATCGCGATTACGTCAGGACTGCTTGCTCCTGCACCTGTCCCAAGAATGATACCCGTATCGGATGATTGGACTTCTTCGTCCGTCAATCCAGCATGCTCAATTGCGTCTTTGGTCGAGACGGCAGCAAGCAAAGCCGCCTCTGGCATGAAACGCATTTGCTTTCGATCAAACATCTCGGCGAATCCCGCCGACGAAATGTTACCTGCCACCAAGGACTTGAAATCAAACGGCTCCCACTTCTCTCGACTGGATACGACCCCAGATTTCCCGGCTTGCAAGCCAGCCAAATTGACCTCCGCACCACGTCCGAAAGCACTGTTGATGCCAAATCCAGTTACCGCAATTCTTGATTTCGTCATTGTCGTAGGAGCTATCTATCGTTCACATCGTTCGGATTGGCTTATCTTCGTCAACTAAGAATCGAGCAACCGAAACCTTAGTTCATGCGGACGCAATCCTAGTTCAGGCGTACGCATATAATTAGGCACGGATTTTAAACGCATCCCCCGAATCTGTCACCGTGCCTCCTAATTAGATAGCAAGATTTCTACTGGTTGATTTTCCCCGAATCTCCGCCCAAATCCTCAAAGTCGTGGCAAGAAGCTACGCCGCTGGTCGAACGAAGAAAATGAGCAGGCTTTTGTTCTCTTTTGATAACTTACTGATTGCAAGATTTGCGATCCCGCGTCGACAACAGGAACTCCAATCAATCAGGCCTACCTACCTAACCAGACTTTCTCCAGGACATTGTTATACGCACCGTGTTAACAAGAAAACCTGTAACAACCAGCCATCTGGCAGAATGGCTTGGCGATTTGCAACCAAACCATCCGAATGGTGATTACTTCTTGTTGTTCTTTTGCTTTTCTTTTTGCTTCCGCTGCCACTCTGCGGCGTCCTTTAAGTGCTGATCCATTTGCTCTTTCGAAAAGAGCTTCTTGATTAAGACTCGCACTTGCGAACTGTGTTTGATCGTGTCTTTGTCGATTACTTTTAATTTTTCGAGCAGAGCCTCTTTGTCGAGATCGCCCTTCATATAACTCCAAAACCCTTCGTCTTGCATAGAACGCAATTCGTCGAATCGTTCGAAATTCTCTTTGATGATTCCCCGTGACTCGAGCGTCTGCTCTTCGGTGATCACGGATTTGTAAGGCACGATCAAGAGATTCTCTACGGCGACAGGATCGGTCGCCAGGTAGTAACAATACTGTTGTAGGCGATTGGTCGCGGCAACAAAATCCAGTCGTGGCGTTGGTAGGATCATCTCTTTCGCGTTTTCGGTCGCACTGTATTTTACTAGAGTTGCGGGAGCGTCATTTTTTCCAATACAGTACAAAAAACCATCCGTTCGCGTGAAGAATCGGTCTCCGTTAGCGGCAAGTGAAGCATGCAACGGTGAGGTGTCGCTCTCGATCTTATTTCTGAGGACTTCTTTCATTGTGCTGTTGGCTTCCATGATCAGAACGCCTTCGTCCTGAAGCGGAACATACATCTGGTCGTTGGCCAAAAACGGGCTGGCATAAACGCGAGTCTTGGTGCCGGTTCTGGCTTTCTTGATTCGCTTACCGGTCGCCGATTCATAAGACCCCATGATCCCATTGTCGTCGGCTACGAATAGCACGCCATTGTGAAGAACCGGTGAACAAACGTTACCGCCCATTTGAACTTCCCAGACTTTGTGCGACTCCGTGACGTCGCCACGTCCGCCCAAGCGAATCGCCATCATCTGCCGCTCAAGGCCGCCGTTGATATAGACCACGCCATCGTGAACCGGTGGAACGGCGATGATGTAGTTATGAACGCCTTCGCAAGTCCAAAGTTCTTCACCGGTTTCCGGGTCGTAACCATGAACAGCGTCTTCTTCTGAGACGACCATCTCCGTCGAGCCATCGGGCGCCTGCCCGAAGACCGGCATTGAATACGAACGATCGATGTTGTCGATTTTCCAAACGCCCTTACCTGTCGTTTTATTGAACGCGTAGATTGTTTTGTTTTCGACACTCGCGTTGACAATCAATAGATCTTTGTAGATCACCGGCGAGGCACTGGAACCGAAAAAGTAGTTTTGGATACCAACATTTTGCTCCCAGACCATTTCGCCATCCATATCGAAAGCGAACAGGCCAGTCGCTCCGCAGAAAACATAAACGTGCTCACCGTCGCTGACCGGAGTATTGGAAGCAAATCCATGGCCGAGCAAAGTGTCTTGCAATCGTTGGGTCAGCATGCTGCCTTTGATTTTCCGCTGCCAAATCGTGGCACCGGTATTGCGATCTTTGCATATCAGATGCAGTCGCAAATGGCCCAACGCACCTCGCTCTTCGGCTGAGATTCCGTAACCGGTGTAGGCTGTCACGAATACGCGATTCCCAACAACGATCGGGCTAGACGAACCGCGACCTGGCAGTTCGGCTTTCCAAAGGATTCCCTCTTCGTCGCTCCATTTTGTTGGAAGCGCTAAACTGTTTTGGGTTGAGTTGTTGGTGCCACGATACTGGGGCCAATCAAATTCACCACTTGCAAATTCGCTTCCGTTATCGGACACGGCAACGGCAGCATCGTCGGTGGTGGAAGTTTCTGCGGGCACGGTGACTGCTGCGGGTGAAGAAGCTCCACCCATTGAAGGATTCTTCGCCGCCGGTTTTTTAGCATCGCATCCCATATTCGCTAAAACAACCAGAGCGATCAACAAGATTGCTGCTACAGAGAACTCCACCCGTCGCCGAACTTCGCTTTGTCCACAATGTTCGATTTTCTCGGTCGTCTTGGTAAAACGCATGAGGGCTCTCCAAAGTGTTTTTCGTAACTCAATCGACGCAACGTTTCGTTGCAACTTAGCGATTCAACGCCTCATCCGGTTTTAAACTTCCGGCATTAAAGCGAATCCGCGAACTAAACGAAACGGCGAACTAAACGAAACGGCGAACTAAACGAAACGGCGAACTAGACGAATCCGCGAATTGTCAGGCCGCGCAAATTTTGTTGTCTTTTCGCATGTCTGTCTTTTCGCATGTCTGTCTTTTCGCATGTCTCTCCGCCAACATTCCAGCTTAGCAAAAAAGACGAAATTGCCAGACATTGAATCGGCCCCTAGCGGGCTAATTGGAAAAACCAATCAATTCGATTGTTCGATTCGCTACGATCGTTCCTCGGGAGCTGAAGTAGGCTAGAATAAGGCTACCCCATCCACCAATTTGGGACTTATGAACAAGCCTAAACAAAACTCGAATCTTGAGAACATTCGCGATTTGCTGCTGCAGATCGTAGGCCCGATCTTGATCATGCTGATGGTCGGCAGCCTCGTCTGCTTATTGATCGAGGTCTTTTACCGCGGCCCACACGGCGTCAGATTGTATTGGGTGTTCGGACTTTTCACATTTGCCACCGTACTTGTTAGCCGAATTTCAATCGAGGCCGGCTTGGATCGGGCCATCTTGTTTGGCTCGGCTCTAGGACTGGCGACACTCGTTACTGGTACTCAACTGATTGAGTTCGACTATGGGGCGTTTTCAATTCTCTCGCCACTTGTCCTGTTGTTCTTTATTCTTGTGGTTATGTGGTCAGCCAATCGTTTGACCTGGGACTGCACTCTGATCGATGACAGCCGAGATGTTTCTTCGATCGGTTTGACGGAATTAGTCAAACGAAAACTTAGTGGTGCTGACCGAAAACGCAAAAAACGATCGCAATCAAGCGACAGCGACAGCGAGAACGGGGAAGAGGGTAAGACGGCAAGCGATGTGAATCCGCTACTTGAAATGTTCTTCGTCGGTTCGAAATCGAAAAACACGCCTGGATTGTGGGTGTTTTATTTCTCGCTGGCCGCCTTTCCAATTTTTGGAATCGGACAACGCTTTGCTCAACGTGATCCTGAGCTAGGTTACCTACTCGTGTTTTTTCTGTTCGCGCTGTATCTGGGAAGCGGACTTGGACTTCTTTTGCTGACCAGCTTGCTAGGACTTGATCGCTACCTCCAAAAGCGAGGCGCGATGATGCCGACGGCGGTGATGCGAAGCTGGCTGGGCGTTGGAACTGCGTTTGCTTTGCTAATCATGACAGCGGTTCTGCTGGTTCCCAGTCCAGATTTATCAGGTGGAATCGATCGCTCCATTGCCTTTCTGACCAATCGCGACAAAGACAATTCGGATTTGGCGATTGGCAAAGACGGCAAAGAGGACGCTGAGCGCCCGCGTGGTCAACAAGCCCAAAATAAGAATGACCAACCGGGAGCCAAAGACGGCAAGGACGGCAAGCAGGCTGGCGAATCTGGCGATGGAGAAAAAGGAACCAGCGACCAGTCAGGTGACAAATCGGGCGGCAGCAAAAAAGGCGATTCAAAAAAGGGGAATCAGTCGAAGCGATCGGATAACAAAAAATCATCACCGGAAAAATCGAAAGACGAATCGAAGCAGAATTCGGACTCAGATCCCAAAGAACAAAAAGGATCAGATCAAGACAAGTCCAGTGAATTTAAAAAGCAAAACAAGAAATCAGGCGGCAACAAAAACAACCAGAAGCAGACGGATCAAAAAAAGAAAGATCCTCAACAGCAGCCGGGCAGGGCGGAGCCGGCGAAAAGGCCCGACAAAAACGCCGCTAAGAAACAGAATCAACCGCCTCCGGCGTCAAATCAAACACCCCCATCGCCAAAGCTGGGTTGGCTGGCTCGTCTCATCAGCTACTCCTTGGCCTTCGTGATTCTCGGGGTTCTCCTGTGGATGTTTCGGGATGAAATCGCGAAATTTTGGAACGAGCTGTTTGGCAAAAAAACCAACAGGCCTGCCAACGAGACGAATGACGAAGCCGAGCCAATCGAAGTTGGTCAACCGCTTCCGGCGTTTCATTCGTTTCGCGAGCCATTTTCAAGTGGCGAAGCCGCCCAATGGTCGGCTTCACAAACGATCGAGTACACTTTTGCTGCTTTGGAAGCTTGGGCACGCGAACACCAAGTCCCGCGTGACATCGACCAAACGCCTTTCGAATTTGCTGCCGATCTGGCAGGATTAAACGTTGCCGTCTCGACCGAGGCAAAACAATTGGCAAAACTGCACGGTCAATCGATGTTCGGAGGCACTGGTGTCAGCCCTGATGAAACGTCGAAACTAATGAAACTTTGGCAATTGATGATGAAGAATTCGGCCGACAAACCGCAATAGCATTTCGATCTTCAAACGCCGCAAATTCCAATCGTCGCAAATCTTAATCGCCGCAAATCTTAATCGCCTATCGTCCGTTGCCAAGAAGCGACTCAACTCTTTCTCAAGAACTCACGACACATGACCAACGCAAACGGTTTCGAACCGCTATCCACTTTTCAACAGCTTGACGAATCAGAAATGAAAGCGCGGGCGAAGTCGTTTTACGAAGAAATCAAGCGCCGACGAACCGTGCGAGATTTCTCGGATCGCCCCGTTCCAATCGAAATCATCAATCAATGTTTACTGGCTGCAGGAACCGCGCCCAACGGTGCCAACTTGCAGCCATGGCACTTCGCAGTCGTCCAAAGCCCCCAGATCAAAAGAGCCATCCGAGAGGCCGCCGAAAAAGAAGAAGCCGAATTCTATAACGGCAAAGCCCCCCAGGAATGGCTGGACGCCCTCGCGCCGCTGGGCACCGACGCCAGCAAACCATTCCTCGAAACGGCGCCCTATTTGATTGTCATCTTTTCGCAGTCTCACGACGTGAAAGAAGACGGAACGAAGGTCAAGCATTACTATGCCAACGAATCAGTCGGGATCGCAACGGGCTTTCTGATCAACGCTCTCCATCACAGCGGGCTGGCCACATTGACTCACACGCCCAGCCCGATGAAGTTTCTCAATAACATTCTCGACCGACCGTCGAATGAACGACCGTTCGTGTTATTGGTTGTCGGCTATCCGGATGAAAACGCAACGGTGCCGTCGATTACAAAAAAGTCGTTGGGCGAAATTTCAAAGCTGCACTAAAGCCTCACCCATGAGCACCGGAACCAAACTACCTTTGCAGCTGATCCACAACGAACGAATTTCGGTAAACAGGTGTCGCTTGTTCCTGCGATCAGTCGCTTTCAACTGCCATTGCATTAGAATCAGATTGGATCGTTTTAAGGCTTGGGATCTTGCGTAAC
>CAZPTT010000080.1:17139-28847 GCA_964589435.1 uncultured Pirellulaceae bacterium
ATCAATCCGATGCCTTCCAACCGATGCAATTGCAGCAGTTGCTTCAGGTCTTCATTGGTAACCGCAGTCTTTGACAATTGGATTTGCTCGACGTTCGGCAAACCCGCGATCAGCGAAATGACTTCCGGCGAGTAGCTTGTTGGCGGAACAGCGACCGCGTAGATGCTTGACTTCGTATCTCGAACTAGCATTCGAACGTTCGCCTTGGTCAACAGAAACACGTTTCTTTTCGTGTCGATGCCAACACCGATCGGGCCTCCATTGGTCGATTGATAAAACACTTCAGGTTCAACTTCGACTGGCCCATCGATCGTCATCACGAAGTAAAGATCATCCAACAATTCACGTGGATCATGGATGTGGAGTTTTTCTCCAAACTCTGCAGCGGCTCCAAAATACTGCTTCAACGTTCGGCGTTCGTTTGGAAACGGAACTCGCAATTCTCCCCAACCATTGATTTCATAATGGTCGCCATTTAGTTGCGTGACGATTCCACGCGGAATGTGAGCGGAGTAAAGAACATGGGCGTAACCGTGGTCAAACATTCCCACGAAGAAACCAGCTGGGACAATCAAGAAGACGGCCAGCAGACCATACTCCCAAGCTTTTACAGCCGCGGCCTTCGCGATCTTTCTCGTTTGTGTCTCTTTGGCGACTTCCCAGAAAATCCACGCGCCAACGATTGCTGTGGCGAGGTTCCAAGGGATGACGGAAAAATTCCAATTGCGAAACAATGGCGAAAGAAAAATGACGATGCCGAAGTGAAGCAGCGGGCAAGCAATCACCGTCCAACGTGGCTTGAAAAATGCGATGATCCCCAACCCCATTTCGGAAAACGCAACCGCGTAAATGAAATACTGTTGATACATCGCAGGGTCGAAACCACATTGGCTGACGAGATCCCAAGACGCGTAGGTGTGCCAATCAGGCGATAGGAACTTGTGAAGCCCGGCCCAGAACCAAAGCGTTGCCAGAAACAGCCGAATTATCTGCGGCCCCGCTGGAACAATGGCGGCGAACATCAGCAACCAGTTGGCCAAATACTGAGGCTGGGCACGCATTTGATCGAAACTCGTCGCGACCAACAAAATCACCAAATTGATCCAGATGACCGGCTTGGGAAAAGCCAAGACCAGCAGCGTGGACAGAAACATCGCCCAACCGAAATTAATCGAAGGAACATCGAACACGGGCAAATTGGGAAACACACCGGCTTCGCGAACTTGCCAAACAGGCCACGTCATCCAAACGGTAATCAGTTGGGCAAGTACGCCGACGCAAAGCATCAAGAAACGCGTTTTACCCAAATCGCCGATCGGGTTACGGAACCAAGCTCCAACATTCAGGGAAGAATCCGAGGCGTCTGAGGTATCGGTCGAAAGTTCAATGTTGGACATAGGAGGGAAGATGTTTTCGAGAGCCAAAGATTCAGCGGAGGCAGCTTTCATTCAGCGGAGGCAGCTTTCCAATTACCCTATCAAAAATCAGCAAGAAAACGATTCGGCGACCCGGCGATTTGCGTCGGAATGCGGGAAAGATAACTTTGGCAAAACTGTGTTTAACCCGACGCCGGAGGCGAGGCTTTTCCGAAGAAGTTGATTCATTGCCTCCCCATTGGGGCCATTGGGATCAGGTTAAACGTTCATTGAACGGTATTGCGGCTAAAAGAATCAAACAGAATTCGGAATCTATTCTTCTCGTCACCTTAAGAATCGGGCGTTGCTGCGATCGTTGTCAGCAACATCATAAGATCGAGAATACGTCAGCTATTTTTATTGGATGCCGCTACGGCTCAACCCGGAATCGTCTGATGCTCCGGTTCCCAATGACGCAACGCTGTCGCGAGCAAGTTCCTTGATGATCGTTTGAACATGGCTCGACGGAACTGCATAGCTTGCCGCCCGTCCGTTTCTTGCAATGTTCATACCGATCACGTTGCCCTTTAGATCGACAATTGGCCCACCACACTGCTCCGGGAACAGAGGGCTGTCATGCTGGAACACGTTTGGAAATCCATCTGAGCGACGACTGGGAACCGCACCTAATCGGTTCATCATTTTGAAACGCGCGGCTCGTTCGCCATTCATATTTCGGCCCGCAAGTTTCGCTTGAACCATTTGCTTGGCTCCATTTCGCAAAAACTCGATCGCGACTCGATCACCAGGTCGCTTGTTTCGAATGGCCATCACCAACTGGGTGACGTCACGGATCGGAACGCCTCCAAGCTTGAAAATAACATCGCCATTTTGTAAACCAGCCTCGTAAGAAGCCTCACCACGACGGACTTCAGATATCTTGACGCCTTGTGGCGTCGTCTCCGGCTTGACCCCTAAAAACGCCTGCTCACCAGCAGAGGTCGAGCGAGGCGTCACGCTGTAAGTTCCGACGGCCAACACATTGCCGTCGAAATCCGGTGTCAACACAAACGCCCCCAGCAACGGCTGATTCGAAGACCACTTGATTGGAATCAGATCATTTGCAGCGACCGAAACCAACGCGATATCCGTTGGTTTGTCGATTCGCACGATCTTTCCTTTCAACTTGCGACCGTCCATGAGGTGGCAAACGATTTTCGTTTCGTTCTCAACTTCGCTGGCTTTGGTTAGCAATAGACCTTTGCGATCGATTGCGATTCCAAGGGCGACTTGTTTCTTGTCATTGAAGATTCGTACAGTACTTGCGGACGCTGATCCAACCGCAGTGTTTAGATCGCGTTTTAAGTTATCGTGTTGACGCTCAAAATGATGAACGGGGCGATTTCGCAGGCTTGGCAATTCGAACTTCAACGCAATGTTGCCAGATCCGTCGGCCGCCCTGATCTGATCCAGTCCCTCAAACGGGTTGATTGGATCATCGCGAAATCGACGGAATTGTTCTGGAGTAAATTCGACGGTTGCCGTATCTCGAGAAATGGCTTTTTTGAACAGCTTCGCTAAATCTGGATCGAGTTCCTCAGTCATGCTTTCAAAAACGTCGCGGACATTGTCTGGCAACTGAGCCTGAACGTTCGTCCAACCGACAAGCAGCATGAACACCGCACAAACAAACGTCTTGATTTTATGGCTCATACTGCAAAACTCCAGAAATCAATTTCCTACGATCTACTTCGCTTCCATCCCAACATCACACGGTTATCAACGAAGCTGAATCTCCAGCTTGATCGCTCGCCCGTTTCGAAAAATGGTCATCGAGAAGACTTGTCCGGCTCTTTTTCGTCTGATGACTTCAATCAAATGTGGACCGTCAATAATCCGAGTCCGATCAAACGTCAGTACGACATCACCAACTCGAATTCCAGCTTCATCGGCTGGCGTTCCTTCCTTGACGGTTCGAATTCGCGCGTTGGGTGCCTCGCGATCAATCTGGACACCGATCTTGCCGCGACGTTTTGTTTTCCCCGGCTCATTCAGTTCTGGCAAGCTGCCCCATGATTCTCCCGACCGCAAGCGTGACCAATCGCGTTCGAAGTAGTCGATCGTCACGTGCCGATTTTCTGAAACGGAATCGCCAATCGAACTGTGGATTGCAATTAGCTGTCCAGAAAGATCAAAAAGCGGTCCGCCCGAATCACCGCCGATCAAAACGGCATCGGTCAAAATTTGGTGCTTCTGCCGGCTTAGGATCCTGCCCGTTCGAACAGGCGGTTTTCGGCCTAACTCGAATCCGCCGGAGTGCCCAAGCGAAACAACCCATTCGCCCGGCTGAAAGGTTCGAGTTTTAGAAATCTCAACGTAGGGCCAAGGGCCAGGCTCGGTGATCTGAACCATGCCGGAATCCAAGTCGAGGTTCTTTCCCAACGGCTTCGCTTTCACCGTTTGGCCCGTCGGGAGGATCACCTCGTACTCTCCGTCTTCTGCCATGACGTGACCGGCTGTAAGAACTAATCCGTCAGGGCTGACGATCACACCACTTCCATAACCGACTCCGTCAGAAATCGCCACACAGGCGTTCATGTTTTTCGAAACAACCGCGCTGACTTTCTCTTGAACATCAAGAAGCCGCTGCACATGGTAATCGTCGTTAGCATTCGCCGAGGTGGCAAAATTGAAAGAAGTAACGAGTACCAGAAAAATGGCTGTTGTTGGAATAGATAAACGCCAACCAGCTAAAGAGGTCTGTTGGAAGGATTTCTGTTTGAAGCATGCTCCAAGTTCGGACTGAATAGATTTCATAAATCTTCCTGGCATCGCGAATACGAAAGGATGACTGAGACTCTTCTCCACCGTGGCGTGGGAAAATACGCCGGATGGGAAAGTCTTAGGTTGTTATCGGCTCATTTTCTAGTCCGGCTAAATCGGATAATTTAGCGGCGATGTGAGTTGGAACGTAAGTGAAAGACTATCAATGGTTTACGCACTTGCTATCAACAATGGTTCAAACGTTGCCATTTTCACATCTACCGCGCGGAACGGAAGATTCTCGGCCATTGAGCGATAGCACTTTGGGTGTATGTCTATATTATAAGTAGGAGATTTGGTTCGGCCAGCAATGAAATCTGGGGGCAATCGTCTCGCTCAATTCAAACTCCCGATCCAAACCAGCATCCATGGGGCAAACCCAAACGAGATAGTTCGAGGCGCATCGTTCATGATCAGGCTTTTGTTGCTAATTTGGGTTTTACCCAATTCGTTAATCGGTCTGACGATCGGTTTGCTGGGTTTAATTACCAATGGAAAAGTCCAATTGCGACGCGGGTGCTTGGAGTTCCACGGAGGCTGGGTGACGAAGATCCTAAATCGCTTGCCGCCCGGGGGCGTGCTGGCCATGACGCTGGGGCATACGATCATCGGCCAGAATGCAGACGGCCTGGCGATTGCTCGTGATCATGAACACATTCATGTTCGGCAATACGAAAGATGGGGACCGTTCTTTATCCCAGCCTACTTAATTTGCTCCGCCGTTTTGTGGTTTCAGAAGAAAGACAGTTATCGTGACAATCCGTTTGAGATTGAAGCTTACGCCAAAGCCGATCCGAGCAAGCCCATCATCCGGGATGATAAATGATAGAGAACTGGGTTGGACACGATTCGAACTAGCTTAAGCCTTGGGCTGAGTTGCCTTGGGCTGAGTTGCCTTGGGCTGAATTGTGTTTCAAGATGACGAGAGCTACGATACACGCCAGACCAACGTTGAAAATTACCCGATGACTTGCGGGCCAAGACCGTTTTGCAAAGTTTGCCATGCTCTTGTTTTAAGGCAACTGAATCCGAAAGCAGATGATGAATCTTCGAAGTACAGTAATTCGAGCTCTTGCGTTGGGCATGGTCGCTTTGTTCGCGTCCACATCCAACAATTTGAAAGCTGAAACGGAATCGGCCAAAAATTCATCGGCGAATAATTCATCCGCAGATGAAGCGTGGACAGAGGATGTTGCCGCGGCAATCAAGTCAGCCAACGACAACGACAAGGACATCCTGTTGTTGTTTACAGGTTCCGACTGGTGTCCTCCTTGCAAAAAACTGGAGGAGGAAGTTTTGTCTGTGCCGGATTTCCAAGTCGAAGCTTCTCAGCACTACGTCTTGGTCAAACTTGATTTTCCTCAACAAACCGAGCAAGAAGAAAACCTCAAGCAACAAAACGATGAATGGGCAAAGAAGTTTGGCGTCGATTCTTTTCCGACGGTCATCTTGCTGGACAAAAACGAAAAACCCTACGCCATTGCTGGCTACGAGGACGGAGGCTTCCAGAATTACCTGGGCATGTTGGAAGAAAGCCGCCAACGCCGAGTGGTTCGAGACGAGAAATTCGCCGAAGCAAAAGACAAAAAAGGAACGGAACGAGCCAGACTTCTTGATGAAGGCATCGGTCAGTTTCGCGAAGAGATCATCGAACTCTACTATCCCGAGGTGGTCGAAGAAATCGTCGCCCTCGACAAGGACGATACCCTTGGCTTGAAAACCAAGTGGCATGGTGCCAAAGAAGCCGAGATGCGGAAGGTTATTTTAACCGACATGATGATGATCTCCCGCTTGGAAAAACCCGAGCGCGCGATCAAATTCATCGACGAAGTCCTTTCACAAGTCAGTTTTCCAAACAACGAAAAACTCGCCGTCTACCAAATGAAGTTGAACTTGGTTCGAAAGCTTCAGGATCCTGGACGAGTTGATCAAATGCTCGATGAGATGATCAATCTGGACGGCGTTGCTGGCGAAACGAAGGAGCGTCTAATCGTCAAAAAGATATACTTGATGATTGGATCCGGTCGAGACGAAGAAGCGATAAAATTGCTGGAAGGCTCGATGCAGGATGACCAGAACAACCTCTTTTTACTGATGGCCAAAGGAGAGATCCTTGACTCCAAAGACAAATTCGAGGAAGCGGTCAAAGCCTATGATCAAGCGATCGGCGGGGCGAAGAACGCGCCTGACATTTTGATTGAGCTGGTTAGTGCCAAAGCCGACGCGCTTTTTGAGCTAAACGATGAAGCTGGATCACTTCAGGTTCTCGACAATTTTTCCGATGATTCCAAAATGCCAGCGGATCTCAGAGCTGAGGCTTTACTTCACAAAGCCATGATCATGCGCGACATGAAACGAGTTCGCCAGGCTCGCCTTGCAGAAAATCGCGCCATCCAAATTACTGAGTCGCCAAAGCAGCGAGCGGAGATTCAAAAAATCGTTGACCGTTTACGCGAGAAATACGGCGACTGATTCGCTTCACCGCATCCTCCGTCCATTTGCTGTTCTCGTTCTCCCTTCATTTGTTTTTGCGAAGAAATGAGTTAGTCTAGACGCTTTCGTACGAGTCAAACCCTTGGCTTAAACCTTGCCGAATTCTGGTTTCCCTTTTAGCTAGTTTGCCACGCTCATTTTTTTTCAACCAATTTATTTGACCTTGCCAAACTTAAACCAACCACCATCTGGAGCACAATCGATGACCAAACAATCAAGACGCTCGTTCGTCAAAAGCACGGCCGCACTCGGTGCCGGCGCATGGGTGCTGGGCGGAACTTCCGTCAAAGCCAGCTTGTCAGCCAACGAAGAAATTCGCTACGGATGTATTGGAGTTGGCGGCAAAGGTGCCAGTGATTCAACCGCTGCAGGGGAACACGGAAAAGTGGTCGCGATGTGTGACATCGACGAGGAAATACTTGGCAAGAAAAAAGCGGAATTCGGCGACGCGAAAACGTTTTACGACTTCCGAAAGATGATGGACGAAATGGGCGACAGCATCGACGCCGTCACCGTCAGTACGCCTGATCATACGCACGCCGTCGCGGCCCTCTACGCGATGCGAATGGGCAAGCACATCTACTGCCAGAAACCGTTGACTCACTCGATCGAAGAAGCCCGCTTGATGGGAACCGTCGCCAAGGAAATGAACTTGGTCACTCAGATGGGTAACCAGGGAACGGCCCTCTCTAACTTGCGTGAATCGGCCGCGTTGATTCGTAAAGGAATCGTTGGAGCGGTCAAAGAAGTTCACGTTTGGACGAACCGTCCAGTTTGGCCACAGAGTATCGGTTTGAAAGTAAAAGAAGAGGCTGTTCCGTCCCACGTGCATTGGGACGAATGGATCGGCCCAGCCAACAAGCGTCCGTACAGCCCAGAAATTCACCCGTTCAAATGGCGTGGATTCTGGGACTTTGGCACAGGCGCCTTGGGCGATATGGCTTGCCACACGCTGAACATGTCGTACATGGCTCTCGATCTTAAATTTCCAACATCCGTGGAAGCCGATTGTGATGAGCATGACGGAAACTGCTTCCCGGCTTCTTCGCAGATCGTGTTTGAGTTCCCTGAAATGAACGGTCGCGCCCCGGTCAAAATGATTTGGTACGACGGTGGACGAGTTCCAGATGCTGAGTTGATGGCCGACTTACCGAAAATCAAACGCGGCAACCGAGAGAAGCATTACACGAGTGCAGCTTTGGTCGTTGGCGAAAAAGGCAAGTATTATTCGCCTGGCGATTACGGTGGTGATGCCAAAGACACCGGTTTGATTGTTGACGGTGAATTTACTCGCCAGCGGACGATCACACGCGCTGCCGAAGAAGGTGCGACCAGCCCGTTCGCTGAGTACGCAAATATTGACTTCGTCAAATCGCCTGGGCACTTCACCGAATTTGCTAATGCAATCAAGGGTGAAGGCAAAACCGTATCCGAATTTGTTAATTACTCCGGCCCACTCTCGGAAACGATTCTGCTCGGAAACCTGTCAGTGCTGACCGGTAAGAAGATCGATTGGAATGCCAAAGAGATGATCGCCGCCGATGCGGATGAAGCGACCCAGAAAATGGTTCGCCACGACTACAACAACGGCTATTCCATTAAGGAAATGGCTGGCGTGAAGTAGATCTTTCGCGAGCTGCGAAGTGTACCTGAAAATCAAGAAGCCCGATTTGTCTGTTTCAAATCGGGCTTTTTTTCGGTTACACTCAGGTTGTGAGATAGGCCGCGTTACGAATCCGTAAGACGGCTCACGTAGTAGCGGAAATGGATTAATAATTTTTTCGACCGAAGAAACCCCGGACACGGGTGGAACGTAGAATCGTGAACAGCCAAGCCTTCAATATCGCGGAGACAATGATGAACTCGTTCAAATTTCATGCAGTCGAAAAGTTTCGCTATCGGAATTTCGGCCTAGCCATGCTGGCCGGATTTTTCCTTGCGAGTCTAGGATGCGCCGAACAAACGATTTCGGCTCAAGCGACAGAAAATCAGCCGCAAGAAAATACCACAACGACCGGTGAAGATCCCCAACAGGGCGCGGCGGACAAGCAATCCGCTGGGCAAAAGAAAGTTAAAATGGAAAAAGCAACGTTTGGTGCAGGCTGTTTTTGGTGCGTCGAGGCCGTCTTTCAAGAACTTGAAGGCGTTCATTTGGTTCAGTCAGCCTACATGGGTGGTCACACAGATAATCCGACGTACAAACAAGTCTGCACCGGCACGACCGGACATGCCGAGGTCGTGCATCTCGAGTACGACCCTTCAGTCGTTTCCTTCGACACTTTGCTGGCCGTTTTTTGGAAGACGCATGACCCAACAACTTTAAATCAGCAAGGCGCGGATCGCGGAACGCAATATCGGTCAGCCGTCTTTTTTCACAATGATGAGCAAAAAGAAAAAGCCGAACTCTATAAGAAGAAACTCAACGAGGAGAAAGCCTTCCGCAGTCCGGTCGTCACAGAAATCACGGCAGCTTCTAAGTTGTATGTCGCCGAAGATTATCACCAAGACTATTTCAAGAACAATCCGAATCAGGGATACTGCCGAGCCTTGATCCCGCCGAAGCTCGAGAAAATGAGGAAGATCTTTGGCGACAAGCTAAAGAAGAAGTAGATGCTCAGTCCGATCTTGAGCGAAACGTACTTTCGCCAATTTAAAATGCCGTCCGAACGCACACGATTTTCGTGTGCGTTTTTTTTGTGGAATCACCGCTTACACAGACAGCCTCCATCTGATGCATAACACTTCGAGTTCTTCAAAAGTGATTCCGCAACTTCATTTTTTACGCATCGAAATTTTTCCGGAATCTTGTTGACACTCATAGTCTAGCTCGGTAGATTTAGTGAACTAAACGTCAAAGCTTCACCATTTGAAGTGTGTTAAGAAGGGAACAGATGACGGCAACAAAACTCGGCGTCGTGCAAACACGAATCATGAAGGTTCTTTGGGACAGCGGGAAAGCTACCGCTCGTCAAATCACCGACGAATTGAACCGCAGATTCCCGACTGATCCGATTGCTCACAGCACCGTCCAGACCCTTCTGCGCGGGCTGATGGATAAAGACGCCATCACTCACCAGACGGAAGGCCGCACCTTCGTCTTCGAACCGAAAGTGGCGGAAGACAAAGTTCGCAAAAGCGCGACTCGCGACCTTTTACAGCAAGTCTTTGGCGGCAAAGCCAGCGATCTCGTGTCCTATCTCCTTACCAATGAGAAAGTCTCAAAGGCCGAACTCGACCAGATCAAGAAGCTAGTCAGCGAGAAAACCAAAAAGAAGTAGTGCCATCTTTTCTTTCCAAGTTTTTCAACGACCCAACGTACTGTGCCTTCCAAAAATCAATTGAACGACAGGTAAAACCATGGACGAACTAACACAACTTTCAATCGAAATCGCTTCTTGGTTCGCTCAGAGTGCTGTGAACTTGCTGCTCCAATCAACCGCGTTGATTTCTCTGGGCTTGTTTGCCGCTTGGCTATTGCGTCGTCACGGTTCGGCCGTTCAGTCCGCCATCTATCGAGCCACCTTAGTCGCGGTTTTTCTTTGTCCAATGGCGGGAATTGTCTTGGCCAATTTCGGCATCGAAGGCTACTCGATCCAGTTGCCGCAAAGCTCCGCGTCTTCGTTCATGCAAACCGCCGCGACTCAATCTCACCCTCAAACTCACTCACTCAAAAGTGAATTTTCGAAAGTGCAAAACGATGCTGGCCCAAGCCAGTTGGCCAACAGATCGGATTTGGGCGATAGATCGGACTTGGGCGATAGACCGGATTTGGGCGATAGGGCTTCTTCGGCCAACACGACGAATTCCGAATCGAACTTCGGAAGCTCCGCCAAAGAGCAGTCTTCATTTGCAAACAACCCCGTGGCAACACTTCGCGGCGAGACGGCAATACGTGGAATCTCTGATCAATTCCCCATTCAAACATCCGCTCCAACCTTTGTACAGTTACTCTATCTATTGATTGGCGGCGTTTGGATTTTAGGATCTTCCGTCTTGCTACTGCGACTTGCCTTCGCTTACCGAAAGCTCAGCCAAATTCGTAACCGGTCGTTTGCTGCGGACGAATTGGATTTGTCCATTTGTCGAAACCTCGCAGAGCAGCTTCAAGTTCGCGTTCCGGATGTTCGACGGAATTCACTACTTTCGAGTCCTTGCATCACTGGAGTCGTTTCGCCAGCCATTTTGCTGCCCTCCGAAATGAGTGGATCACTGCATCTGGAAAAAGCGTTTGCGCACGAACTGGCTCACCTTCGTCGCAATGACATTGCATGGAACCTCTTCCAGCGGGTCGCGGTGTCTCTCTTCTTCTTCCAACCACTCATGTGGCGCCTTATTGGACGTCTTGAAGCAGCCGCGGAAGAAGTCTGCGATGATTTTGTCGTGCATCATTGTTTCGACCGAACAGCATACGCGAACCAACTGGTTGAATTAGCCGAATCGAATTTGGTCGTTCCTAATTTGGCCGGACTCGGAATGTTCGCCAACCAGTCAATGCTCCGTCACCGCGTCGCGCGGGTTCTTGATGGCTCACGACAACTAACAACGCAAGTCAGTATGACTGTTGTGACAGCCATTGTGGTCATGACATCCTCAGCCGTGACGCTCGGTGGGCTGATCGGAAACGGCTCCGGTTCTCAGGGGGACATAGCATCGTTTGCCGTTCCAACCGAAATTGCTAGTGAATTTCGGCTGTTAGAACCTTCAATGCCTGAAAACGCTACGAGCGTCGCAACTGAACCTCCGGCGCCTGAGTCAACTGACGTAACCATCTCCGGTATCGTCGTTGATACCGACGGAAAACCTGTAGGCGGTGTAACGATTGGCCGTGTTGAAAATCAAACTCAATCAGGCGCTACCGGAAAATTTACACTGTCGATGAAAGAGTCATCGTTTGGTCGCCGAGCAGTGCTTCCACTCAGCAAAGACGGTTTTGGCAAAACGTATGCCAACGTGGATCAAGAAAACCCTGAATCGCAACGACTGACGATCATCCCTGACCAACACCCAATCCGGGGACGTCTATTGGACACCGAAGGC
>CAZPTT010000081.1:0-1652 GCA_964589435.1 uncultured Pirellulaceae bacterium
ACGCACACGGTGGCTTGCGCCATTCCGCTAACAACGACCTTGCTGTTCTGCTGCTTTCGATCGGGGAAAGTTTTTCATTCGGGTAGAAAGTGGTATACTTGGATTCCAGTGTTTGATGTCTGGCAATAAATCAATCATTGCATTCAACACTTCAATAGAAATTCATTCCCCAACAACTCAAAGGCCACGATGAAACTGCGTGTTGGGCTCGTCGGCCTCGGCGATCAGTGGCAGAACAGACACGCCCCTGCGCTGCGTGCGTTATCTGATCGGTTCGAAGTTCGAGCCGTCTGCTGTGAGGTCGCTGAAAAATCAAGATTAGTCGCCGAAGAATTTAAAGCGATTCCGATGGATGGTTTTCGGGCGATGGTCGAACGAGATGACATCGACGCTGTGTTGGCGCTTTCTCCGGAATGGTACGGCCCGCTGCCAATCTTAGCTGCCTGCGAGGCCGGAAAGGCAGTCTACAGTTCGGCCGCACTCGATGTTTCGCCCGGGCAAGCATTGGAGATTCGAAAACGGATCGAAAAATCTGGCGTTGCCTTCATGGCTGAACTTCCACGACGTCACGCGCCGGCTACACTGAGGTTGAAAGAGCTGATTGCAACACGATTGGGCAAGCCTCGACTGCTTTTCTGTCACGAGCGAATGCCAATCGAAAGCCAATCTAATTTGCTTCGCCGAGGCGAATACTGTCCGTTGGTGTGGCGTTATTTGATGGAGCTAGTCGATTGGTGCAAATATCTCGTCGATGGCAATCCGACATCGGTTCTAAGTGTAGTTCACGAGCAGCACGACGAAAAAACTGACCTGTTTTATCAAATGATGAGCCTAGAATTTGAGCCCTACTCATCCGAGAAAAGTGACTTGGCCGACGTCAGGCCCCAAGCTCAATTGAGCGTTGGCCATTACATTCCCGAACGCTGGTCAGACGCGCTTTCCTTTAAACGGCCCGCATCGATTCAGCTTTGTTGCGAAAACGGGATGGCTTTTATTGATTTACCGTCAAACCTGGTTTGGTTTGATGATGCTGGTCAGCACACCGAGTCGCTTGAATCCGAACGAAGTGTTGGCGAACAGATGTTGGATCGATTTCATCGAGCAGTAACCAGCTTGATTCGTAAAACGACGGATCCAGACGACGCCTATCTGGCAATGAAGGTCGTCCTGAGCGCACACGAAAGTGCAAAATCAGGAAAGCGAATCAACCTGACGTTTGACGACTAAGGTTAATCAAGCCATCTTGCCCACCACTAGCTTCCGACCAACATTCGACTAACGTTCGACTAAAGTTCGAACCACTAACCCAATCGGACTCGGCATTTCGAGCACACGCGAAACTTGTCTCGGATGAAGAGGCCAGCGAAACAGAAAATGCAGGTCGTCACCAGCAGGATCGCAAAAACAATCCAGCCGACTTGTGACACTTCCGATTTCCAAAGAGGTGGACTGGTCGTTTGGCAGTAAGGACACGAATAAGTTCCACCGACGGGAGCTGCGGCCGCGACCGGTGAAGCTGTCGCGGCATAGGGATTGGCCGGAGTTTGTCCGATTGGCGAACTTTGAGGGGGCGGCTTCGGAGTTGATTTTTCATCAGCCAAAGGCGAGGCGTTCGCAGGGAGTGTTGCCTCATTCGCCGTATCTGACGCCGT
>CAZPTT010000081.1:1752-21255 GCA_964589435.1 uncultured Pirellulaceae bacterium
CCAAAGGCGAGGCGTTCGCAGGGAGTGTTGCCTCATTCGCCGTATCTGACGCCGTCGAACCTTCTTGCTCAACCAATCGAAAACGGTGAGCACAATGCGGACAGGCAACATCATAGCCGACTTTTTCGGCCGCCGTCTGCATGATGGTTTTACATCGAGGACAGGAAAAACGTACTTTGTCCATAGTGCAGTTGTTCTTAACTAGATTGGCAAACGAATCCGAAAATGGAATCTAAAATTGCGTCCGAACGATATTCCGAATGCTGATCGCACGTGAAAATCAAACAGCTTAACTAGAAACCAAACGGAGAAATCAAACGGTTAAACTAGAAATCAGTCGGTTTAATTGAAGGTTTAATTGAAGGTTTAATCTTCACAAGGCTTCCAACGTCGGCCTGTTTTATGTTCGCGATTTCGGTCACGTTCTTGTCGAAAAAGCGCAGTGTGATTGCGATTTTCCGAGAGAGCACTCGAGAACACTTCCCATCACCGCCGATCTGGATTTTAAATACCTAATTTAGCCGTTTCAAGTCGTTGGGCTCATCCAAATCGTTCTCCGGAACAGCGGGCGGGAGAATGACTTCCGGAATCGTATCACTCACAACTCGCAAAGTCCCTGCCGCTGGTTCAACCAACCCCAGTTCATTGGCAGGCGTTGTTTTCGGATGTTCTTTGCCGAAGTATTTCCCAAACGGCCCCGCCAACAGCG
The DNA here is from genome assembly GCA_964589435.1 of uncultured Pirellulaceae bacterium. GTDB lineage: Bacteria > Planctomycetota > Planctomycetia > Pirellulales > Pirellulaceae > Mariniblastus. The sequence continues at coordinate 2,462 of CAZPTT010000081.1, forward strand.
CCGGTAGCAAAATAAGATCGCCCACCAAAGCCATTGAAAGCAGAAACAACATCAAGACTCCGAATCGCTGCGTTGGAGTGAACGAGCTGAACGCAAACGCAGCCAATCCCAAGCCACCAATCAAAGTTGTTTGCGTCATCGCCGTCGCGACACGCGAGTACGAAACCTTAATGGCCTCGACTCGATTGTGGCCATCGGCGAGCGCTTGGCGGTACCAATTCAAAAAGTGAATGGTATCGTCAACGGCAACGCCCATCGCAACACTCGCCGTCATCATTGATCCGATGTCGACTTCGATTCCCCAATGCCCCATAAATCCAAACACGATGATGACAGGGAAAACGTTCGGAAGCATTGAAATCATGCCACCACGAATGTTAAGCAAATTGGTTGGGCCAACGGGTGATGACCAATCTCGTAGCAGTAACATCATCACGATTGAAATCATGATGAATGCCAGTCCAATACTCTCGACGAGGCTTTGCAATAACGCTCGTTGAGTCTTGTAAACAATCGGGACAATGCCGGTGTAGATCGTCGAAATCGCGACATCCTCGCCGGCCTTCTGTCGTTCCATCGCCGTCCTTTCGCCAGGCAACGGCAAATTCGAATACGGATCAACATCGAAAACGTGGTCACGGCAATCGACGAGGTTTTTAGAGTTTGCCTCCAAAAATGTTGTGTCAAATAACGGATCGTCTTCGATCAAAACGACGCAATCAAATTTACTAACGAACGCTTTAAATTTCTCGGGAGTAAAAAACTCTTCCATCTGTTTGCGAAATTCAGGAGGCTTATCCGCTGCGTCTGGTCGATATTGATCAGGATCAAGCCACGTGTATGATTTCTGCTTGAATGCACGATCCTTTTTGACTCGGCGATCTTGAATGCCCCGGTTCTCTAGTAAATCTTGCAGCGTATCGGAAAAGATAAACGTTTGGTCGATCAGTTCGGCCATCGTTGCCCCTTCAGCGACCTGCTTTCGAATATCGACTGAGTTGTTGTTGGGGTCTCGGCCCAAAACAAGAACTCTGCCAGATTCGGATGCGGCTTCACCCAATTCGCCCTGCAGGACTTTCAGAATATCGGTTCGAAATTGATAGGCGGTCGAAATTGGTTCGACGACTCGTTTTAAATCGTTGACGAACTGACCGTAATCGACATCGTTGAGCGCAGCCAATCGAATGCTGACCCGCCACATTTCACGCCCGGATCGTTCCCGATCTTCTTGGTCGACTTTCATCTGCTCGGGATCTTTGTGCCGCCAGCCAACGACCGCCAAATAATCTTGGTCAGCCATTTCAGCGCGCTTTGCATAGAGCGATTGACTGAAACGAGTACGGTAGATCGACGGCGAATTTGAGTCGAGTTGATAGAGCGGCGTAAAGACATCGGTTGACATGCCGGAACCAACGATCGCCAGCCCGTCCGGTCCGAAGAATCGCTCAAGCTGACGTCGGACTCGATCGGACAGCTCGACACGCTCGAGCATCGAATACCTGAGATCGCGTTCATTCAGGTCATAGTCGATCACCTGCTCTTCAGCCTCTTCGCCTGAACCAGTTGCGTTCTGGGCTTGGAGGTTTTGCTGCTCAAGCCGAACTCGTTCGAGATAAGGCTCCTGCTGAACGTCTTCATCGATACAGACGACCAACTCAGCGGGAACCAATTCGCCAAGATTGGATTCCATCCATCGATAGTCATGCAAAATTTTTGCGTCGGAATCAAACAACTTCAGAAGCTGAACCGTCGTCTTGATCTTGGTCAGTCCGAACGCGAAGTAAGCCAACAACGCAATCGAGAGAATGGCGACTAAACCGTGATGGCCAATAATCCAATGGCCAATTCCGTCCCACATCTTAGTGACTTGCGCGGTGATTCCAGATTCCGGTTCGACCTTGTCGCCTTCGCGGCGTTTATAGCCAGGCTTCCAGATTGTCAGCGCGCTTGGCAAATACGTGAACAACAGAAGCAGCATCGCCATCGTGGCAATACCGGAGAACAATCCGAATTTCCAAATCGGCGTGATGTTACTCGTGTATAGCGAGAATAACCCGAGGGCAGTCGTAAACGAAGCAATCAGACAGGGAAACCAACTGTGCGAAACGGCGATTTCTACCGCATGCGTCGGGCCGTGTTCATGGCAGGCATCGCGATAATAGTTGACGATATGCACCGCGCTGGAGAGGCCAAGCACATAAACCAGCGATGGCATCGACATCATGATGGCGTCCATCGTCTGGCCGGCAAACCAAACGTACGACAGGCTAGAAATCGCCGCGACTCCGCCCACGAAAAACAGCATGCACGCGATTCGAATGCTGCCAAAACTCATGTAGGCCAGGCTTAGACCAATCACCAATGAAAGGCTTGCCAGCCGCAGCAGCGTATTAGTACCTTCTTCATCAATCGCAACGTTGTCGCAGGGCGGGCCACCCATATGTAAGTTTTCAGGCGTGATTCCGCATTCGCCAATCGCCAATTCAGGAATTCGACCGCGAGGTTTGCCAAGCAGTGGACGACCGGTGGCCCGCGCCAACTCCTGAACAATTGGCTCATTCAAGGTAACGACCAAGCAGGTCTGGCGCGGAGGCGGGTCAAGCTTGAGCTGATACCAAACGTTGTACCAAGCTTTCAGTTGAGCGGTTGAAGACGCGTTGACCAATCCATCTCGGTCGCCTTCGAAGTTCTTTTCGATTTGGTCAGCGACGAAGTTATCAAACTTCTCTCGGTAAAGAGTATCCGACGTCAGCACAGACTGCGTCCGTTTGTCGACGTGCTGGAGCAGAGAAGCAAATGTCCAATTAAACGTAGCGGCGGGAGTCGGGCCGAAGAGGGCTCCGGTCAACCGCTGGTGGGCTTCGATTTTGGCTTCGAAAGAACTGAGATCTTCTTCTCCGAAATTGCCGATACGAAGGGTTCCGTCCGGGCCAGCCATTTGTTCAAAAACATCGGGCCCAGAAATGACCGACTTGAACGGACGGCAGCAAAGCTTCTGCGGATCTTTATAGAATTCGTTTTCGATTCCGTGCTGGTCATCCGGTGGCGCGCCGAACTTGGCGATGAACGTACCTTCGGCTTTGTTCTTACCTTTTGCTCCGCGCTCGACAGCTCGCTTGCCGCCTTCGACAACATTGTTTTGCCCGTCCCAACGGAACAAGTCTCCGTTGCGCTTGATGAAATACCATTGGTCTTTACGACCGAGCAACCACTTCTCGCGTTGTTCGCCCCAGTCTTCGTGATAGTTTCCTGTGTAAAGCAGCCCCAGTTCGTCGCCCTTGCGGTGGGCCCGCAGCTCTTCCGAATTTTGAGTCTGCTTGAGGACGCTTTCGTACTCCAAAGACTCCTCAAAAATTTTCCGCTTCAAGTTGATGAAGGCAGGATCGCCTTCGCGGCACCAAGGGCCACTGACGACGACAAACTGATCCCCGTAAAAGTACTTTCGAAACTCAGCAAGGTCTTGCGTCTCTGGATAGTCTTGAGGTAGCCAATCCGCAACATTGTTCTGCATGTCCTTCAGGCCCAAGCGAGCCCCACGCAGCGCAAATGGCAGCAGGAAGAAAACTGTGCATAACAGCATCATGGCGACGCTGCCGAAAATGGGGACTCGTACCGAGAAGATTGGTTTGACCATGAACGCTGACCGATACGCCGATTGCTAGATTGACCAGAAGTGCCGGCGGGCGGGCCTAGTAGCCAGAGATAGCGAGAAAAATCTCAACCGAAGATTCTCAGCCAAAGATTCTCAGCCAAACGCCTGTCGCGCCGAACCGCCTCAGATTACCCATTTGCTCGAATCAAGTCCACGTCAAAGCCGTTCAGATTCCCGCAAAAGCCAAGCCATAAATGGCATCTAGTGAATCTTTAAGGGTTGGAGCGAGTGGCCGATAAACTGGGAAGGTGACGGGCTCAAGTCGGACGCGACGCAATCTCCCGGGAGCAAAAACCTCTGACTGGAGTAGGCAGTGGATTTACTTCCGGTCGTAGCAAACAAGCTCGACCGTATTTTCTTCTGGATCGGCGAAATAGAGACTGCGTTACCTAACCCAATCATTGATAGGCGAGTGAGACATCGAGCCCCCCCTCGTGACGTCTTCGTTCGAATTCGAAATTCTCTGGCGCGATACTGAACGCGATATAATCAACGCTTGAGTGGGCGACCGTAGCCGCCAAAATCGCCAAAGGCGGCTGGTAAAATTCTTATGAGAGCTTCGCCCGCTAACGTCGATTCGATCTGCCGCCGATCGAACAAGGCGAGAATCTGAGTATGCCCGGCGAACCCAACGATCAAGTTACATGTTCGAATCGAACTTCAACCAATGGTTTCTGCAATTTCAATTCGTACCAACGAGTAGCCAATCAAGCACGAATACTGGCGTGGCTTCCAGAGTTCGAGCGATAAGCATCGTCGACGCTAAGGATTTGCATTTCATCGACTTGCGGAATGATTAAGCGAGCTTCTGTTGGCGTCATGCCGGCATACATCGTGTAGGCTCCAGATGCCAAACCAATGACGAGTGAGAAGAGCAAAATAACGGTTGGCACCAGCAGTTGCTTGCCTTGCATAAATCCGAAAACAACGCACCACAATCCGGCAGTACAAATGCATGCGATTCCGTGTCCGGGCTTTTGCATGAAAGCGACAATTGTAATCCAAACGATCATCGCAGCCGCCATCAATACCGAAGCAATAAAACTGATGAACCAAGACGCGACGTAAGCGGAAACGATGTCCATCGTGAAAATGATCGTCAGCCCAATTCCGACCAGCACTAACAAAATTCCGCCAGCGACACCTGCGATGACGAACGAATCAGCTCCGTCGCCAAAATCTTGGCCATGGGCTGTGACCGGCATGTCATCAATATCCTGTTCCGCCTTGGCCATGATTCTGTCGGCATCAGTCATTCCCAGATCAGAAACGCCAACTTCATCATCGTCATCATCGTAGACCGCCGTCTTAAGCTGCTCACCTGTTTCGACGTTGTAACCACACTCAACACAGACAACCGCATTGGGTGTCATCGCCCCGTTACAGCTTGGGCAAACAGGACCTCGGGTGACGGACTTCACTTCGACTTCGTCTAGAAGATCCAGTAGCGGATTATAAGCACCGCCCGAAGCGGCTTTGGCCGGGGCATTTTTGACTTGGGTCTGGCTCGTTTTTGGTGACTTGGGAATCAAAATAGGCTGCGCGCATTTAGGACACTTAACCTTTTTACCGGCCAACGTATCCTTGGCCTTAAAACCAACTCCACATCCTTTGCAGCGAGCACTGATTGCCATGACTTCCCTTCGTTACTTAAAATCCAGACGAGTTGCATTCATTTTGTTACGGAAGTCGATTTTGACAACCTTTAGCAGGGTAAAAGCTGGCAATATACCGCTAATTCCTGCCTAAGGTGAATGGATTGGCCTGAAATACCGATTATCGCTTGCTCAAAACCGGGCTCACCGAAAGAACATTTCGATTCTCCGAATACGTTCGTTTTGGAATCGGCCTGCCGTTAAACTTGAAGCGGCCACGCTTTGAAACGTTTTATGACAATCTGTCACCACCCGCATCAAGACTTGGTCGGCCATAGATGAGCAAGTAGACCACACTCGAAAGAACTTGCTTGCCTGGCGGCGTTCTGCACGATGGAAATGGCCGAAGGATTGTTTTGCGGTTGCGACAAATCGTGAAAGATCGAAAGAAACGCAGGCAAATGGTCGTCCCGCGAATATCTTTTCCCCTTCTATTGAATTGGCGCGCCGATTGCCATGTATGTCAAGCAACTGTTTTTGAAACCGCAAAAATGGCAGGCCCGCTGTACGGATCAAACCGAGATCATTCTTCTTGGGACGCGACAGTTCGGCCGAACCAATTCAAATTAGACATATTCATCGAAATTTAAGAAATCAGGAGGCTGACTCGATGGCCGTGACCGCAAAGAAGAAAAAAGCCAAACCTTCCACAAAACTCCAGCCGTTGGGCGATCGCATTGTTGTTCAGCGAGAAGAATCTCTGGATCAAACTGCCGGAGGAATCTTGCTTCCTGAGTCGGCCAAGGACAAGCCGTCTCGTGGAACCGTTATTTCGGTAGGTGATGGTAAAACCCTCGGAGACGGAACTCGCTCACCGCTTCAATTGAAGCCCGGTGATCAGGTTCTATTCACAACTTACGGACCAGACGAAATCAAAGTCGGCGACGACGAGTTCCTGCTGATGCGAGAAGACGATGTCCTCGCTGTGATCGAATAGGGTCGCAGGCGTTCAAGATTTTTTATCCCGTCGTCGACTAATCTCGCGGCACCCAACAACAAACGAAAAAACACTTAACCTGAAATCAGGAGCTCCCTAATCATGGCAAAAATGATTGCTTTCGAACAAGAAGCCCGCGAAGCGATTCGACGCGGCGTATCGAAACTGGCCCGCGCGGTCAAAGTCACCCTCGGCCCAAAAGGTCGCAACGTCATTCTCCAAAAGAGCTTTGGTTCTCCGACCGTCACCAAAGACGGCGTCAGCGTTGCCAAAGAAATCGAACTCGAGGACACCTACGAGAACATGGGTGCTCAAATGGTTCGCGAAGTCGCCAGCAAGACCAGCGATGTCGCAGGTGATGGCACGACAACAGCGACCGTCATGGCCGAAGCCATTTTCAACGAAGGTCTCAAAGCCGTTACCGCTGGTGTAAACCCGATTCAGATGAAGCAGGGAATCGAGCAAGCGGTCGCTGACATTTCGGAAAAACTTTCGAGCATGTCAATCAAGATCAAGAACAAAAGCGAAATGGCCAACGTGGCTTCGATCGCCGCCAACAACGATTCAGAGATCGGTGAGCTTCTCGCTGGTGCGATGGAACGAGTCGGAAAAGACGGTGTGATCACTGTCGACGAAGGCAAAAGCCTCGGCACCGAAGTTGAGTGGGTCGAAGGTATGCAGTTCGATCGCGGATACTTGTCTCCTTACTTTGTAAACGAGACGACTTCGATGGAATGCGTTCTCGAAGACGCCTACGTTTTGGTGTTCGAGAAAAAGATCTCAAACATTCAGGATCTTGTTCCACTGCTGGAAAAAGTCGTTCAACAAAACAAGCCATTGTTGATCATCGCTGAAGACGTCGATGGCGAAGCCTTGGCGACTTTGGTCATCAACCGGCTACGTGGCACGTTCACTTGCTGTGCCGTCAAAGCTCCTGGCTATGGCGATCGCCGCAAAGCCATGATGGAAGACATCGCTATCCTAACGGGTGGTTCGGCAATTTTCGAAGCTCTCGGAATGAAGCTTGACGCAATCGGCTTGACCGAATTGGGACGCGCCAAGAAAATCATCGTTGGAAAAGACAACACAACTGTCATCGAGCCGGCTGGCAAGAACGCTGAGATTAAAGGACGCATCGACCAGATTCGTCGTGAGATCGAAAACACAAGCAGCGATTACGATCGTGAAAAGCTGGAAGAGCGACTTGCTAAGCTTTCTGGTGGCGTTGCCAAAGTCAACGTTGGTGCCGCAACCGAAAGCGAAATGAAAGAGAAGAAAGCCCGCGTTGAAGATGCTCTTCACGCGACTCGTGCGGCAGTCGAAGACGGAATCCTACCTGGCGGTGGCGTTGCTTTGCTTCGTGCTTCAAGCCTTGTTTCTCCTGGCAAAGATTTGTCAGACGACGAAGTCACTGGCTACAACATTGTCACACGTTCTTGTCGCGCCCCTTTGAGCATGATCGCCAGCAACGCCGGCCAAGACGGTGGCATCGTTTGCGAAAAAGTGCTCGATGGCAAAAACAATTTCGGCTACAACGCGTTGACTGATGTCTACGAAGATCTCGTCAAGTCAGGCGTTATCGATCCGGCTAAAGTAACCAAAACTGCTTTGTCCAACGCAGCCAGCGTCGCGACGTTGTTGCTAACCAGCGATGCTTTGATCGCTGATAAGCCCAAAAAGGACAAAGGACACGGTCACGGTGGTGACCACGACATGTATTAAACCTAACCGCAACGCCCAATTGGGTATTGCGATTAAATAACGGGCAAAACCATCGGCCCGCCGCTTGCTGCAGCTCTTTTCCTACAGCAAAAAACGGTGGATGAAATATTAACGCCAGTCGATTCATTTCGGCTGGCGTTTTTTTTGTTGGGATTGAGCTACTGATTTCGCCCGATTGCGTTTGACTTGATTTTTCGAATCGATTCCCACGTTCTTTAAACGTGTATGACCAATGTTCTACAATACGAGTCGCAAACAACTCTATTTCCCAACAGCTTTCTTGGATTCGCAATGAAACCTACAACTCATATCAAAATTCTTATCCATTCGATGCTCACGTTTTTGATCGGCGTGCTGCTATTTGGCAATATTGCACAAGCGCAAGAATCGAAAGTGAAAAGCTTGAGAGTAATGAGCTTCAACATTCGTTTAGGAGTCGCAAAGGACGGCGACAACCATTGGGATAAGCGCAAAAACCTCGTCGTTAAAACGATTGAAGAGTTCAATGCAGACATCGTTGGAACGCAAGAGACATGGAATTTCCAAGCGGAATTTTTGAGCCAAGAATTAGACGGCTACAGCTATGCCGGGCGGTCGCGTCAGGCTCAACCTGACGAAGGTGAGCAATGTGGCATCCTGTTTCGCTCGTCAAGATTCGACAAACTGGTCGAAGGCCATTTTTGGCTTAGCGAATCACCTGACCAACCGGCCTCCAAGAGTTGGGACTCTTCACTTCCCCGGATGGCGACATGGCTTAAGCTGTGGGATCGAGACAACGATAAAAGCTTCTATGTAATCAATACGCATTTCGACCACCGGGGAGAAACTGCACGATACGAAAGTAGTTCGCTGATTCGACGGTTCATTACGTCGCTGGGCGTTGAATCCGAAGTTGTCATTACCGGTGATTTTAATGCTGGCGTCGGTTCTTGGCCCTATGCTGCGTTGTTTGGGCCGGACGACAGACTCCGAAACGTTCTCGATACTTTTCGCGTACGCTACCCAGAACGATCGCCATCCGAAGGAACCTTCAACGGCTTCAAAGCAACGGATAGTGGAGACCGTATCGATTGGATCGGTGCGACAACGGGCTGGGAGATCGAATCGGCAAGCATCGTAAAAACGCACTACGACAATCGCTATCCGTCAGATCATTTCCCCGTGACCGCTGTTTTGAATTTAAAAACAGTTATCGGTGAAGAAGCGAGAGTGAAGTAGCAGCGTTTTTCAGAAAGACGATACAAATCGTGATGGCTGAATAAAAAATACGGCGACTCCAGGCCACCGCATTTCGATTTATGTTCACCTAAAAGTAGTCATCGCGATTGACGCCGTCAAAAACGGCCTGATTTCAAGCAGCAATTCTTGAAGAGCCTTGTGCTGCCACATGGGCACAAGTCATTGCGACCAAGTTTTTCAACCAACAGCTTTTCGCCATGCACGATTCGGACACCTCGTTTCACGTTCGTTTCTGATGGATAACCGTGCCGCCGCTTGCTCATCGTTTCTTGCGAGGCTGATTGAGAATTCGAATCAAAAGAACACCTTGTTTTTATTTCTTTTAGCCATGGTCGTCTCCTTGAAAAGAGTTAGCGCATTAAAATTGAGTGACATCAACCGAGCGGACACCTTGGATGCGATAAGGTTCGCTTGTTTTAGCAACCTGAAGGCTTCCCCTCTCGACGATTGCTGAGCATTCAGCTGGGTACGATTATTCCGAATGTCAGGAATAATTGTTTATCTAGTTCATCAAAACTGGAATCGCGTCAAATCCCCGCAGAACCATTCCTGACGATTTAAAGATCGAACTACCCTGTTAGGTAAGAGTTTCGAGCGTACTGTTTGTCTCGCTCGAATCAGTTCCTATTTCAGACCCAACTTCAAAGGTACTTCAATGTTTAAGTTCGTTTTCCCCGCCATTCTATGCTTGGCGTTTGCTTGTCCTCTCGTCAGTCAGGCCCAGGATTGTGGTTGTTGCGAACCACAACCCGTTTGTCAAAAAACCCGCAAGAAGCTTGTCCTTGTTGACACACAAAAAGAAGTTTGCCGGCTCAAGCGAGTTTGCGTAACTGACGAGTGTGGTTGCTCGAAGAAGAAATTTATCAAAGTCAAAAAGTGTGTTACTCGCAAGAAACTTGCACTAATCGACGTCGCAGTTGATCCATGCAAAAAGAACTGCCTACAAAGTTTGGCTGCGAAGATTCGAAGCCTGAAGCCTCAAAAAAGCTGCGGCTGTCCTGCACCAGCGCCATGTGGTTGCAACTAAGTAGCAATCCGAAACCGCCAGCTATCAAGTCATCGTGATCTTGATGCGGGCAGGATAAAACAGAAAGAAACGCAGCCGGATTTTCGGTTGCGTTTTTTTGCGCGTTCAAAGAGCAGATCACCCGATGCATTAGTTGATTTTTTTGCAGCGGCTTGCACGTGAAGCTACCAAATCCAAACGCCAAGCAACAACCAAAGGCTATACAGGACGACCAGTGCCACAAGAATCGTTCCGAAGTTCAACATAAACTTAGCCTTGGACAGATTCATTCTGGCGATCACTTGTGCGAGCACCGTCACAAAGGTCACAGTGGCAATTTTGAAAGCGACCATTCCCGGAATGCCCCACATTCGAATGAAGTAGGCAGGAATGGGATTCCCTTCGCCAATATGTTGCGTTGTTCTCCCTTCGTGGCTGTAACGAATGACCATGTACGTCATGAAAATATCAAGACAGCTTACCAGGATAAATCTCGCCGTCTCCGATTCGAGCGGCAATGCGCCTCGAAAGATACTCTTTTTTGCCTGAGAAGAATCGTCAAAAGAATCTACAACCGCGGACGTTTCATCCGAAGCAGGAATTGGCAAATTAGTTTCCGGCTCATTGTGGTCTGGCACTGTAAGTCCTCCAAACAGCAGAGCATTTTACTTATTCAATATTGGCACTGACAAGCGAAGCGAACGAAGCTTAAGTCCAATTCAGATGTGTCATCCGAAACCAAGTTTCGTCATTTTGGTATGCCTTTCGAAGCCAGCGAGTGATCATTCGAAATCTTCACAAAGGAAAAAGTTCACTCTTCAAATTCAACCGGCGAGGCAAGTCTCCCAATTTCTTCATTGATAGCTTATCGAGAATTCCGATCTTCAGTAATCGCAATCTCTATGTATCGCCGAACGCAATTAGGCATACCAATGTAAACGCCAGTTTTCACCACAAAACCCCCATCAAGTTTGACAAACCACCTTCGAGACAGCCCGAATTGAGAAACGTTTTCGTTTGCCATCAATTGATTTTTGAGCGAAGACGATCATGATTATATTGTGAGTAAACGCGCTTGCCTAAAATGGCTTGAACAATGACGACTTGAACAATGGAGTCGTTTTGTTCGCGTCTCCTTTCGCTTGGCAATCAAGGAGTTTGACGCGGACTGTTAGCCAGAAACCAATGCGGAGAAACAAATGAGCGAACGAGATCTTTTGGTGGGCGTGGTTGCCATTTCGCTGGGTGCCATGATGATTTACTCGGCCGTTATCAATGAAGGCTGGTGTTTTCAGATGGCCCTGGCGAGAAAACTGGAAAAGCACAAAGGTCAGAGTTCTGCTCGAATCTTGATCGGCGGAATCGGTGCCTTCGTTACGCTGCTCGGCGCTTACATCCTGCTTACGCCTTACCACACAGCCCTTCTTTCGTCTCAGGACTCAAAGCCTCCAGAGTCGAAAGAGAACCGTGCTTCGCTAGCGCAAGAATAGATCGTTCTAACGCTGCGGAAACTTTGGTTACGCAAATTGAAGGTGTTTGGTAATTCGAAAAACCCTTCAGGCAATTGCCTGACCTACGACTGCTCGACCTACGACTGCCTGACCTACGCAAGGCAACGCAATTAACTCAGCGGAAACGAATCGTCGTTGGTTACAACGTTTTAATGTAAGCATAAAGATCCGCCCATTGCTCAAGCGGCACTTCATCTAGCAACCCCTTCGGCATAATTGATTTTGTAGAGATCGCTTTCTCATCAATATCATCTTGATTGATTCTTATGGTCGCGCCGCTGGCGTCTTGCAGTGTGATCCCGTCAACAGATTCATAGATTTTGACGCCGGTAAATAACTGGCCGTCCAGCGTTTGCACAATTGTCGCACGATACCGCTCGGCAATCTGATCTTCTGGATTCACAATCGCCTTGAATAAATCCTCTTTGCTGAAACGTCGAGCCACTCCCTCCAGACGGGGGCCCAAACGAGAACCGCCATCATGGCACTGAGCGCACTTCAATTCACGATACAACTTTTTGCCACGTTCCAAATTCCCATGAGACCACTTCACAGCACCAAGTGATTTTGACAAATCGGCTCGGATATTTTTGGGGAAGAGCGTTTCGAACTCTGCAGGAAATGCGTGAACCAAATAGTCCCGCCACTTACCAATCGATCCCGCTTGTGACTCTCCATTCTTTTTCTGTTGATAGCCGAATTGCTGCTTGGATAAGTGCCGAAGAAGCAACACAAGCTGATCACGCACCGAGACGTCTTGCTTCGACGTCCCCAATTTTGAGACCGCTTTGAATACCAATACCGCATCGTTTGCAATCGACTGTCCGCTGCTTGCTGGCAGGCGTCGCAAAGCGATCGCACAGTTTTTAACGATGGTCGCATTCCAGGAACTGAGGCCAGAAACGAATAACGAACGATCCTCGGACTGCGGCTTCAAAGTCAACGCTAACGTGGCCGTATCGCTGAGATGACTGAACGTTGCAGCCCGTCGAATTAAGCCAAACGATTCTTTAGGCCTTAAGTGCGCCACGACCCGCAGTTGATCCGGCGTCACATTGGCCAAATCATTCGAAACTGCATCCGCGAACTTGGCTGCCGCAACCGTTTTCAGTGGCTTGGGCAGTTCGTCAAACAGAAAGACTTGTCCATCTCGCCCAGCAATCAATTGCTGAACTTTACTGGCCAAGCTTGGAGCTTTTTGCAAAAGACGCCGAGCAAGTTGCCTCATTCTAGGAATCCAGTTCCGATCTGTCTTCAAATCACGAGCAGCAAACTTCTTGTCGATATTCAGTAGGCCATCAGCGATTCGTTTCGTTGCTTCTTCGCTGGCGTCCGAATCCAGAACCTGTGCCAGGCAATTCAGCCAATGGATATCTTCGATTGGGTTCGACGACTCGTTCAATTGGCCGGCCATTACGTCCGTCAGCTCGGTGGAAGAAATTCCGATCATCGCCGCCAGCCTGCCAAACTCCATCGCGGCCCGCGAATTTTTATCAGCAGCTGCCTTAGCGATGACCGCGGAGTAATTGTGCTTCCAACTTGAACTGAGCTGGATCGGATTTCTCGGCGTGTAGCCCTTGAACATCTCCGGACAATCTTTCGCTCCACAACCGTCAAATACGAGTTGCCCCACGCGAGCCAATTCCAGCCAATGGCTCGGATTCGCCAACGCTTCGTCCGCCAACTGGGACAACAAATCCGATCTATCGGCATCCGAACTGGCCGCCGCCAGTTCAAGTAAAAACTTTGACAGCCCCGTGGCTTCTATTCGGCCCAGAATCTCTGCGTTACATTCATTCAAAATCCGATGGATCAGAATGAAATTTTCCGAATCCGATACTGGTTCCGCGAGGCAATTTGAAATTGTTGCCACTAACTGATCACACAGCTCTTCGTTCGCAGAAAGTTCATCGACTCGTCCGACAAGCGATTCCAATGCCACCGTTTTGAATAGCTGACCACTGCCTCCCTGAACGGCTTCGAAGATCGTTTGCGCTTCTTCGCGCGTCCATTGGGTGCGTTTATTGAAAGGGGAAAACGTGCGAGGGTGGGGCGACGGACTGCCAAGTTGCTTCGAATCTTCAATCGTTCTTGCTGGCTCTGAATTCCGTTTCGAAATTTGCTGCTTCGAGATCCGAAAAACCGAACCCGTCGTGCCTCGACCTCCCACGCTACAAAACATGCTGCCATCATCAGCGGCGACGAGGTCGGTAACAGCAAAGCCAAACTGGCCGTCGGCAATCGCGAAGTCACTTCCACGGTCGAGCTTGCCATTTTCCGCACTTCGCCTGAAAACAATGACCCTACCGAAAGTCCAATCAGCAACAAAAACGGCGTCGTCAGGGTGTTCCGCAACTTCGCTTAGCTGTAAACACTCGACGCCCGTCGGGCTGCCACGACCGAGCGCTCCGACTTCAATTGGCATATCAAAATAGAAACTTGGGCGTTTCCAACCCGCCGAAACCCAACCGGCATCATCGCCGGGGCGGATCTTGTAAACGCGCGTCGGCCGATACCAAGGCAACGAGATATCTCTTTCGCCATCGCTGTCGTACACGAAGATTTCACCAGCTGCATTGATGTCAAAATCGTAGGCGTTTCGAAATCCATGAGCCACAATCTCTTTGGTCTTGAAGTCGGGCGACATTCGCATCAAAAAGCCAGCTCGTGGAACTTTGACGGGCGAGTATTTTCCGGCGAAGTACTCTGGCAAGATCGTCGTGCCGTTGCCAGCCAACAAATAGAACCAGCCATCGTGCCCCCTCCGAATCGCATGGGCATCGTGTTCGCCACCGGTCTTAACATTCAAAATTTTGGTCGGTTTGCCGTCCGCCTCTCCATCCCCGTCAACGTCGACATATCGCCAAATTCCACCGTCGCCAGTACACAGCATCGTTGTATGCCCGTCTGAATCTTTCCCGAACCACATCCCTTGCGCACCCGAGGATGGAGAGTCAGCAAACGATTGAGCCCGCTCAAACTTCCCATCGCCATCGTCATCAATCAAGCGTGCGACATAGCCGGGACCCGAGACATAGACTTGGCCGTCTGAATCTCTTGCCATACAAAAAATGTTGGTAGCAACTTCGTTGGCTGCGACCTTTTCGATGAGAAAACCTGCCGGAACGGTTACGCCAATCTGGGTGGGGCCTTGTGCTTTGGCCAGCAGCGAGGCGTTCAGCCAAAAACAAACCAGACATCCCACCAGAGTGGGCCGAACGCACTTAGATAGCATCGCCATTGAATTTGATTCTTTCGATAGTCCGTGTAGCACACGGCTTCCTTAAGCTTCCGCCGCCGACCGTGCATCGTTAACGGTTTCAACATATTTACCAGGCGTTCGTTTTGAAGCGATCACGATCGCGATCCCAATCAAAACACCAACCGCAGCGATTCCAATCCACAGATTGGGAATCGCCTCGTCTTCGCCAGGAAACCAAGACATCTTGCTCAACTGAGGTTGATAGTACGCGAGAAATGAAACCATCGCGTTGTGAATGGAATGCAAAATCATGCCTGGGTAAATAGAATCCGATTTGTAGGCGATGTAGCCAAGAACCAGCCCAACTAACGTGGTTGGAATCAACCGATCTAACGCTACGATGCTATTGCCGAGAACATGAAATAGCCCAAAGACGACGGCAGAAATAAGGATCGCCGTCCAAACTTTTTTCGTCTGCAACAAACTTCGCAGCAACATGCCGCGAAAAAACCACTCTTCGGCAACAGCAGGAATGATGGAAAGGCAAAGTGCAATGATCACGGGAGAAACCATGCGGACACGAGCCACTTGCTTGGCGGTTTCTTCTACCAACTGATCGTGCCACGCGCTGCCAGCTTCGGCACCGGCGAAGTAGGTGTAAAGATCATGCCAACCTGAAATCAACGACATCACAATTGGCCATAGACTGAGCCCCAGCAAAACCGCCGCCACCAAGTAAATCAGCTTCGGTCTCGCCAATCCGAAACCAGCTGTCGTGTCCGTTTTTTGATGTCGCGCAACCAACCATGGAAACACCATAAACGAAAGCAGCGTCAACACGCCCATGACCGTAAACCGAACTGACAGATCTCGAGCGGTTTCCGCAGGCAGACGTCCCAAGAATCCGATCAAAATGAAATTGATGGGGAACAACAACGTTACGCAAAACACTGTTGCGGCACTTGGCACAAACCACTGAGGCTTGCGGGGCCTTGAGAACATTTCGGAAAAACTGCCATGCGAAGAATACAAAATCGCATCTGAACCGAAAGACCGCG
Organism: uncultured Pirellulaceae bacterium; assembly: GCA_964589435.1. Lineage (GTDB taxonomy): Bacteria > Planctomycetota > Planctomycetia > Pirellulales > Pirellulaceae > Mariniblastus. The sequence continues at coordinate 18,444 of CAZPTT010000081.1, forward strand.
AGGCCATCATCAAGGCAAACATGCCGTACAACAAAGTCGAAACCACCGCGATACTTGCGGGTACCAATTGAACTTGGTTCTGGATAACGTCTCTTGCCAGCAGCAAAATATTGATCATCGGCGTAACGGCCCACGGACCATTGAGTGTCAATCCCGGAGTCATCGCCAGTAGTCCCGGCCCCATCGAAAGCAAAATGATCGGAATCAAATACGCTTGGGCTTCTTTAAAGCTGCGGGCATAGCTGGTCACGGCTAATAACAATGCCGAGAAGAACGCCGCGAACAAGATCAACAGCAGGAACACCTTGAAGACAACCAGCAGAGTAAACTCGCCGGAGCCCGCCAAAAATTGATCCAGTCGAAACGCCCAAACGGTTGCCGCCATCCCAACCATGTTCAACAACGCTGTCAGGACGGCGACCGTGAGCACGGCTGTAAACTTTGAAAACAAAATGCCGATACGCGGAATCGGTGCTGCCATTAAAGTCTCAAGAGTACCTCGCTCTTTCTCGCCAGCCGTCAAATCGATGGCAGGATAAACCGCACCAGTGATCGTCATAAGGACAAGGATCAATGGGATCAATGAAGCCAGCGAAAATCCGCCCCCACCGGCCGCTTGAACGCCGCCGTCTGAATCCCGGTCGACTTGAGAATCAATCACCGACAGAACAGGCTTCGACGGCAATCCAGCACGCCGCAGGATCTCTTCCCGCATTTTCTCATTGAATGCCTTCAGATTATTCTTCAAATAGGCAGCGGCTGTTAGCGATGCCGGGTCGTTCCGCGAATAGACGATCGCGTTTCCCAGGTTCATCGAATTGCCGTCGAACTTCTCCAGTAAGACCCCTACGTCGGCATCGCCATCTTTGACAATTTGTTCGATTGAACGGTCGTCATCATCCACCGGAAACATCCAGCGATGAGCTTTGAATCGAGCGAAGCCTGCAAAGCCCTGACCTCCGCCAGAAAGAGCTCCAATGCCGGTTTTGGCCGGCTCATTTTGCGCACTCAATCCCTTCTGAGTATCGGTGGCTCTTGCTTCAGCTTCCTCGTCCAACTCGGTGCTACCCGTTTTTTCCGCAGCCCGAAGACTTGCCTGAGTCTCATCTTCAATCCGAGTGATGACACTGCCAATCCGACCGAGAATCTGGTCGGCTTTTTTCATACCTCCGTCGCTTCCATAAACGATATGAAGAACCGCCGGTTTATTGTCGTTAGAAAACAGACTGGCGTTGTTCGTTAGAAACGTTCGAAAAACCAGACTGAGAATCGGGTAGACGAGAATCGGCATCAAAATCAGTGTGATGATGGTGCGACGATCGCGAAGGGTCTCGCGCAATTCTTTGATGGCTAGCCGGCCAAGCCGAAGGCGTGAACCAAGGCGTGAACCAAAGCGCCGACGAGGGGGTTGTTGAGACGACTGGCGAACGGAACTTGAATCTCCTTCCGCATCACTTGATTCTGCTGCTGATTCGGTTGGATCATCCATCATGGCTGGGCTCCAACTGTCGAATCATGATTCTTGATCAGTCGAATGAATACATCCACCAGATCTTTCTGACCGGACTGCGAGCGAATTTCATCCATCGTTCCTCGCATCACCATCTTCCCTTGATGCAGCAAGCCAAATTTGGAGCAGACACGTTGGGCTTGCTCCAATCGGTGCGTGCAAAGAATGACCGCTTTGTCTTGTTGTTTAAGCAAAGCGATGTAGTCAAAAATGACTTGGCTGCCAACTACGTCCAGCCCAAGCGTCGGCTCATCCAGCATCATCACCGGCGGATCGTGAATTAAAGCCCTTGCCAAATTCAGTCGCTGCTTTTGCCCAGTACTGAGAGTCGTACATCGTTGATTCAAAAAATCATCCAGTTGCAGCAATTCGTTAAGTTCATCAATTCGATTTGCAATACGTGCGGGCTCAATTCCGTAGACGTCGCCAAAAAACGTCAGCATCTCTCTTCCCGTCAACCACTGATAAACGCCTGCCGCAGCCGAAACGAATCCGACTTGCCGTTTGATCTCATCCGAGTCGCGATCCGACCGCATGCCACCGATTTCAGCCCATCCGCTATCAGGCTTCAAGAGGCCCAGGATCATTCTCATCATGGTCGTCTTGCCAGCGCCGTTGGGGCCCAGCAATCCGAACACCTCTGACGACCCGACCTCGAAGGACACATCGTCAACGGCAACCATCTCGCGCTGATCAGAGTAAAATACTTTTCGAAGCTGCTTAACGCTGATCATCCGCATTTGGTCCCGAAAATTTTTGAGCTCAAGAATGTTGAGTCTGAAGTCGTCAACCCACCGGCGGCTTTCTGATTGAGCAACACCCAACATCCACGAGAAAATGCACGACTCAACACCGCTAAATAACATCCTAAGCATAACCGCGAGTCGATGTCGACGTAACACGACCGATTCCGTGCCTCAATCTTGGCGAGACTTAAATTGATGATTCGAATAATCCTTCCGATCTAAATCCAAAATCAATTCAAGAACAATACGACGGCGAGTTTCGTATAACGTTCGAAATCACTGGCAATCAGATTCGCTATCGGCAAACTGATCTACCAACCATCCAAAACCACTTCAATCTGAGTGTCGCAACATAACTGCTCTCCGCGTCATCGATTCACTACGCAACTGGATGAAATCAGTTCATTTATCGAGCAAGTTCGCGTTTTAGGTCGACTGTGGGAACCTGTCGGAACGCCGCTGACTCACATATAATCGACTCACTGAAGCGAAATACTTTTCCGCTATGTATTCGCGTCTGCCACTTATTCACTTCACGCAATCTGCGGCAAAAAAA
>CAZPTT010000081.1:21355-28481 GCA_964589435.1 uncultured Pirellulaceae bacterium
ATTCTCAAACTTAAGGACTTGAACGACTTGACGCCGGATCCGACAAAATGGCTTGGCAACTTTGGCCTGGAAGGTTTTCGACCGGGGCAACGCCATGTCATCGATGCGATCATTTCTGGCCAAGACACATTGTGTATCATGCCGACTGGCGGTGGAAAAAGTCTTTGCTTTCAATTGCCAACGATTGCCCGCGATGGTGTCACGATCGTGATTTCTCCATTGATCGCCTTGATGAAAGACCAAGTCGATTCATTAATCGACATTGGGATACCGGCGACCTACATCAACAGCTCACTTCCTCATCCAGAACAACAGTCGCGAATCGGCGGGATGATCAAGGGAGATTTTAAGCTTATCTACATTGCTCCCGAGCGGTTGCGCAGCAATTCATTCATGCGCGCCGTGCAGAAAACGCACGTTCAACTTTTAGCCGTCGACGAGGCGCATTGTATCAGCCAATGGGGTCACGATTTCCGCCCAGATTATGCTCGGCTGGGAAACTTTCGTAAGCGACTGGGGAATCCGCAAACCGTCGCGCTTACGGCAACCGCAACCCGGCTTGTCCAAGACGACATTGCGAAAATCCTGGAGCTGGAAAAACCAGCCACGTTTGTGACTGGTTTTGCCCGTACCAATCTCAGCCTCAACGTCGTGTCGCCAAACGGCAACGTCGACAAAGACCAACAGCTGATCAACTTTTTGAAATCCAAAGAAGGATGCGGAATCATTTACGCATCGACCAGAAAAAACTGCGAGCATTTGGTTGAGTTGTTGAAAGACGAGACCGATCGCTCATTGGAGTTTTACCACGCAGGTTTGCCCCCCGATAAGCGTCGGATTGTTCAAGAAAAATTCATGTCGGGCGAGACCAAGATCATTGTCGCGACAAATGCGTTTGGGATGGGAATTGACAAATCCGATTTGCGATTTGTCATCCACTACAACTTGCCGGGAAGTGTCGAGGCGTATTACCAAGAAGCGGGTAGGGCAGGGCGTGATGGCGAACATTCCGATTGCCTCATGCTCTATTCGTTTCAAGACAAATTTATTCAAGAGTTTTTTATCGAAAACTCTTACCCGTCGCGAGAGACAATCCAACAAGTCTACGACTATCTGCGAGCCATCAAATCGAATCCGATTGAGATGACGCTGCAGGACATCAAAGATGATTTGGGATTGTCGCTGGGAACGACGGGCATTGCCAACTGTGAGAACTTGTTGGAGAAAGCAAATGCGATTGAGCGTTTGGATTCGAAACAGAATTCGGCCGCGATTCGAATCGATTCTGATTTGCCAACCTTAATTGATTTTTTGCCTCGAGACGCGCGAACCCAACGGCATGTATTGCGAGGATTGGAGCGGATCGTCGATTCGTTTCGCGGAGAGCGCGTGACATTCCAAACACAACGGCTTGCTGATTCGTTGGACATGAAATGGGACGCGGTCAATCGCGCAATACGGCAACTCGTGAAACTTCCGATGATTGACTATATCCCACCGTTTCGAGGCAAAGCGGTTCACGTTGTCGATCGCAGAAAACCTTTTCATCAACTGGACATTGACTTCGCCGAGTTGGAACGTCGCAAGCAAGCCGAGATGGACAAACTTCATCGGATGATCAAACTTGCCACGACCAAGCGATGCCGGCAGCTTGAAATTCTCGAGTATTTTGGTGACTCAGATCGAAAGCTTTGCGGCAGCTGTGACAACTGTTCAAAACACCCTCGTCTTGAAACAGGCACAGCTCGCAACTCGAATTCCGACGCCTGCCTTTACGCGGCTCAGGTGGCGCTCAGCGGAACCGCTCGGACGCATGGTCGTATTGGAAAAACTTTGATCGCCCAAATGCTGACAGGCTCGACCTCCAAAAAAGTCGCGCAGCTGGGTCTCAATCGCCTAAGCACGTTCAGTCTTCTGAAACCACTTCGCCAGTCCGACGTGGTCATGCTGATGGAATATTTGATCGAGCAAGGATTTATCAGCCAAGTCGAGACGACGAAATTTCGTCCCGTCATTCAGATCTCCGAAGCCGGTCGAAGTTTGATGGCGGGCGAAGCTCAAGTCGACCTAACACAGGAAATGCCCAGTGTGCTGGTGAACCGGATTTCAGTTTCTTTGCGAGGCAAAAAGCCGCACCTGCTTGAAGTTTTAAAACCGGGTTTGCCCGATCTGACAAACGAAGATTCTGGTGCAGAAGGTTCGACTGCAGAAAGTTCGACTGCAGAAGGTTCAACTGCTGAAGATTCAACTGCAGAGAAGGCAACGAACGAAAATGCTGAAACGCCGGACAGTCATGATTCAAATGAAGTTAAAGAGTCAGCCGAATTCGAGCTGTCAAATGAAACATCGGTGGCAGAATCAACACCAGAAACAACCAGCGAGGATGAAGTAGAGCGAGCCGCATACGGCTCCGGCGGAGAAACACACCGAATCGCTGACACAAACAACAGCCAGACCAACAACCAAGAAGAATCATTCTTCGATCAGGAATCTCTTACCGAAGACATGGCAGATTCAATCCTCCGAAGTGACACCCCCGCTTCCAACGAAGATCGAATGCCCCTCCCAATCCCGCACTTGGTAACCAGATCTGATCTACCCGAACCTGAAACTCAAAAGCCGACTTACTATTGGACCTGGCAGTTAATGGCGGACGGCTACACTCCAGAACATTTGCTTCAAATTCGGCAATTGGATCGGGCCACACTATTCGATCATCTCAATCGAGCAGCAGAAAACGGATTACCTTGCCATCCGAATTGGCTGTTGTCTGCGGAGCAGGTGTCGGCACTTTCGGAAGTCGTGGAGAACATGGGGACGACAGACCTTGCAGTTTTGATCAATGAGATACCCGACGGCGTCAATTCGTCGGAATTGACGTACTTCATCAACTTACAAAAACGGGCGGCATCTCCAATTGGCTAGAGCGTTTGATCCCCATGTTGGCTACTTTCTCCCCAAGACGTTCGTTCGCCCCGTCTTTCAACCTAACGAATCGGTTTGCCTCGAAACGCACACGCACGCCTCGAACATTCGTTGATAACGGCTCAAACGTAATGTTGATAACATTATGAATGCGAACTTCGCGAGTGAGTCGATCCGATTGTTTTCGTGAATTCCGCTCCTCGATTTGCAGTTGAAAGAAGGAGGTTTAGGCCCAGCGACGGTTACTAAACTTCCTGTGAGTACCACCGATTTCAAGACAGGCGAAGATAATACTGGAATTCGCCTCAAATGGCTCGGTCTTGACCGGGATCCGACGTCGCCAACCAGCAAAATGTGAGCTACAATTCTTAGTCTTAATCTGAATGATCTGCCTAGTTCGAGGGAGGTAGGACTGTTTGAATTACCAAGCATGATTAAGACGATTCGCCCACATTTGGAAGTCATTCTTCGCTGACGTGTGGCGATTTCGCCAGTTGGAAGAGAAACTACGGCGACCTACTTAAAATTTTAAAAACTGAAGCCAAAATCGCTGACAGCGTTAAAATTGCCGCCAGCCAGGAAACTCGATGGACGACGAAAAACAGGACGAAAAGAACACGGACGAAGCGCGACAGCGCCCCCCTACGCGAAGCCTAAACTTTTGGATGCTGTTGTTCATCCTTGGCGCGTTGGTGGTATTCCTCATCGTTTCTTTGCAAAGCAACCAAGTATCGAAGATTAGCCTCGGCTATTTTCGAAATCTGGTGCAGGGACTCGACTACAACGACGAGCAGATTCTGAATGATGACAAAGAAGCTCTTGGCAGTCTGGTCGAAGCGATCGAATTGACTCCGCAAGGTGCATACGGGATCTTCAAGACAATTCCAAAACCTGAGCCAACCTTCGATACCGAAGGCAACATCAAGCAACCCAAACCCGAAGCGAAACTGAAAAAGCGGTTCTACGTCGAACTACCGGCCAATGCGCAAACCCGCGATAAGATCATTGCGGAAGCCGAAGCCGCAGGCGTAAAAATGTCGGTTCAGCCAGCCAGCGACATGTTGGGTTGGTATTCAGCAGCTTTGATTGCGTTTTCGCTTGGCCTGCTTTTGTTCATGCTAATCTCGCTGCGCCGATCGCAAAGCCAAATGATGGGCGGAGGAGGATTCTTATCGAATTTCTCTCGTAGCCCTGCGAAAAAATATGAAGCTTCGGCCGAACCAGTAACGTTCAAGGATGTCGCTGGACTCGAAGGCGTCAAAGCCGATTTGGGTGAGATCGTGGACTTCCTCAAGGATCCATCCAAATTCCAAAAACTTGGCGGACGAGTCCCCAAAGGAGCGTTGTTGATCGGCCCACCGGGAACCGGAAAAACATTGCTTGCCCGAGCGGTTGCCGGCGAAGCGGAAGTCCCCTATTTCAGCGTCAATGGATCAGAATTTATTCAGATGTTCGTTGGCGTCGGTGCCAGCCGTGTTCGTGATCTGTTTGCAACGGCGAAGGCTCAAGCTCCGGCGATCATCTTTATTGACGAGATCGATGCAGTCGGCCGGCAGCGCGGAGCGGGACTTGGCGGTGGTCACGACGAGCGTGAACAAACGCTCAACCAAATCCTTGGCGAGATGGATGGATTCCAGGCTAATGATTCAGTGATCATTTTGGCTGCAACAAACCGTCCCGACATTCTAGATCCAGCCCTTTTGCGTCCCGGTCGCTTTGACCGTCACGTAACGGTCAGCCGCCCAACAAAAGTTGGACGATTGGCAATCTTGAAAGTTCATGTTCGTGAGGTTCCGTTGGCGGCCAATGTTGATCTGGAAGTCATGGCTCAAGCCACCGCCGGCATGACCGGTGCCGACATCCAAAACCTCGTCAACGAAGCGGCGCTGTGGGCGGCCCGAAAAGACAAAACCAAAGTCGAGATGGAAGACTTCTACTACGCACATGACAAAGTCTTGATGGGTGCGAAGCGGGAAGAAATTCTGACGGACAAAGAGAAAGAGCGAACGGCGTATCACGAAGTCGGCCACACGCTGGCAGCTTGGAACCTCAAAGGTGCCAACCCAGTTCATAAGGTTACGATCATTCCAAGAGGCCAAGCGTTAGGCGTAACGCAAATGGTTCCTGATGAAGATCGCATGAATATGTCCGAAAACGAGATCCATGACCACTTGGTGGTATTGCTTGCCGGAAGAGCTGCCGAGTCGCTGGTTTACGATGAACTGACTGTCGGTGCAGAAAACGATTTGGAACGTGCAACCTCGATGGCTCGACGAATGGTCACGCACTGGGGCATGAGCAAGCGACTTGGCCCCGTCAGCTATAAGATGTCTGACGAAGACCCATTTTTGGGTGGGCAAATGCATAAGGCTCGCCAATTCAGTGAACACACAATGGAAGTGATCGACGAGGAAGTTCACAACATCCTCAAGGCGGCGTCAACGTCGGCGCTCGAATTGCTAAAGAAATTCAAGCCGGACTTAGAGAAATTGACCCGTGAATTGATCGATAAAGAAGAGCTTGATCGACATGAGATTGCGGATGTGATCGGCGCTTCGGTTCATGTTGAAAAAGAAGCGGATCTACCTGACAAAGCCGTGACACCTGCGACCGATTCGAATTCCGACGGCAACTCAGGAGCAAATAACGCCGAAGCTACTTCGTAGTTTCCGCTCCTTCTGAACGAAACAGAACGTCGCCAATTCAAACGAATCGGCGGCGTTTTTTTATGGTGCTTTCCTTCGCTTGCGATTCAATCGGAGGGCTTCCATCCCAGGATCCAGCCAACGTCGACACTCGAATCGTACGCGAGCCTACTGACACAAACGTGTTCTCCTGCAAACACTCCTTCTCGACCAGACCACTGTCTTGTATCCTTGGAGCATGAATTCGAATTCTGACGAAAACAAAAACTCTTCATCCGGCGGATCGCCTGAGTCGAAGCAAGCCACTCATTCATCGGCTGATAAATCGTCGGCTGATAATTCGTCGGCTGATAAATCACCTGCCGAATCATCGCCATTCACAATTTGGGTCGACGCTGACGCTTGTCCTGTAGCTATCAAAGAGATCATTTTCCGAACAGCCAAACGTTTAGAAATCGCAGTCGTCTTGGTTGCCAACGGCGGCATGCAAGTCCCCAAGTCTTCTCTGATTCAGCTGATGACGGTATCGCACGGAGCCGACATCGCGGACGACCGAATTGTTGAGTTAATGAAACCGACGGACCTGGTCATCACGGCCGATGTCCCATTAGCAGCTCGGGTGGTCAAGAAAGGCTCGACGGCTATTGGACCGCGCGGGCAATTGTACGACGATGACACAGTTCACGCTCGATTAGCGTCTCGAAACATCGGCGAACAACTTCGATCAGAGGGACTCACGACGAGCGGCCCTAAACCACTGGGCCCCAAAGACGTGCAGGCGTTCGCGAATTTGCTTGATCGAATCGTGACGCGAATGCTTAAACGAAAAAAGTAATTTACGGCCACCAGCTTAGCCAAGCGATCACGGCAATTCCGGCGATTACACATCCGAGAATTAAGCAAAAGACGCCAAGCCCCCAGTCAAAGCCGCCGCCCTTGTTTTTTTGAAATGGCTTTCGGTACTGGCTTCTTTTGCTGGGTTTGCCACCCAAACGTTGCCGAGGTCGTTCGACCTTACGTTGGGGGCCTCTAGGAGAAGGAGCGGGTGTCGAACCACCGGGAACTACTCCGTCGATTTTTTGGCTGTCACCGTGTCTGAATTTGGGTTTCTTTTGAACCATCGGTTTAAGGCGATTCAGAATTGAATTCGCCGGAAAGTTTGGAAATGGAAAAGGTATCAGTGAGCGAGACTGACATTGGCTGTATGCGACAAAGATACCAAAAACGTATTTTGGAATCAAAAAGAGTATCGGCGTAACAGCCACAAAGACGCCAAACGATTGATAAAATTCCCACTCTTTCCTGGGCGCTAGGGAAGCCCATCGGCCAATTCTCAACCTTTAAAGGATGGGGCGATACAAAAACACAATCGAAAGTCTTCCAAGATGACGAAAACTAGCCAAAGTAACAATCTGTTAGCCCTAAGTATCGGTTTTGCGTTTTTTTTAGCCACGAAGTGGCGACCGCAAACCAACGGCGCCCTTGCAAACGTCACTTCGTCACTTGATTGCGATGAAACATCGACTCTGCGGGCTCTCGCCCGCAGCTAAGTGCGA
>CAZPTT010000082.1:0-6805 GCA_964589435.1 uncultured Pirellulaceae bacterium
CTTGAACGCTATTCTTAGATCGGTTTTCAGGCTTCGCTTGTTTGTTTTCTAAATTGCTCTTTTTTGATCCGCGCAATCCGTGGGGCGAAACTTTGCTCTCCAAAGTGCCACCCTGCACGTGGCAGGCGGAGCAATCGCTAAACTCAGCTTGTGATGAGTGACCATGAAGCAGGTTGAACTTCTCAACACTTGCTTGGACTTCCAAGCTGGCAAGAGTTTGGGTGGGCAATTTTAAATTCGACGATCCTGAATTTGATAAATCTGAATCAAGCAATGCGGCCATGTTCTCATTTGAAGAAACAACTTGCACGTTTGACCGCGAATCGCCCGAGTTCAAACTGTTTCCCAGCACGATTCCGAACAGCGATGCCCCAATGGCCGTTGAAATCAAAGTCGGCCAGCCAAAGTGGGTGCGTTCAACGGAGTGATTAATTGCGGACTCAGCATGATGTGACGGAGCAGAAGCTGAACGGGCCATCCAGAGAATGCGTTCATCAAGTTCTTTCGACGGCTGCTTGAGGTTAAGATCGCTTGGGTGGAGGTCACGAACTTTGGGGTCGCTAGAATTAAAAAGATCAGAATCAAAATCAGACGAATCAAAATCGACAGGCTGGAACTCGATTGGTGATCCCTTGCGGCTAAGATTCGTTTCATCCGAAAGCGAATTAGTCGCGGAATTGAGTTCAAGGTTATTTGGATTTTGCATCGAATCTTCCGCTAATAGAGTGTTGGTGAAAACAAGAAACTCGCTTGTCATACAAATGACGATTCGAGTCACAATTGTCCTTCAAGTTTTTGCTCAAGTTTTTTCAACGCGCGTCGATATCGAGTCGCGATTGTTTTCGGTGATGTGTTGGCAACGTTGCCAGCTTGTTCAAACGTCAGCCCGGCCAGTGACTTCAATACAACCGCCTCTCGGTCATGGTCATCTAAATCGTCGATGGCTGCTTGTAATATCGCAACTCGCTCTTGGGCAACCAGCGTGTCGTGAGCCGGTTCCTGCCGTTCCGCCCAGGTTCCGTTTTCAAACAGCGACTCGCGCAACTTGCTTTGCCTTTGATGATGGCGAACCGTATCGATTGCAGAGTTTCTCACTGACCGATAAACGTAGGCAACGTCGCCTGATTCTGGAATCGAATGCGAAAACAAACGAGCAAACGCATTTTGAATGGAATCTTCAGCCAGTTGGTGCGAACCCGTAACCGAAACAGCCAACGAAAACAGACCTTGGCGGTGGTTTAAGTAGATTTCCTCGATGCGTTTATTCATTGCAGCAGCAAAACTATGTGATCCAATTCCTTCGGCGAATTCACAGGCGACGCAGTATGCAGGTTGTTCAACATTGACGCTTTTATGAATAACGAACGTCCAGCAAATAGTTCTTCAAAGAAGTGAAGAAATTCTTCCACTTGAACCGTTTTACCTGCAAAGCCGATCGGGAGTTGAGTTTCCATGTCGAATTACGTGACTTGATTGTGACAAATTGTCCCAAGTCGATGCTGAAGGACATTGGCCAGAAATTGGGTCAAACCTATAATGATCCTCGAAGAATTGTGAATTCTATCGCTATTTTCTCGGTCATTTTCTGACTTGAAGAATCAACTAGTTGCCTGCTTCTTTTTCCTTGCATTCCTTTTTAAGGGGTGGCTCGCAAAAGCAAGTTGGCGTTGATTCGATTTCAACTTATGAATCGAGCAATCTAACTAGCTTTAAACTTAAATTTGCCCTTACTTTAACTTGCCTTTCAAATACTAAGGAACGCATTCGCGATGACGAATCGTTTGCTTCAAGAACAATTTTTGCAACTGACACTAACCGTCGTACTGGTCACGATATTGGTTGGCTGTAAGCCGAATGAGCCAGTGGTAAAGCACCGTATCCCCAAATCCCGCTCGGGCCTGGAGGCGCTGCGGGAGCCTGTCAAAGTTGCTGCCAATTCTGGTGCCCCCAATTCGACTCAAGAAGTTTCGGATCGGATGGTCGTTGGGTTGTACGAACTCGACGAAGCGACTTGGTTTCTTAAGATCAATGGTCCGCTTGCCAGAGTCGACGCGACTGAGGATCAGTGGCTCCCGTTTCTGGAAAAAGTCACGTTCGAAAAGGGCCAGCCAGTTTTCGACTTGCCCGATGGTTGGTCGGTCGGCAAGGACAAACCGATGCGATACAAGACGTTGAACATTGGTGATCAAAAGCCTCCATTAGAGCTTGCGATTTCCAGTTTGGGGCCCAATCAGGATCTCGTCTTGAACGTCAATCGGTGGCGAGGTCAGTTGGGGTTAGATGGCATCTCAAAATCAGAACTTGGTCGTAACTTAAAGAAGCGTGTCGATGCGGCCACTAGTTTTTGGTACTTCGATATTAGAGGGAAATCATCAGGTGGCGGCATGATGCCTCCTTTCGCAAACCGAGGATCTCAGTCACCCAGCGGGCAGGGCCGCGCTCCGTTTGCTGGGCAGGCAGCTCCCCAAACTCGCCCAGCCAATGCCGGCTTGAAGTTCGATGCCCCAGAAGGTTGGAAAGCCGGCAAGACCTCTGGGATGGTGCCGGTCCGATTCGCCAAAACTGCAGACGGCAAGCAGGCTCAAATCACAATCGTGCAGATGCCAGCCGCTGCCAACGAGTGGGCGCCCAATGCAAAACGCTGGGCTGGCGAAGTTGGATTGTCCAAGCTGACGGAAGAAGAGCTCAACTCCCGCACGAGCGATGTCACGGTTGATGGAATCACCGGGCAATTACTTGACCTCACACAAAAGGATGTCGACGAAGCTGAAAAAGCCACAATCGCCGGCATGGTAAAACGAGATGGCGTTGCCTGGTTCTTGAAGCTAACGGGCGATCAATCGGTCGTTGCCGAAAGCAAAGAAGCGTTTACGAAGTTTGTGGAATCATTGAAGTTTCCAAATTAAAGCCAGCCAGTGCAGCGAGCGAGTTCAGCTGAACGTGAACGGTCGCAGCACACATTCGAAATATTCACAGCAAAGTAACAGGTGTCATTGATGGCCATTGATTCAACCAACACGGCTAAAGCAAAATTCGATTCGCGTGGCGAGGGAATTGGAATCGGCGAAATTGCGTCCGCGATTCTCGCCCCGTTAGCATCTTTGAAGCTGACGGTTTTCTTGTTGGTCATGGCGGTCGTCGTCACCTTTATCGCCACGGTCGACCAGACACGACACGATATTCTCGACGTCAAGCACAAACACTTTCAAAACGTGTTCGTGCAAGTTCCTTTCCAGACGTTGTTCGTGCCGCGCTGGGCACCCGGATATCAAAATGTCCCAGGGAGCTTTTACATTCCCAGCGGCGTCTCAATTCTTGTCATGATGCTGTTGAATTTGACGGCGGCTCACCTGTTGCGATTTCGCCTGCAGGCCAAAGGGCTGAAACTCGTCGTCGGGATCATTGCTGCCTTGCTGGCCGGCGGGCTGACGTGGGCGATCATTTTCAACGGGCAAAATGCGGACGGATTTCAAGCGGAACCGCCCATTTCATGGAAGAGCATGTGGATCTTACTCCAGATCACGGTGCTCGCGATGGCTTGCTCGACCGCCTTTGGGTTTTTCACGATTGATCCCAAACGATTTATCGAAAAGTACTTGTTGCTCGGTGCGGCCATCGTGTTAGCCGGCGTGCTGGGAATTTCTATGTGGCTGGGGGATGAAGCATTCATCGGCGATTCAGCCATGCGGATTCTTTGGCAATTGGCTCAGTCGACGATCGCCGCCACCGTGTCGTTGGGCGCGTGCGTTATTCTCTTTCGCCGCAAAGCAGGCATCGTTTTGTTGCACTTGGGTATCGCTGGTTTGATGTTCAACGAAATCTATGTGACCGCGACTAATGAAGAGCACCGGATGACGATCGTCGAAGGCCAAACCGTCAGTCAGGCCCTGGATGTTCGATCAACAGAATTGGCCGTCATTGATATTTCCGATCCAGAAGTCGATGAAATCGTCGTCGTGCCCGGAAGCAAACTGGTAACGGGCGATGAAATACAAGATGAAGCGCTGCCATTCAACGTAACGTGTCTTCAGTATATGAGTAACTCCGACGTTCGGCGTATCGGAGGTGGCGCGGAAAATCGAGCGACGGTTGGCAACGGATTGCGATTTGAAGCGTTTGAGTTGCCCATCACCACTGGCACTGACTCCGAGCAGACCGTCGATTTCGCCTCTGCTTATGTGAAACTGACTGACAAGAAAACGAATGAGTCAATCGGCACGTACTTGGTGTCGCAGAATTTTCTGCTGAAGAATGCTGATACAGTCACCGTTGACGGCAAGCCGTATCGAATCGAATTGCGATTCAAGACCGACTACCAACCTTTCTCAATGACACTCAAGGATGTGCGGGCTGAATATTACTTAGGAACCCAAACCCCCAAGTTCTATTCGTCGGACGTCGTTTTGAATGACGTAGAAAATGGAACGGTCAGCGACCAAAAAATCTGGATGAATAATCCGCTTCGATATTCGGATCAAACGTTTTATCAATCCAGTTTGGGCACGATGAAGAATGGTGACGAGTACACCGTCTTGCAGGTTGTGAAGAACAAAGGCTGGATGATTCCGTATGTCTGCTGCATGTTCACAGTCGTGGGGCTGCTCTGGCAGTTCGGTAGTTCATTGTTGGCGTACCTCATGAAAAATCGCCAAATTGCTGAAAAGGAAGCCCAGGCTTTGTTGGAGCAAGGGATTGCGCCGCCACGAACGAATCATAAGCAATGGATCGCCACCTATTTGTTGGTTGGCTTTTTTGGGCTTTGGGGGCTGGGTGAGGCTTGGCGGGCACACGCCGGGAAAATCGAGAAAGACGGTATGCGTCTGGACTTACTGGGGGAATTACCCATCACTCAAAACGGACGCGTCCAACCGCTTGCTTCGTTTGCACGAAATACAGCCCGCCAGTTGAGCAAGCGTGAGGGGATTTATGACGGCTCAGATGAAAAGCAGCCTGCCATTCGCTGGCTGGCCGACACGATTTTTGAGGCCGATGGATACGAGGACTATCGCATCTTCAAAATTTCAGACCCCAACATCCTGTCTGCGCTTAACCTTCCTTTGGTGATGCCGACTCCGAAACGGGCCAAGAATAAGTTCCGTTACTCGCTGCAGGAGATGCTTGATTCCCGAGAAACCTTAATGGGGCTGATCCCGAATCCTGACGAAGTTGATCCGGACACATGGAGCCCGTTTCAAAAGAAATTGAGTGTTGAGGCCAGCCAAAAGATGCAACGTGTGTTCGGCGCACGATTGACGTTCGGTAATTCGATGCTGGTTGAAGATGAGCCTTTGATCGATCGGTTGGAAAAAGCTGGGCGTGATGTGAATTCCCCATTGATTCCTTTGATCGTTCCAAGTGATGATCCTGAAAAACCATGGAAGTCATTTGTCTCGCTGCAGAACAACGATTGGCTGAACAAACTTGCCAAAGAATACGGAAGCGAAACAACACCGCAGTTGTCGCGGCAGATCATTGAGAAAGAAATTTTGCCACCGCTGCGTGACGATATGATTAAAAGTCGAATCATTCAGCAGTTCATGGACGATCCGGCGATGATTGGCGACCGCGACCCGCGGGAATTCGCGCAGCAGCTTCGGGATAGTTGGGATGAGTTTCCGCCCGAGTTATTAGGAAAAATGATCGAAGCCCAAGCGCCTTTCATTGATGCAATGTTGGCCAGCGAGCGTCCTCGCTATGAGAAAGTCATGGAGGAGCAGTTGGCCAAGGTCAACGGCGGATCGGGGCCGATCGTTGCAGACAGTTCAGAACTGGGCGCGTTATTGCTCAAGCTCCGGCCCGCCTATTTGGCGGGAGATGCCGAAACATTCAACGGGACGTTAGAGGAGTATCTGGCTGCAGTACGAGCAACGCCGCCGACTGGCATGAGTAGTTTGAAACTTGGTCTAGAAAAAATCTACAGCGGTACGGATCCTTTCTACCTCGCAATGGTGATTTACTTGGCGGCTTTCCTGGTGGCCACGTTTGCTTGGGTTGGATGGCCGGTAATGTTTAACCGCGCCTCGTTTTGTTTGCTGGTTTTGGGTCTGTCGATTCAGGTTGTTGGATTGGTGATGCGAGTCATGATTTCTGGGCGTCCGCCGGTTACCAATCTCTATTCCTCGGTGCTGTTTGTTTCCGCCGTTTTTGTTTTGATCATGTTGATCTTCGAGCGGATTACGAAGATGGGGATCGGCAATGTACTGGCAGGCATGGGAGCCTTCGGGGCGCTTATGTGGGCGTGGACGATGTCGATTGTCGATGGCGATACATTTGCCGTGCTCGTTGCAGTGCTCGATACTCAGTTTTGGCTGTCCACTCATGTTGTCATTATCACGATCGGTTACGCGGTCACGTTCGCCGCGGGCTTTCTTGGGCTTGCCTATGTGATCGCGGCTTTGGTGACTCCAGTGATGCTAAGGAGTAAACGACGACTTTTCGGAAACATCATTTACGGAGCCGTTTGTTTTGGCTTGTTGGCCAGCTTTTTTGGAACCGTACTCGGAGGACTGTGGGGAGACGATTCCTGGGGGCGTTTCTGGGGTTGGGATCCAAAGGAAAATGGCGCGCTTATGATCGTGTTGTGGAACGCTGTCGTATTGCATGCTCGCTGGGGCGGCATGGTTCGCGAGCGTGGACTGGCGGCGCTGGCGATTATTGGAAACGTGGTCACGCTTTGGTCTTGGAAAGGCGTGAACGCAATGGGCGTCGGGCTACATGCTTACGCTGGTTCCGAAGACACGACGGTGAAGTGGATTTTGTTGGCGGTCGCTGCCCATGTTTTGATCTTGGGACTGGCAATCATTCC
>CAZPTT010000082.1:6905-28341 GCA_964589435.1 uncultured Pirellulaceae bacterium
CCATAAAGCGGCCCGAAGTTTTGACACGCACGAAAATCTGCGCCTTCCAGGTTATCCGTTCCGAAAGTGTTCCAAGCACTGGGGCGGAACACACGATTTTCATCGACGTTGTGCATGTACACCGGAATTCGTAGTAGCGAGGCAAGCGTAATAAATAGATGGCCGACATGTCCCGCTGTCATCACGCAGTGGTTTGCCCCCCAATGATTCATCACTTCATAGGTTGAAGTGAATGCGCCTTTGCCGGTCACCAGTGGAGCAAACCAAGTCGTTGGCCAAGTCGGATTGGTTCGATTGTCGAGCACCTCGTGAACGTTGTTAGGCAAGTCGACCGTATGGCCCTCCGCAATTTGTAAGGCGGGGCCGAGGCCAGCCACCAGATTGATGCGGGTCATCGTAGCCGGCATCCCGCCGCGTGTGCAGTACCTCGTGCTCATACCACCGCCCGGAAAATACTCCGTCATTGATGGATGCCATGTTGTCGCTTTTAAGCATTTTTCTATTTCCTCGTCGTTGATTTCCCAAAACGGTTTCATCGTTGGAGTGCCATCGGCATCGGATTGCTGGCCGGTGCCATCCAGCGTTGCCGGGCCGGAATTGATCAAGTGCAGTAGCCCATCGGCGGCATGTCCGTCCAACTGGTAACCGTCGCAGGCTCCAGCAACTGCATCGGGACTCCAATAAGTTCGCAGGTCAGCAAAAACCTGAGCCGTATTCGTGAGTAGGTGGCCAAACAACATGGTGGCCGCATTGAGCGCATCGTTTTCGGTCGCCACGATGTAAGGAGCTCGCTTTCCATTCCAATCAAACGACGTGTTGAGGATGGCTTCCATAAAATCCCCATTGGGAAAGTGATCAGTCCACTGGCGTTGCCCTTGGAATCCAGAAGCAATCGCGCGATGCCCTTGAGCCTGTTCTCCTAATCCCATGTCAGCGAGCTTTGGATTTCCGACCATGAGATCACGAGCGATCAAAGCCATCTTGATACTGTCTGACCACTCGCTGTCCAGTTGCTCGCGCGATCGTTTGGTTGCTTCGCTGTTGTAGTCGTCGCCTTCCGGGCAATTTTCCTTAACCCACGCGGTCGCCGTTTCGAATTCAACTTGATCGAATTGGTCTTTGTTCATTCGGCCGATGAACTCGCTCATGTCGATGTCTTCGACGCGCATCCCCAACCACTTTTCCCAAAAGCTATAATCGACCATTGAACCGGCGATTCCCATCGACGTGCCGCCCATCGAAAGGTACGACTTGCCGCGCATCAAAGCGACTGCCAGTCCGCATTGAGTGAAATCCAAAATCTTTGCTTGGACGTCCGCTGGCATCTCTGAATCGCCGGCGTCTTGGACATCGCGGCCATAAATGCCGAATGCCGGGATTCCTTTTTGGGTATGGCCCGCTAAAGCTGCGGCGAGGTATACCGCGCCAGGACGCTCGGTTCCGTTGAAGCCGAAGACAGCTTTGGGGCGAATCGGATCCATGTCCATCGTTTCACTGCCGTAGCACCAGCAAGGCGTTACCGTTAAGGAGACGCCAACATTCTCGCGGCGAAACTGATCTTCACAGTCAGAAGCCTCCGCCACGCCACCGATGCAAGTATCTGCGATGACAACTTCGGCTGACTGGCCGTTGGGATAGCGAATGTTACTGGAAATCAAGTCGGCAACTCGTTTTGCCAGGTTCATCGTTTGGTCTTCAAGTGATTCACGCACGCCACCAAGCCGTCCATCAATCGCAGGCCGAATGCCGATCTTGGGTAAGTCGCCTTGAAAAACGGAACGTGGCAATTCGTTGTTGCGCATAGATTTATTCCAGTAGATTGATCGCTATTGACGCAGACTTGAAACAAGTTGCTGCAAAATTGGAGAAAAGCGAACCGTGTATCGTCGTGCATTGCGACGACGTGATCAATATCTGGCAGTAGAATCTAGATTATCGCATTGTTCCGCCACGGCTTTGAATCATGTCTCTGGCAGTCCGGATCACGTCGACATTCTGGTTGCCAGCCGCAAGAGCCAATCGCGGAATTGGCATTTCGAATCCATTGGGGGCTATCAGAACACCATCGATTTCGAATTGATCTTCACCGGGCGAAGCGTTATTCGCTCGAAAGCTATTAACGACCACGGTGTACTTGCCTGCGATGGCATCGGGATAACCAGCCTGTCTGACTGCCGATGGATCAAAGTCGGTAAATCTGCCACTCAAGGTTATTGCCGGCGCTCCTGCTGTTGGAACAATGTTCGCCTCACCAGAAAACTTGCAATTGATCCCAAATTTGTCCAGTTGCGGAACGACGTCTGCGAGTAGCCAGCATGGAAGTTCGAGCCCCCAAGTTTTCAATTCAAATTCCTGATGGTTGTTGGAGTTCCCAATTCGCCTAACTAGCATGCCGCTGACCCAGTGATCTGAATCGTCACCCGTTGTTTCCTCTTGCTCTGCTAATTGGAAGCCCATTCGAACTCCCGTAAAATCGTTTTGCGAATTGACCTCGAACTGCAAGTTCTTGACGATCATCGATTCGGGATACGCCGAATTGGTACGTGCTGAGATGATCGATTCTTCAATGACAGTCGTGTCGATAAAATCAACTCGCCACAATCGATCGACGGCATGCCTGCGAATCAGGTTAGAATTCACAGCATCCATCAATCGAACGATTCCGGCATTGGTCAGGCGATCGGTGTTGCGAACCAGGACTTGACCCGTTTCGAAATTGACTTCGATGGCCATGGCTTGAAAGATCGGCCCCAGTTCCGGATCCACTAATTCAACATCGCGAAGAATGGTGATGTACGGGAAGGGCGTTTCGATATGCTCGATGTTCGCTTGGACGCCCAGTTGAGCCAAGATTTGAGTTTCCCATTGTGCGGTCGTTTGTGGGTGGCAAATCCAGTAGCTGACCAATGATGTCGGCGCAGCACACAACAGCAAAAATAAGAGGCGGCAAACCAGTCTTCGTTGGTTGTCACTCATCACGCTGACTTCCTTGTCAGGTTGGATGGATTTCTATTGCGATCAACTTCGAATCGTTGAGCAACTTAAATCTTCGATTGCGAAACTCAATACAGGGAAACTCAGTCTCAGGGAAACTCGACCTCAGATTCTGACGATTAAGCGCCGATCGTCCAATAACGATTTGCTATTTTTCCGAGGCCATTTTGTGGAAAAGCTTCCATCTTGCCTGCATTTCTTCGATGCTATCACCACCAAATTTCTCGATCATCGCGGCGGCTATCTCAAAAGCAACCACGTTTTCGATAATCACACTGGCTGCCGAAACAGCGCACACATCGCTGCGTTCGTAGCTGGCAGTGCTTGGCTCTTTGGTGTCCATTTTGATGGACTCAAGCGATTTTTGAAGCGTGCTGATCGGTTTCTTTGCGGCTCGGATGACAAGCGGTTGGCCGTTGGTCATGCCTGCCTCAAGTCCGCCCGCGTTGTTGGTCGGCCGAACGTAGCCAAGATTCGGCGAGGACTTTTCTTTCTCGTCAAACTGGATGCCATCGTGAACCTGGCTGCCCGGCAGCGTCGCGGCTTCGAATCCCATTCCAATCTCGACACCTTTGATCGCTTGCACGGCCATGACGGCTTGAGCAAGCTTGCCATCGAGCTTTAGATCCCATTGAGCATGAGTACCCAATCCGAAGGGCAAGCCTTCGACGATGACTTCGACAATCCCGCCAAGTGTGTCGCCGGCCTTCTTGGTAGCGTCGATATAATCACAAACAGCCTGATCCTTTTCCGGGTCAAGCGAATAAATTTTGCTTTCGTTTCTTCTCTTCAATCGCTCATCGAAGGTGCCAGGAACCGGAGGCACTTTCTGACTGCCCAGTTGCACGACGTATCCAAGCGTCCGGATACCAAACGATTCAAGTAGCTGCTGGCAAAGCGCACCAGCGGCAACGCGCACGCAAGTCTCTCTTGCACTGGCTCGTTCAAGAATTCCGCGCATCGAACTGAGGTACTTGATGGATCCGCTTAAGTCTCCATGACCGGGGCGGGGGCGAGGAAGTTCTTTCAATCGCTCAAGCTTGTAGTCTTGGTTGATCACCTGCAACGTGACCGGTCCGCCCAAAGTCTTGTTCTTCCAAACGCCGGTCAGAATGTCGACGTGATCCTGTTCCAGTTTTTGACGACCGCCTCGGCCATAACCGCCTTGTCGACGAACGAGATGTTCATCAATTTTGTCGGTGTCGATTTCAAAGCCGGCCGGGAAACCGTCGATCAGTGCCAAGAGTGCTTTGCCGTGTGATTCGCCGGCGGTCCAGTATCGAAGCATTGTTTTGTCGGATGGTTGATGGTGAAATAATCGCAATCTCTAATTCTAGACCAATTATCTCAGGTTGGCAGCGCGGTATGAAACAGGTTCAATGGAGCCTTTGCAGGACAACAGCGGGAACAATTTTCACATGCAGTCGGTACGTAAACACTGGTTCTTGATCGCGCTGCTGACGGCATTGTTCACCGGCTACAAATTTTGCGAGCCGTTTGCGTCACTGGCTTCGTTGGACTGGCTCAAGTGGTCGATCGTTTCGGTGACGATGTTTCTGATGGCGTGGCCGTTGGCGTTAGGAAATTTTCAACGAGCTTTCTCTCGTCCGGCGGCTCCGTTGCTCGCCTGCGCGTTGAACTTGATTGGAATTCCATTGTTGGTTTGGCCATTGGTCGGCTTGGTCGGGATCGAACTGGGGCCGGGGATGATGGTCGCGGCGGCGACTCCGTGTACATTGGCCTCGGCGGCTGTTTGGACGCGCCGAGCAGGCGGCGACGATAGCGTGGCGATTGTTGTGACGATCATTACCAATTCAAGTTGCTTTCTCGTGATGCCGTTTTGGATTTATGTTCAGACGGGAAATTCCATCGAATCAAGCCTGTTGTATGGGACAATTTATAAGTTGCTATTGTTTGTTGTCTTGCCGATTGCGGTGGCTCAGCTTGCCCGCGTCGAGTCAAAATCAGCCGCTTGGGCGACCGCCAACAAGCCTCGTTTGAGCACGGCGGCGCTGATTGGGATTCTGTCCATGGTGTTCTTGGGCGCGGTCAACATGGGCTTGCGATTGGACAACGAGACGTCAAGTCTAACGCTGCCACCGCTTTTGTTCATGGCGCTGCTGTTGACGCTAGTTCACTGCATTGTGTTTTGGGCTGGGTATTGGATAGCCAGCAAAATCAAATTGCCCCGTGAAGAGCAAATCGCCGTCAGTTTTTCAGGCAGTCAGAAAACGTTAATGATTGGTTTGTCGGTGGCCGTCAATTTGGGAATGAGCATCATTCCAATCGTGGCTTATCACGCGATCCAATTGATCGTCGATACGGTTTTTGCCGATTGGATGCGTGCAAAAGAACGGGGTGAAGATCGAGTGAATCCTTCATCGAAAAAAACTTGATTGTCGACGCGGCATGGAGCAAAAGGGCCGGTAACCTTGTTGAGAAATGGCTCGATTGATATAGTAATTAGGGCTAAAGGGAGCCAGAAACAAACTGAATCTCGCTCCCTTCTGACTTTCAATACTGCAAGAATTGACATGCATTTGACGACCTTACAATTTCCATTTGATGTGATTGCGATGCAGTCACACGCTCACTCCTAACTGCGTAACATGTCAACGCCGATCGTGAGCTGGTGGATTTCTTTAGATCGTTTATCGACGTTAGTTCGTGATCCACCATTTTCATTTGCAGTCATTACAATCGACCGATCAATGGATCGGATTTCTTTCATAACCAGGACGTGTCAGGGCTAATCAATGCGCGAAATGCTCGACCAAAAACTTACCCGTTTCGAAGATTTGGAAAAACAGCTTTCCGATCCGGAAGTACAAGGCAACTCAAGCAAGATGGCGGCGGTTGCGCGGGAGCACGGTTCGCTCGCCAAACTGGCGGCGAAGTATCGAAAATTCAAAGGCACTTTGGAAGAGATCGACGGGCTACGTGAGATGGCGCAGTCGACTGATTCCGAAGAGCGTGAGATGGCCGAAGAGGAATTAAAGGGAGTCATCGAAACCCGTGAAGTCCTTTGGGACGAACTGCTCGACATGACAGTTGGCGGAGAAGATGCCAACCGTTCCCGCTGCGTGATGGAGATTCGCGCCGGAACCGGTGGTGATGAGGCGGCTCTGTTCGCTCGCAACCTGTTTGACATGTACAAGCGGCATTGCGAAGTCAAAAAATGGAAGTTTTCGCCGCTTGAATCCAGCACGACCGATATGGGCGGGTTCAAGGAAGTCACGATTTCGATCGAAGGTGAAGGCTGCTACCGAGAATTGCAATACGAAAGTGGGGGGCATCGTGTTCAGCGGGTTCCCGACACCGAAACAAAAGGCCGAATTCATACGTCGGCGGCGACTGTTGCTGTGCTACCGGAACCGGAAGATGTCGAGGTCGAGTTGAGTCCCGATGACTACGAAGTCGAGCGATACGCTGCCAGTAGTGGTCCGGGCGGACAACATGTGAACAAAACTGCCTCCGCGGTACGTATCACTCATCACGAGACCGGTTTGGTCGTCAAATGTTTTGAAGAGCGTTCGCAGCACAAGAACCTTGCCAAGGGAATGCGGATTCTTAAATCGAAATTGTATGACCACTATCAGCAACAAGAAAATCAACAACGTTCAGATCAGCGAAAGAGTCTGGTTGGATCAGGTGATCGAAGTCAGCGAATTCGGACTTACAATTTTCCAGAGAACCGGCTGACGGATCATCGAATCGGTTTGACTCTTTACAAGCTTGATCAAATCATTGCCGGAGCGGTTCAGTATGTGACCGACGCTTTGATTGAACACGATCGAACGGAGTTGCGAAGCTCGATGGGCGCACTTGACTAAAGATTCCAATGACTCGTACCTGAAAACGGACTTGGGATACAGAAGAACTAAGGCGATCGTTGGCTTCGCCGTCGACTTCCTTGTCGGCGCTCTAGGTCGCGTGGCTCTTTTAAACGGATTGACAATTCTTATTCGGTCGTGAGTATCATGCCTGAGACTACTGAAGAACAATGGACGATCAAACGGCTTCTCGATTGGACTGACGAGTATTTCGTCAAAGTCGAAGCGGGTAGTCCGCGATTGGAAGCCGAGGTTTTGCTCGCCGAAGCGCTGGATTGTGCCCGGATCGAACTTTACACTCGATTTGACGAGATTCCTGATGCAGAACCGATGGCCCGATTTCGCGATTGGGTCAAACGTCGCGGGGCAGGGGAGCCGGTTGCTTATATCGTTGGGCATCGCGAGTTTTATTCGCTTCGGTTTACTGTTGATTCGAATGTTCTTATCCCGCGCCCTGAAACGGAGCATGTCGTTGTTGCGGCGTTAGAAGTCGCCAAATCGATAACTGACCGGCCGCTCCGAATCATGGATGTGGGAACAGGCAGCGGTTGTATCGCGATCACGTTGGCGAAGCATTTGGAAGATTGCAAAATCGCTGCGACGGATTTGTCTCCTGGGGCTGTGGCTGTTGCCAAGGACAATGCGGAGGTGCATCAAGTTTCCGATCGCGTGCACTTTTTTGAAGGCGATTTGTTTGACGCTTTGCCCGCCGGGAGTGGTGCCGTCCATTTGATCGTTAGCAATCCACCGTACATCGGTTCGGCTGAGCTAAATACCGTCGATCAGCACGTTAGGGATTATGAACCAAAGATGGCTTTGTTTTCTGGCGAGCATGGTACTGATGTGATCGCTCGATTGGTCAACGAAGCGGGAGAGCGATTATTGCCCGGCGGCCATCTAATTTTTGAAGCTGGCCCGATTGTGATGGATAAGTGCCGTTCGTTGGTCGAGGCGGCCAGCGGATTGGAATTGGTAGAGGTCATCAAGGACTTCGCTGGCTTGGAGCGGGTTGTCGTGGCGCGAAAATTAGCCGACGGGTAAAACGGGCTGCTTCTTCCATATAAGTTTGACTACGGTTTCAGCAATAAACTGTACCGAATTTACCGGCTGCAATCTTGAGCTTGCCGCAACATCCGGTAATCAAGGCAATCCTGATTTGCGTTTCGCCGCTGAGGCCGAATAAATACATGTAAGCTCAATTTCCGTGAGCGGTAAACATGTGTTCTGATGTTCGGACTCCATGAAGAAGATTGTCAAAAGCAATAATAAGTTGCGGCGACTAAAGCCCAAGCCTTTGACGGCGGACAACGCATCGCGTCGGTGGGGCGAAGCCTACATCGACTATCTACGCAGTGAATGTCACTTGGCCGAAAATACGGTTATGGCTTATGGCCGTGATATGAAGCGGTTTTTGAAATGGTTAGGGAAGCGACACATTGCTCGGCTTTCCGTCACTGAACTGTCAGACTTTGTTGGCTACTTAGCTGATCAGCAGCTTGCTCCGTCTTCTGTAGCGCGGCATCTTGTTTCGATCAAAATGTTTTTTCGCTATCTCCAACTCGAAGGCGTGTTGGTCGACAACAAAGTCGAGTTGCTCGGTAGCCAGAAATTATGGCAGCGAATTCCAGAAGTCCTGTCGCCGCGCGATGTCGACAATTTTCTAAACGCGCCGCATCGTAGTGACCTTTACTACTTTCGCGACCGGGCGATCCTGGAAATGCTTTACGCAACAGGTTGTCGAGCGTCTGAGATTTCGAATTTGAGGTTGCGCGATCTTCATTTGGATGAGCGGTATTGCAAGTGTCACGGTAAAGGCAGTAAACAGCGAATGGCTCCACTGGGGGAACAGGCTGCTTCCGCCGTAACGTTGTACCTTGAGCGGCAGCGGCCACATCTGGAGTCCTTGCGCCCTTCCGAATTGGATTGGCTGTTTCTGTCGCGGGCAGGGCGGCGAATGCGCCGGGAAGCAATCTGGGAGTTGGTTAAGAAGTACGCACTTACTGCGGGCGTGTCTGTTTCGATCAGCCCTCACACGATGCGCCATAGTTTTGCGACCCACTTGTTGGCGGGTGGAGCCGACCTACGACAGGTTCAGGAAATGCTTGGCCATGCCAGTATCGCAACGACGCAGATCTACACTCACGTGGATCAATCGCGATTAAAGAAGGTGCACAATCAATTTCACCCGCGGGCTTAGCTCCAATCCGAGATAGAGAAGATTGGGGGAATGCACGCTAAGTTAGCCGCCTTGGCTGGTGTTGTCTTTGAATTTGATTTTCTCGATCAACTTTTTAACGCTTCGCTCTGGGCCTGGGACGACTCGGCCGGAAACAGCCTCAATGGCTTGGACGGTGTATTGGTACTTCAGGCCGTAATCGATGTCGAATTCAAGCTCGGTCTGAAGCGAATTCTCTGGATCGCCTTCCCCGGCAATTCTTGACTCGATGTGATTGGTGAGATCTAGAAACATCGTCTCGTCGGCAAACGTTTCGATGTCGTCGACAACAATACTGTTGATGTTTCCGTTCTCCCCAGCCCGCAGTTTAACGATGATCAATTCGGGCAACTCAGACTCCATGTCTTCGACATTTTCCGTGGTTGCCAGAGGCATGCGGATATTGAAATCACCTTCCATTGTGACGACTTTGAAAGTCATGATGAAGAAGACCAGCAACTGAAATACGATGTCAATCATCGCGGTCATGTTGATCTTGATTTCTTCGGGGTCTGAAACGGCAAGTCGCATGCTCGATCCTTTTTTCTTCTGCTTCAATCTGTGACGGCTTCGCTCGGCTGCTTTTTTGCGCTATTCGTTTTTGACGCGTAAACTAAAGCTTTCCAGTTCGGATTCTTGGCATTCCGAAATTAGTTCTTGCACCAATCCAGTTGGCGTATCCTCGTGAGAGCGGATGATGACGGCGATGTCACCGGCATTGAGAACGCCTTCTCGAGCGGCGTTGTTTTTTTCTTGCGTGAAGATTGGGCCAAGGAAGTTGATTTTCTCGATCTCTTGGCCTTCGAATTTTACTTTGCCATCCAACCCAAGATTCAGGATGATCTGGTAGTCAGGACGCACTTCCGGAGGCTTGGCCAGAATCGAACTGGGTAGCGAAATTTCTTCAGCCCGATCGACCTCAGAAAAGTTGATCAGCAGCATGAAAAACGCGATCAACTGAAACGTCATATCGATCATCGGCGTCAGGTCGCCTTCGAGGATTTCGGTTTTTGTGCGATTGGAAAACTTCATGATTGATATGCCTGGAGAATCATTGAAAAAACGTCAGCGGCCTATTCTTTTTTCTTGCCGACTTTTTCGAATCGTCCCATCAAGTTCTCGCTCGTAATTCCAACATCAAGCACCAGTCGCTGAACCCGGTTTCGCAAAATGTTGTATCCGGCAATCGCAGGAATCGCGATGGCCAGTCCAATCAGTGTTGTCAAAAGCGCGGTCGAAATACCTTCGGCCAAGCGATTGGGATCTGGCGTCCCACCTCCGTTGGCGATCGTGTAAAACGAATCGATCATTCCGTGAACCGTACCGAACAGGCCGATCATCGGGCTGATGGTGCCGATCAAGGCAAGATAGCTGAGACGGTGTTCGAGCTTCATGTTTTCTTCGGCGCCGACTTCTTGCATGGCAGAAATGGCGTGCTGGTAACTACTGGAAAGTTTGGCCAGTCCGGCGGACAGCACGTTACCCAGAAACGATTCATCTGTTTTCGCGAGTTCGTAGGCTTCTTGATACTGTTTTTCATCGAGGTGTGCTTCGAAACCGTCGACGAGCAACTGCGGGCAAACCGATTCTCGCCGTGCCGACAAGAAGTTCATGATGAACAGCGCGACCAAAATGAACGAAAGTGAAAGGAAGATCATGATGTAGCCCAATCCGAGGGAATCCATCAACCAGCGAAGAGCAGTTTTCGGCGGGCCTTTGGGGGCAGCATCGGCATCGCCTGCGGCTCCGGCAGCATCAGCTCCGTCTGCTCCGTTTTGGGCGAAGGCGGCAGCGCTCGATTCGAAGCTGGGGGCTGCCAACGCGAAACAACTGAAGACGACAGCTAAAATCAAGAGCCGAGGAATCCAAGTCCTGGCAAAGCGATTGAAACCTGGCTGGTTTGTTAACTGCATGTGTCATTGTCTCCAAAAAGTTCGTCGATGTTCGTTTGGTTGGCAGGGCTAACATTGTAGTGCCAACGTGGGAGTGTTCGAAAGTGGTTCACGAATCGCTCAACTGCATCACAATAATTCTTGATCAAGGATGTTCATACTCATTATAGCTTGGTCGCCCAATAGGAATTTCGGTACCTCGATTTTAATCCTTCCCGTGCACGACTGGCGCGGTCGGTTTGGTCGAGATCAGGCCAGATCAAAGCCAAGCGATAAAGCGCTTCTGCATGAGGCTCTTTTTCAGCAGCGAACAACAGTTCCGTATGCAAGTACGCGGTCGCCGCCTCTTTGAGGTTGCCGGCCTTCAAATGACAAGCTCCCAACGCGTTATAGGCGTAGGCGAACAGCCGCGTGTTTTCCGGGTTCTCAACCTTGATGATTTGCTCGATGACTTTGATTGCTTCGGCGGTATTCCCTGCCAGTCCCTGTGATTTTGCTTTTTGACATTGCGCGATCAGTTTGTACGACTGCGTCAAATCATCGTTGGCAGGTGAAGCAAGAATGGCGTCATAGGAAGCTTCAGCCTCAGCCGGTTTCTGCAATTCGTTTAGCATTTCACCTCGGTAAAAATGGCCATCAAGAACAAGCTCGGGCCATTGCGAAGCCGTGAGTTTCGTAAACTGCTTTTCGGCGTTGTCGGTTTGTCCGACCGCGAAAAAAAGCTGGCCGAGGATCTTGGTCGCATTGTAGAAGTGATGGCTGTTGGAGTTTTTTTGCGTGAATCCAAACATTACTTTGCCAGCTTCGGCGGCTGTGATGGTACCGGCACGCAAGGCAACTTCCGAGGTCGCAAACGCCTTCAAGTAATCAATTTCTTGCTGGACAAAAGCCGGATTCGAGCCGGAGATTTTTTCCAGTTCTTCGATCGCGTCATCGAATCGGCCTGATTCAATTCTTGTCCGCGCTTTGTTGATTTCTTTGGGTTCGTCCTTAAAGACAAGCTTGTTGATTTCGCTTGCCGCAATTTCTTTCGGACCTGAGCTGGTCTTGATCGTAACGCCTTGAGCGGTGACACCCGTGATTGAGCCGCTGATCTTCTTGTTGCCGCCGCCAGCACGGAACTGGTAAACCGAATCGCCTTGGCCAAAGCACATGGTGGCACTAGCACAAAGCATCAACAGAAAAGTTGTCAGGGATAGTTTTGGTTTTGAAGTGTGCATTTTGAACGATATCAAGGTTGGGAAAGTGTTTTTCATGATTGTCGCTGGAAGTCTCACGCTTGTGTCTGTTCGGTTTGATGGATTGGTTTTGAGTGGAAGCTATTTTGAATTCGCTACGATTCGTTCTCGAAGTTTGGCGAATTTCTGTTTCCAGACTTCATCCATTTTCTTCTCGCTTTGAGTAATGGTTCGATTGACGTCATTTAAAGATGACTTAATGGCTTTGCTTGAATTCTCGAGCAAGCCATATTCAAATCGACTTTCGATCAGGTGATACATCGAATGGAAATAAGTATCGACATATTTGGGTGAGCCTTGGGTTGCCTTAACAAGGCCTCGCCAGCCCCAGATCAGGTTGGAGGTTTTCTTTGTTTTTGGGTTGCGAACTTTTTCCATGCCCATCATGGCTTCGGCATAGCCTTTGGATCGCTTGGATGATTTTGCCCACAAGTGAAGCGTGTCCGCAGCGTCAACTTGGACTTGGAGTGACATCGGATTCGCTTTCAAGATCGTCTTGAGTTGATCGATGGCTGCTTCGAACTTTCCGGCACCACGTTGCGATAATGCGCGTTGGCGGCTGAGTTTGACTTGCATCGCTTCCTCGCGTGGGTCGCCGGCAAATCCAAGTGCCTCCGCTCGATTCAAAGCCGACTCGGCTTGCTGGAACAACGGCTTGGCAACATCATCAGCGCCCAGCAAACTCAGGCCCTCAGCCACTCCAAGCAGCGTCTCTCCCGACCAAAGAACCGTGGTCGCGTCTGTTGAGTCCTTTTCGATGGAGCCCATGAAAGTAGCAAGAATTCTTGCGAAATTGGATTTGTCTGCGATCGACTCAAACTGTTCGAACTGCTTTTTAAGTTCTTGGGCAATGTAGCGTTCAATTCCGGTCACACGTTGTCGATCTTTGGGGTCGTTGCTTGCGTTGAGTTCGTCTCGCAACGGAGCCAACGCGCCACGAACCTTGTCGATCCAGGTTTGCTTGTCTTCGTTCTTTCTCATCGCCGCCAAATAGGTTTTGATGGCAAGTTTGTACGTTTCGCGATTGAAAACTTTACCCAGCGAAGATTTCGTGATGGCTGGATGTTTCTGTTTTACGAAATCGAGGGCTCCTGATTCGAGCTGTTCGACGGCTTGGTCAACCGCACCGGATTCCAAATGAGCATCGACAAGCAGTCGCGAGCCGTAGGCTAATTCGTAAGTCAAATTGTCAGCAGTAGTATCTTGGGAACCGATTTCGAGATACCTGCGAGCGTCGGCCATTATTTTGCTAAGCGTTTCCTGATTGGCAGTTTGCTCTTTCGTTTTCGTCTTGTAGTCGAACCATAACCGTTGTCCCAGTCTTGACGCGAGCGACGCCCGATAGCTGGCTTGTTTGGGAACTTTTGAAAAGTACTCTGCGGCGGTGGCGAAATCGTTTTCGTTCGTCGAGAGCTTTGTCATGATGTTGGCGGCCGAACCGGCTTGATCCGAACCCGGCCAACGATCGACAACCGATGCGCACGAACGGTTCAAGCGTTCTCGCTCAAACGAGCGATCGTCCTTGTCGGCTTGATCATGAAGCCGCGTATAACTTTGCAACATCCAGGTCATCGCCTGACGTGAACCTTGAATCGTCGGATATTTCGCCAGCAGGAATTCGCCGATTAGTGCCGACTCAAAATACTGGCCAGAGGCGAAATAGCAAAAACACTGAAGGTAACGAATATCATTTAAATCAGTTCGCACGACGTTTTCGTCGGCTTTTGTGAGCGCAAGTTCCAGCACGTCGAGGGCTGCCTTCGATTTGTCAGCGATTTCAAGCTGCATGGATTCCAAGTCTGCGGCTGAGGCCTCTCGTTCTGCAGGTGGCCTACCGGCGACTTGTCTTCGTAAGCGATTCGCATCATTGAGAAGCGATCCGATTTCGTCCGCGTAGTCTTTGGCTTTCTGTCTTGCATCAAAAAACGTTTCGATGGGTTTTTCGGCGGCATCCTCGCCAACGCTAAGGTTGATGTTCCATTCGGCAAGTAGCTTTTTTGCTTGGTCGCGATGAGGGCTGGGGATTCTCGAAACGGTTTTCAACAGGCGAGCCGCGTTGCGATCAATCGCTTTGGAGTCCGAACTCGAACCAGCACCACCAGCCTCTTTTACCGAAGCCGCCTGTAGATGCATTGCGTTGGCCAACTCGACTTGAATGCGTAGCCAATCGGGCTGGCGAACTTCGGTTTGGCTGAGCACGCTAACGACGGGTTGTAGTCGGGAGACGATTTCAGCGTGCGGATAAGGATCAATCTGGCTCCAGCTCGCACTAGCCAGGGTGAAGGCCTTTCGTTTCAGAACTTTCAATGCGCTACTGTCGTTAAGATTGAAAATGTCTTCCAGGTCGGCAAGTGCTTTTTCGTGGTTGCCAAGTTTTTGACTACAGCGAGCTGCAAACAATCTCGCGTCCAGTCCAGCCGGATATTTGTAGTAAGCATCGTAAACGATGTTGTATTCCGCGACAGCGTCTTGCAGCAACTTCGTGCCAGTCGGATCATTCGGCGGGTAAGTGTCGGCAAGCTGTTCAATTACCAACGGCAAGCGAATTCGAATTTGAGTGTAGATGGATTGAAACTGCTTTTTCTTCGCCGTTGTCGAAGGGTCTTCCATGTCGATCCGGATTAGGTCGGGGCTGTTCTCGTCGATCAACGAGCGGACTTTTTGACGGGCTTCTTTGTAACAGGCGAGTGAGGCGTTGAGCATTTCACGCGTCTTGCCACTCAGTTCAGCTTTTTCGCCAGCCGTCAGGCGGTCGGAGTCGGCGCGGGTCGAATAGACTCGGGCGCGACGATAGAAAAGGTTGCCTTGGTATCGCTTGGTCAGCGCCAACGTTTCGATGGAGTGGTCGCCTCCAACATAATCGTCCAAAAGCTGTTGGGCTTGGTTAAGCCGCGATTCCAGCTGGTCGATGTCCCGCAAGTTAACCGTGCTGGCGATCAGCGTTTCGGCTTTTTCGAACGGAAGGTTTTTGCGAAATTCGTCAGAGGCCAGGTTGCTGGACTCTAGCTGAGTCAAATAATCGATCGCGATGTCGTAGTAACCATTTTCTCGCAAAGCGTCGAGGAAGGCTTGGGCAGGTTCGTCCGCGTTTGCGGCTGAGTCAGAGAGGTTGCCTAAAACGCAAGTTGCCAACAGCAGTGTCAAGTATATCGCAAGTTTCTTCACGCGAACGATTCCTCAAAACAATTGTGAGACGTCGAAGTCAAATTCCAGACCGATTATTCTAACCATTGTTTCAAGCAAACAAATTCCCATTGAATGTTTGTTTGGCAGAAAAATAAAGTTTGATCACAACCGTCGACAAGAGAGGCGACTGTATTAGAAAAATTTAAACTCTCGAACCGAAGTAAGTTGTGAATCGGGCGTGAATTGCCAATTGGAAGTGGAGCGAGATACTTCTAAGATAGTTGAAATAGCGTTTGAATGCATGATTATTGTTGTCAGCCGGCTGACAATTTTGTGATGCGACGGTTGTTTTGTGATTCCGTTTGAGAAT
Organism: uncultured Pirellulaceae bacterium; assembly: GCA_964589435.1. Classification (GTDB taxonomy): domain Bacteria; phylum Planctomycetota; class Planctomycetia; order Pirellulales; family Pirellulaceae; genus Mariniblastus. Next base: position 22,574 of record CAZPTT010000082.1, read on the forward strand.
ACGAAGCGTCGAGAATCGTAGTCGAACCGGCTGATTTTCTTCGAACTTTGTTTTTTTTTATTAGACGTCCGCTAAGCGAAATAAAAATCGCTGCCATAATGAGGGGCAGTATCGCCACATCGTATGATTGGAATCACCCGCGTTTAGTTCTCGAAATTGGATGTGAAGAAGATGAAAATCGAAATCGAAACCGATGGTGAAGAATTGGTTCCGGCGAATCCACGGCCAGCACCAACCGACTTCACATCGCGCGCTATCAGGCTGCGATTGATGATGCTATTTGGCATGCTGATTTTGGTGGTCATTTTAATGAAGGAAGCCGGTAAGCCTGAAAATTGGCGATGGATGGGCTTCGATAAGCAAACCGTTGTCCAAGCTGAGGGCGCTGTTGCCCAAGCCAAGGGCGCTGTTGCCCAAGCCAAGGGCGAGCGAGCGGACTGGAAACAAGATCAGTCGATTCAAGAACCACCGTTTGATGGACGATTGCCGTCAGGAATCGCCGGTGATGCTGTTCAAGCCCGGTCAACGAATGACGTGGGTGCTGCGACCGACGCAGAATCCAATATGCAACCAAGCGAATTGCGACCAAGTGAAGCCTCCAACGCAATTGTTAAACAGGTCGGTGGCTATCCCGTAGCCGCGGTTGAGTTTTGGAATGGATTCGTGCCTCGCCTCAATGCTCAACAACAGCGTGACCTGTTTCGATTGTTGAAGGAGTTTCGCGAGGTGTCGTCGTCCAAGCGGCACGAATTAGTTGACGATCCCAAAATTGCAGATTATCGAAAACTAGTCGGTTCAATTAGTGCCAGGAGAAACCAGTTCCACAGCGAAATGTTTGACCAACTCGCGGTGCTCGCCGATGGAAGCGAAGGCAAAGAGAAATTAGCGAAAGAGTTTTTTGATTCGCAACAGGTTTGGAACAAAAAGATCTTGCCGGCTTTCAAGCTTGGGCTCGAAGGCGAGGATTTCTCGATCTCGCAACTCAAGCAAATTGAACAATTGCAATTAGTGCTCGATCCGATCGTGCTTGCCGAAGTCAAGGATCGAACTTCGATTGGGTGGGAAGGAGACTCGACTGCTTGGCTTCGGTTGTGGGAGATGACTCAGAATGAAGAGCTTGGGCTACCAATCCCGGTTACCCACTTGCAGTTATTAAGCCAATCAGAATTTTACCGGGGAAAAGCGGTTGAGATTAGCGGCTGGGCCAGGTCGGCGCGCCGTAAAAACCTGCAGGACAGTGAACTTGGTGTTTCGCACTACTACGAAATATGGGTCCGGCCTGCGGATACGAACCTTGCCCCATACAACGTCTATTCGATGGAGTTGCCGGAAAATTTTCCGGAGCTTACTGACCAGTTTCAGACGATCAATGTTCGCATCAAGGTCGCCGGCGCGTTTTTTAAAGTGCGCACGTTCATCGACGGCGCGGTTGAAGTGGCCGAAAGTCCCGTCATTCTGGCCAAGAGCTTTGAGTCTTTTAACGATACTTCACCGATTGCAGCGTCCGCTTGGCAGCCATCAAGGACAACCATTATCGTGTTGTTGGTCTTGATGCCGATCGTCGCGACGGCGCTTGCCTGGCTGGCTCATCGAGGTACCCAAACTCAAACGTATCAACCTGGAGCGATGTCGACCAAGAAGATTAACAGTTCGCTGGCGCAATTGGCAAATGACCCTGACGTGAAAACGGCACACGAACGCGTCTTGGAGCTTTACCAGGCGGATGATCATGGATAGGAATCAAAAGATTCATTGTCGACGCAGAATGGTTGCCGGGCGATTTGTGCCAACGATCGCTCGGGCTGCCTCTTTGGTGGTTGGCTTGATGGCCGTTGGCGTAATAGCGAGTTGGCCGGCCTCTTTCGTCGCGGCTCAAACTCACGATGAGAAGCCGATTGAACTATCCGGGTTCTCGATGAGCGAAGCGTTTGAGGTGCAGGACAATCAGCCGTTAGATTTGTCGGAAAAACGAATCTTGAAGCTGCTTTATCGGATTAAAAAAACCTCGGCCAAAAATTTACTGCAGTTCAGTCAGTTCACCCAAGGCACAAGTTGGCAGGACATTGTCAAAAAGACGCCTGAGTTTCGATTTCGTGTCTTCAGCCTTCAGGGAACTGTTCAACGCGTTACGCGCAAGCGGATTCCCGGTGCGACTGCTGACGATCGAATCCGCAGTTGCTTTGTTTCGCATTGCCGCTCCGAATCAGGCCAAGCATTCCAGGTGGTGACGTTGACTTCACCCAGTGGCTGGCCGCTTGACGTTCTTCTAAACGAACCGATTCGATTTGAGGGATTTCTATTTGGTTTGGTGGATGCGGCGGATGCTTTTGCCGACGATTTGGAAGATGCCGCGGATCCAAGCCCATTGTTTGTCGCAAAACGAATGGCTTGGTTTCCTGAGACTGCAAACTCGGATGTTGGAGTTTCAGATTCGCTGGTTGATTTGGCAAAGGTTGGCGTTGATGTCGGCCAATTCGATTTTGTGCGAAAGCAGAACACGCAAGCACTGGGTACAGTTGACTCTGATTGTTTTTATCAAGTCCTCGCCGGAGTTGGAGAGTTGCCAGCTAACGAACATCCGTCTGAGAGCGGCTTTCTAGGTTTCATAAGCCTGCTGGGTTCGACGGCAAATTCGAATGTCGATTACTTTGGTAGTCGAGTCACATTCGAAGCGCGAGTTCGCCGTTGTACCCCGGTGCAAGTCTCAGATCCAGAACTTAAACGTAAGCTTGGGCTGAGTACTTACTATCAATTGATGGTGTTTCCAGATTTGGAGGGGCAACAGATTTCGGTCGACCCTACGCAAAAGAACTTGTTGTATCGGCAGTTTCCTGTAACTGTTTGTACGCGAACTCTGCCCGCTGGTTTTTCTTCGGATCAATTGGTCGGCGAGGTGTTGTCTTTCGAATCGGTTTACTTTCGATTTTGGAAATACAAATCGAAATTAACGGACGATGCCGACGTCAACGGTCAGCTCAGCCCTTTGTTTATCGTTGATCAGCCGCAAATCGTCAGCTTGCAAAGAGATTTTTTGAGCTTTGTTTTGGGTTCATTCTTAATGGTAACTTTGTGCGGGCTACTGGCGATGGTTTGGTTTTTTCGGAGAACGAAAACTGACAAGCCTTTGCCAGAGCGGATTGACTTATCAGCTTTTGACCTTGGCCCCGGCGAATCGGCTGTCGATTAGGACAAACCGGCGGGAATCATTGGCCATTCGGCGCTTGTTGCTGGTGAGACTGACGATATTGAAGTCGTCCCGCCTGCGAATGGCGCAATTTATCGGCCCGGCAATTTCGCCCCAGCAATTCCAGGTTCCTCGGTCAACCTACTTGCGAATTTTGACTCTCTGCGCGATATTTCATCAAGCAGATGTGAATCAGGTATGGGATTCGCGGGTTCCCATCTGTCCTGACAGAATTAGACACATTCAGCCCCAATCGCCACAAGCAAATTCAAGGATAAACGATATGAAGAAACCGGTTCGCGTCACTGTGACAGGTGCAGCAGGTCAGATTAGTTACGGCTTGCTCTTTCGAATTGCCGCCGGAAATATGCTTGGCCCCGATCAGCCAGTCATTCTTCAGCTTTTGGAAATCACTCCCGCCATGAATGCCCTTCAAGGCGTTGTCATGGAGCTGGAGGATTGTGCTTTTCCGTTACTGCACGACATCATCGCGACGGATGATCCAAATGTTGGATTTGCCGATTCTGATTTTGCGTTGCTGGTCGGCGCGATGCCGCGAAAAAAAGGAATGGAACGAAAAGATCTTCTGACTGCCAACTCCAAGATTTTTTCAGTTCAAGGTAAGGCAATCAACGAGAACGCCAGCAAAGACATCCGAGTCCTTGTGGTTGGCAATCCAGCCAACACCAATGCATTGATCACCATGGCCAACGCGCCGACCATCAAGCACGGCAACATCACCGCGATGACACGGCTTGATCACAATCGCGCAATCAGCCAATTGGCAACGAAAACGGATTCGGATTCTGGTGACATTTGCAAGATGACGATTTGGGGCAACCATTCGTCAACTCAGTATCCTGATATCAGTAATACAACGATCGGTGATTCCGCTGCATCTGTTGATCAGGCTTGGTATCGCGACACGTTTATTCCAACCGTTCAAAAACGTGGAGCCGCAATCATCGAAGCCCGTGGCGCATCGAGTGCTGCTTCGGCGGCCAACGCTGCGATTGATCACATTCATGACTGGGTGATGGGAACACCTGAAGGCGATTGGGTGAGTATGGCGATCCCAAGTGACGGTAGTTATGGCGTGCCGGAAGGATTGATTTATTCGTTCCCGGTTACTTGCAAGGATGGCGAGTACTCGATTGTGCAAGGTTTAGATATCGATGAATTCAGTCGCGAGAAGATGGACGCGACGGCTCAAGAGCTAAGCGAAGAGCGTGACGAAGTCAAAGATCTACTTTAAACCGGCGCAGGCTGTTTTGAAGAAATCAAGTCCGGTGAGCTGTCTTTTTAAGCTTGATTTTCTGTTGGTTTCGTTTGAAACCAACAGGATTTCTTTGCTAGCGATGCACTTTCGCGAACTTTGACTGCGATTTGAATTATGCAGTTGACGAGGCAAGTTCACTATCTTAAAAAACGACCCAGTAATTTTTACAATGACGTCAGTCAAGATCGTGACAGGCGAATGAATAGAATAAAAATCAGTCCTCTTGTTTCCGATACGCTCTGTCAATCTGACTCTAGCGTTTCTTGTTCCCTCAATCCTTTTCAAGAAGCTGGTGCAACAACAGCCGATGATTTTTCGCTGTTTGTGCCAATGCACTACGAAAAGAATTATTCGTATCCGCTCATCGTCTGGTTGCACTCCGACGGTGAAAGTGCGGATCAGGTTCAGCAAGTCATGCTGGAAATGAGCATGCGAAACTATGTTGGAATCGCTCCTCAATCTCCCAATGGTAATCGTGAGATTGGCCGTTATTGGGATCAAGATTACGCGACGCTCGATTCGGCGCATCAAGCCGTTGACGAAGCGATTGATCTGGCGAGTATGCGATTTAATATCGCCCATCAGCGAATTTTTTTGGCTGGAATGGGGGCTGGCGGAACGATGGCGTTTCGGTTGGCATTTGAACGCCCCGATCTCTTCGCCGGTGTAATGTCGATCAATGGCCCAATTCCAGTTGACCACGCTCCGTTGAGAGATTGGTCTCGCTGCCGTCAGATGCCAGTCTTTTGGGCTCACGGTCGTCAGTCGGAGGATTTTGGCCAAGACCAGCTTTGTGAGCAGCTGAAATTGCTCCACGTTGCTGGATTTTCCGTCACGCTGCGTCAGTATCCGAAATCTGATTTGCTATGCCAAAAAACGATGGCTGACATGGATAACTGGGTGATGGAAATGATCTCAACATCAATCTCCGACAAGCGAGAAAGCTGAGCCATCCAGAATCTAGTGCATTGTTCCAATTTGATTTTAGGATGAGCCGTTTTGGCGCTAGCCACGGATTCGTCGGAAAAACCGGGGCTAGCGCCCAAACGGCTCACATGAAGAACCGGAACTTTGAGTTGGAACAAAGCACTAGGCCGTCCAGAATGCTAGGCCGTCCAGAATGCTAAGCCATCCAGAATGTTAAGCCGTCGAGTGAGCTTAGCGCCGGTGGGGAATGATTAGCTGATCTGAATTCCAATGTCCAAGACTTGGCTTTGCTCAAGATCCGCCAATCGCTCAAGATCCGCCAACTCAGGATCCGCCGATCGCCCAAGGCCGACATCACGCTGCTTCATCGCGCGCTAT
>CAZPTT010000083.1:0-28199 GCA_964589435.1 uncultured Pirellulaceae bacterium
TCTACTTGATGAGCCGCGGTCTTTCCGAAGCCGAAGCCAGCACGATGATCGTCAATGGATTCATCGAGCCGCTCGTCAAAGAGCTTCCCATGGAATACGCCGTGGAAATGAACCGTTTGATTCAACTGCAAATGGAAGGCTCGGTCGGCTAGTCACTGCCTCTAACGCAGGCAACTTCCTTCCTTTCAACCGAACAGACATTTCTTCGACATCGTTTAACCGATTACCCAATAGACAAATGACAACAGTAACCGAAAACACTCAGCTCTCGTTTACCGACGAGGGCTTCCAGGCTTTCCTCGATTCGCGAAATGAACCGGGCTGGCTAACCGAAATTCGTAAAACTGCCTGGGAACGATTCAAAACGTTGCCATGGCCGAGTAACAAAGATGAAGAGTGGATGCGAACTGACATCCGCATGTTCCATCTTGAGAAATTCAACATTCCCTCAAAACGTGACAGCGTTGCGACTCCCAATCCGGTTCTGAACCAGGGCGTCGAACTGGTTGGTACGGCTGCGGCTTGTGATGGAGCCGCAACGGCTCCCACCACTCTCGACCCAGCGTTGGCTGCCAAGGGCGTCGTGTTCGGAAACTTGACTGAGTTGCTCGAAGAACATGGCGAGTTGATTCAAAAGCATCTGTTCCAAACTGTCGATGGAACGGAAGACCGTTTCGCGGCTCTGCATCAAGCCACTTGGAGCAGTGGAACGTTCTTATACGTTCCACGCAACGTTTGTGTCGACAAGCCAATCCACACGTTCACAACGCTGTCCGATGGCGGATCCGATTTCAGTCATACCTTGATCGTGGTCGAGGAAGGTGCTGAAGCAACCGTGCTGGCCGAATCCACCAACGCGGAGGGTGAAGCCGGTCTCCACAACGGTGCGATCGAAATCACGGTCGGTGACCGAGCCAACTTACGTTACGTGAACCTGCAAGACTGGAGTCAAAAGGTTTGGCACTTCGCCCACCAAAAAGCGACCGTTGGACGCGACGCCAATTTGCAATGGACTGTTGGTGCTCTTGGTTCTCGCTTGGCAAAAGTTAACCAACACGTTGCCCTCAACGGCAAACGTGCGACTTGCCAAGTCAACGGTGTGATGTTTACTGAGAACAAGCAACATCTCAGCTACCACACTTTGCAGCACCACACACACCCCGACTGCACAAGCGACTTCCTTTACAAGGGCGCTTTGCAAGACACATCGCGGACGGTCTGGCGCGGAATGATCAAAGTCGATGTCGAGGCTCAGCAGACTGATGGCTACCAACGTAACGACAATCTTTTGCTATCCAGCAAGGCTCGCGCCGATTCGATTCCAGGTTTGGAGATCGAAGCCGACGATGTTCGCTGTACTCACGGATCAACAAGTGGCCGGGTTGACGAAGAATTGATCTTTTACGCTCAGTGCCGGGGCTTTACTCGCAAAGAAGCCATTCGGGCAATCGTGACTGGTTTCTTCCAACAAGTTTTTGATCGAGTCACAATTGAAAGCGTACGCGAAGCGTTGGGCATTGCGATCGCTCGACGTGTCCGCGATTACGAGTAAACCAGACAGACGTGTCAAAGAGTAAACTTTCACAGGCCGGCATAATCGCCGGCCTTTTTTTGTGCGCCGTAAACCAGCAGATGACGGTTGACCAACCGTGTCACTCGTCAGCTCGATACTTTCCAACAAGCACTCAACCGGCACTCAGGGCCGTTGATTCAATGAATTTGGAAAGGTAGTTATGGATTCTCTTTCACACCGATGTCGACACGAACAAGTCAAATGGGTTGGCCCCAATCGCTGCAAGTGCAACGGTTGTCGCAAGACCGGTCACTGGTTTGAAAAGGCTGGGCTCGTGATGTGGTGTCGTGGCGAAGCACAAACCAATGCCATCGATACGACTCTTGCCTCCGCGTTTCCAAAATCGGAGTTGGAACGGCAAGCCTCTTAGTGTCATGCAGGTGAAGCTTCCGATATCAATACGGATTCCAATGCTTGAAGCGCCTCTTTCAGCGTTTCGATCGGAAGATAGCCAAACCCAAGCCGGAAGACACGATTGGTCTCACCAAACCAATCGCCAGACGCAAGTTGGAGCCCCAAATCAGGAAGCTTACGCCAGAATGCAGCCACCTGCTCCTCGTCGAATACTTCCGGTTCAAGGCGAAAGCAACACAGCGCCCCTCCGTCTGGTCGCACCCACGATACTCTTGAAGCGTTACGAGCTTGCCAATCTTCGACCAACTTGAGAGCCTCAGTCAACATTTCGCTTCGCACCGAAAGCACCGCTTTGCGATTGCGAAGGATGAGGGCGGCCAGGGTTTCATTCAACGGCGAACCCGAAATAACGATGTTCATTTTCGCCGTCAATAATCGCAGTCGTAGCTGCCGGTCTGGCGTTGTCATCCATCCGACCCTCAACCCTGGTGCGCCATAAGCTTTTGACACCGAAGATCCCGTAATGATTCGGGGGTGCAGCCCCGCAAAGCTTGGTGCGGGTTGAACATGACCATAAGTGGCATTTGAATAAGTCTCGTCGATAAATAAGTAGGCATCGGGAGCCTTGCTCGCCATGATTTCAAGCATCTGCAGCACCGTTTTTTGCTCCGTCGTAACGCCGCTTGGGTTTTGTGGAGTTGCCAAGCTAACCAACTTCGTTTTACTGCTAAGACGATCTTCAAACTCCTGCAGTTGAACCTTGTATCCGTTTTCAAACGTCAAAGGAATTTCGCGCAACGTGACCCCGCTTCCCAGCAGTGAATCCCGCGATGGCGGAAAGCAAGGAGTGAAAATCACAGCTTCATCACCGGGACGGCAAAGTTCAACTGCCAGCAAATAGAGAGCCAACGCGGTTCCCTGAGTACAAATGACGTGCTTACTATCAACACCGGACATACTCGCGACTTCGTTGCACAGAATTTCCGCGCCTTGTACTGCAGAGTAACCAAGCCGAATGTCTTTCAAATTTTCATAGCCAATCAATTCAACCAGCTCGCCAAAATGAAAATCCTGAGATGTACTTTCCGCCAGATTCAGACGCCTGTTGACTTGCAGAAGCGAAATGATTTCGTTTTCTGGAAAACGCCCCTGCCATTTCGTTTCATTCGAATTTCCCGAGTCGTCCTTGTTCATAATTCCTTTGATCCCAGCGGAAATGAGTTGTCAGGCAAAACTGATCCTGCACATGGGTTGAATCAAACGTGCTCGAACCAAGCACTTTGTTCGAACTAAACACGTAGGCATCAACGACCGCGAAAACTAAAAACGGTGCGCGAGCAAGATGTGGTTTTCGAGTTCGTTAGCATCTAATTCTCGATCGCAAGGCAATTTTTCGACAAGCGTTTCCTCAACTTCGCTCATTAAGGTCTCAAAAACGGTCTCGATTCGGCCGGCTTTGATCTCAACGACAGCGAGATTACAAAGCTGCTGGATTCGTTCGTCACTCAGCGCACTTCTAACCGCTTCGTCTGCCATCACAACCACTCGGCGTTCGAAGAGTGAAAGGTAAAGTAACAATCCACAACGATTGCCTGCCGAACCGACGGACGCTTTCGAGAACACCACGCACGCTGCTCGATTGGCCTCTTCGGCCATTTCTTTTTCGCTGGTAACCAAGCGTCTCAAACCATGCCAATAGCTCGCGATCACGGAGCCGATCACAAAACCGACCACCAATGACAAGGTTTGCCAACCAACCGATAGGCTTGGCTGAAACCAATCGCCCGAAGGGGACAGCCACAACCGAACGGCTGGGACTGCGACGAAAAAGAGCAAAGCGAATACAAAACCGATGATCGATTCAGCTCGATCATATCGACCGGATTCGTCGGCGACGGCACAAACAATTTCTGCCGACGTTTTGTTTTCTAGCCGCTCAATACAGGCCACGATCTCTGGTTGGCGGCTTTCGTCAAATATCTTTTTGGATCTCATTTTTCAGCCGTATACTTCTCAGGTATCTGTCGAGTGAATTGACATGCATCTTGTGAATACCGCGACTACCAACTTCCCGAGGCTCCTCCACCACCGGAAAACCCGCCACTGCTAAAACCTCCTCCTCCACTTCCAAATCCGCCTCCGATCCCGCCTCCCCAGCCACTGTCGTTTCCGAAACGGCTTTTGCCCCAGACCGCGAGAGCGGCCAGCGCGATCCACAGCATGAAACCAACGACGAACAATCCAATGCCCGCCCAGATGAGCGGAGTTCGATATTCTTCGAAGAACCATGCCCCGACGAAACAGGCCGCGCTAAGGGTGAACAAAATGAGGACACCCCAAAGTGGCACCGGCGATCCGGGAAATGGAGCTTTGTCCCAATTGATTGTTGGCAATTCAAATGGTGGGCTACCATCCGGACCAATCTCGGCCATGGCGGCCAACTGCGCCACACCTCCCGAAGCTCCTTTCGCGTAGTCTCCTTTTTTGAACTGAGGAACCATGTGGGACTGCATTATTTTTTCACAATGCTTGTCCCAGCCTCGCCCCCAGTCCCCGCCCAGTTCAATTCTCGCTTGACGATCTTGAACACTAACTAAAACTAAAATTGCCTTGTTGACCAACACATCCTGATCACGAATCCCAAGTTCCCAGTGATTAAACCACTCTTGAGTGAACTTTTCGATCGACATCCCTCCTCCAAAGTATTTGGCTCGAGAATTGATCGTGACAACGACGATGGGCGTGAGGTGGTCGTTGTAAGCAGCCTCCTGCAGTTCACCAATTTTTGCTCGCGTACCATCATCCAGTAGCATCGCGTAGTCTTGTATGAACAAGCCATCGGCTGGAACAGGAGGCAAGCTCAGTTTTCGAACTTGAGCGTTTAGCTGCTGAGCATTTGGCTCCGTTGAGAATAGAAATACACTCAGCAAGACCAAAACTAACGTGAACCGGCAACGCGAGAAGAGTTGCATAGAGTCTCCGAAAAGCCATCTTTTGAATTTCAAACTGTGTTCGCTGGAAATGATAAAGTATTTAGCTAAATATCCGGCACGGCCCGAGCTAAATCCATAGAAGGCATTCCGTCTTTTACTGTCGCTCATAGCCGAAGCACGTCAGCTGGAAAGATTCTATCTGATTTGCAAAGCGAACAGGGGTTTCCCGACACTGATCCGCTGCGAAAGAGAGATTTGGTATCAGATCGGCCGCGGAAAGTCCTTCTCGCAGGTTACGTTTTTCGGAACTTGACTTTTTGTTTTTCCAACTCCGTGTTGAAAGCCCCGACCATGGCTGGGCTGATACCTTCTTGAGCAGCTTCATAAGCGGCTTCAGTCTCCGGGTCGATTTGGTTTTCCACTTCCAATTGATAGCAAAGTAAATTGAAATAGCCAAAGTAGCGATTGGTCGGATCGTCATCCGCGATCAGTAAATCGAAATCGGATTTTGAAATGTGGCGATAAGAATCGTGTTGTCGATAGCTTCCCATGATTCGCAAGGTGGCCAGTTCAATGTCTTGGGTTTTCCCAGGCATCATCAACCGTTGGTATCGCATGCGGTCGGTGTAGTGGACGCCGCTTTTGGCTGGCAAAGTGGTCGCAAAGAAGATCCCGATGGAAAGGAAACCGCCCCCGAGCAGGAAGAGTCCGGCGGGAAACGATGGAAAGTTTCCAACGCGCCATGCCAGCGAAAGACAGATTGCAGAAAACACAAGCGACATCATGGGGCCGGCGATTGCGACTCGGCGAAATCGATCCCCGTTGCTGGGGTGGTCGTCGACCGGAGTCGTACCCGCGATACCACCTGCCAACATCAAGTTCGTGTTTAGGTAGATCTCAGTTTTTCCGTTCTCTTTCTTAATACCCAGCGGGCCAACAATGAAGATGGTCAAATCAAAACCTTGGGCCAATCCAGCGATCAAGTGCCCCAGCTCGTGAACCATCAGGACAATAAAAATCATCCCTGTCAGCCCCCCGAACAGCATCAGCATGCTGGGCTTAGGATCCGGCTTGAGTTCATCTATTGAACCAAGATTGAACAACAGCCAAACGTTGAGCGCAATCAGGAACGCCAAAGTAAGCAATTCCAAGTACACTTCCGTTTTAATTTTCGGCTTCACTAATTTGCACTCTACGGGGGCGCGGTCATTTGAGCTGTGCTCTTGCATTCCAACTCATAGTAACAGCAATTCACTAGGGCGCAGTAGTGAAAACGAGCTTCCTGTCGGCTTTCGGCGTGCCCGCTCGCCGCGGCAGTTTTTTACTTCGCTTTAGGCTTGGCTTCGGGATGGGAAGCTAGAAGTTCAGCTAACGACTGAACCACGTCGGGTTGATCGGCAGCTAGATTCTTCGTTTCCAATGGGTCTTCGTCGTAGTCATACAACTCATACTCGGCGGTCGCAGTGTCAGCGTTAAACTTTTTCCACTCGACCAATCGGTAACGCTCAGTTCGGATGGCACGTCCTAGACGATTCTTGCCTCCTTTGGGAAAGCAGTGATAGGCGTGGCTCTTAACTGATCGCGATCCGTCTTTCAAAATCGGAACCAGGCTTTTTCCATCGATGGGTTGCGGTCCGGATGGATTGGGTAATCCGGCCAGATCGCAAACCGTCGGAAAGATATCTACCGTTTCAACAAGCGACTTGGAGCTGCTGCCAGCTCGTGTAACGCCGGGAGCGGATATCAAAATCGGAATTCGATTGGCTTGTTCGTAGTTGGTGTGTTTCGTCCACGAACCGTGATCACCCAAGTGGTACCCATGATCGCCCCAGAGAACGATGATCGTGTTCTTGTCGAGACCAAGTCGCTTGACCTCGTCGAGGACAAGGCCCATCTGGGCGTCCATGTAGCTGAGGGCCGCGAAGTATCGATGAATCAGCTCACGTTGCATTGCTTCCGGAATTGGGGCCACTTGAACGACCGGTTTGTATTGATTGATCTCGCCGATCGTTTTGCCAGCAAATTTCGGAGCACCAGCAGGCGGCGTTTTAAACTTCGCCAATGGCATTTCGTTTCGGTCGTACAACTCCCAGTATTTTCTTGGAGCACAGAATGGCAAATGCGGCTTCGTAAAACCGAGCGCGAGAAAAAATCGTTGCCCAGACTCTGCGTAGGCATTCAATCGTTTGATTCCCTCATTGGCAATTCGGCCATCCGCATAAGCGTCATCGGGAACATCAGCGTTTTCCCAAGCCGCCCCGCGGGGAAGTCCCTTGCCAGGCATGTTTGAGAATAAAGCCTCTTCTTTTGTCAGCTTGCCGTTGGTGCTGGCGGGGAGAACGTAGTCGATCACTTTGTCCGGTTGAAATGGAACGCTCCAAGAATGTACGTCATTAATGTTGCCGTGGCCAATATGAAATACTTTGCCGATACCGGCAGCATGGTAGCCATGCCCCTTAAAGTACTGGGGCATCGTCACCGCGTCGGGAACAGCCCTGCGAAAGTGATACCCCAAACTATAAACGCCGATCGAAGTCGAACGAGAACCCAGCATTAAGTTGTTTCGTGATGGTGCACAAACAGCTTGATTGCAGTAAGCCATGTCAAACCGCATTCCGCTTTTGGCCAGCCGATCCAGGTTGGGCGAGTGAACCCAATCATGACCATACGCTCCAAACGTTGGTTTCAAATCGTCAACGAGGATTAGCAAGACGTTGCGAGGTTCGGGTTCAGCAGCAACCGAGGCTTGCACAAGCGCCGGTAGGAATAGCAGAGGGACTAACAGAAGAACCAACTGAGAGGCCAGCCGAAGAACAGGCACATTGATATCCGGACTCGCCAAGACATTTGAGATCAGAACTTTATTTGAACGCATGAATCTTGAACCACAAAGTTGGATTAAAAGCTCAATTCGAAACACACCGGTATCTATTTGCTCGTCTTCTTTTTAAGCTCACTTCGCTTAACGGTGATCGAATGTGGTTTCTCGCCGTCAATATTAACGACGTCATAGGTCACGGTCGGATCATCAGCAGTTGTGTCGAAAGTGACCAGTCCAAACGATTGGGGGTCGTTGTAGCTGAAGATCGCTTCGGCTTTCATCGGATGGATGTGTTGGTTAGTCAGCCGAGATGAATTGAAATCATAGAGATCGTAACCGTTGGGGCGGGCTAGTTTCCAAGCATCCGAACGATGCCGGTCGGCTGACATCAGCACGATGCCTTCGATATTGTTCGCATCGATAAAGCTCAATATTTCTTCGTGTTCCTTCTTGTAGCCGTTCCAGGTATCGCTACTGTCGCCTTTGGTACGGAAGTCCCAGGGCACCGAAGAGCAAATGACTTTGAAAGTCCCCGTCGATTGAGTTAGCTGTTCCTTGAGCCATTTCTTTTGCACGGGCCCCAACATCGTCCGCAGTTTTTTCCTCGGGCTGGTTCGGTAGTAGCGGCAGTCGAGCATGATAAAGTCGACGTCGCCCATGCTAAACGAGTACCAGCAGCCGGGCTGTTCATCGCCGCCGCCGTAACCCGGGTTGGCCCAGTTCTGACGGAAGATTGGAAAAACCCAGTCTTTCTTCCAAAACGGCGTCGCAACATCCGCTCCGCCCCAACTGTCGTTTGTACTGAAGTCATGGTCGTCCCAGATTGTGAAAACAGGAGAGCGAGCGGTCAGCTTTCGCCATTCAGGTCGCGATTGTCGACGGTGGTAAGTGTACTGCTGCATCACCACTGATTCGGGATCGTCGATATAGACATTGTCGCCAAGCAACAAAATGGCTGCTGGATCAAAACTTCTGATTGTATCCCACATTCGCTCATTTTCTGGTACGAATCCAGCCCCGCCGCCGAACGCAATCTTAAACTTTACAGCCTCGCCTTGGGCAGCAAATGTGCGAAACCATTTCACATCCGATGGTTCGCCGCCGAGTTCAATCGAATATTGATACTCGGTATTTGCTTCCAGTCCGTCGACAGTGGCCACTGCTGTAAAGTCCTCAGAGGCCTCCGATTTGACGACGGGGCCGCGAGTAATTTCGGTTCCCGTTTTGGAATCTCTCACGACGGCTTGAACATCGCATTCAATCGCGGTGCGAACCCAAAACGCCGCGGACGAATCGGTGACGTTCCCGACGAGCGGCCCGTGAACCAGTTGATGGCGATGTTTTTCCATCAATCCACGCATGACTTCGGTTTGGGCAAGCGGCTTCATGACGTCACGGGGCCCCGCGAGCAATCGCCCGGCTGGCATCCCCGCCACCATTGCTTTGACCATCCATTTTTCCGCGATGTCGATATTGCCTTTTTGTCCGTGAAGAATTCCAAGCATATACATCGACTCAGCATCGTCAGGATTCGCCGACAAATGCTCGACGAGAAACGCTTCCGTCTTGTCGAGCTCGCCGCGCAGGATGAACCTTAGCGCTGCCTGATGAATTCGCTTGTACTGGCCCTTGGTCTTAAACGACATGATCGGTTTGGGCTTACTCGCGCCACCCAAGTCATATTCAGGGATGACTTGTGATATCCCCATCGATGTCGACAGGAGAATCACCGCAACCAGCAGCAGACAAAGCAAAAGAAATCTCATAGGGCTATCTTTCGTTGAGCGTCGTACGATTGCTCGTGGATGTAATGAAGTTGAAGATCGTGGACGCGTACTCCATCCTATTGGATCTCGACGGGACGCATGAAGCAATCATCTGTTTCAACTGAAGCAGCACGCGATTCAAAACGATTGACCATCGGGTGATAAATCTAAAGGTACTTTCTCAGCCCAAGTTCAGCCAATTCCTCAAGAATTTCATCTTCGTCGGCCGTGTTCATTGAAAGCCGTACTTCAGCTTTGAGCAGCTCAGCAAACTTTTGCCTCGCACGGTGAATTTTTTGACGTACGGTTACTGACGTGAGCTTCTGTCCGAGAATTGCAGACAACGACGCGGCCAATTCGGTGGAGCTGGCTTTCGGATTTTCCGCGCGGTGTCGCAGAACAGTGAACGCAGAATTTTTGCGATCCCCCTGAAACTCTTCCAAAGCGTTCCAAGTTCGGGTAAGTAAAAGCTTGCGCCAATTCTGCCGGAACTCAACCTCAAGATCATCGAACGTTTCATCTTCGATACGATCGGCTGCTGTACTGGTCAGTTCGGCGGGAGATTTCTTCCGGAAGTAATCCGTTACTAGATTTCGAACCGACATTTTTAAATAATCGCGAAAACGTCCTTTGGATGGATCCGCCCGTTTGTAGTCGCCACGAACGAACCGCAAAGCAAATTCCTGGGAGAGATCTTCGGCGACATCCGGATTCTTGGTCGCTCCAAGTATGTACTTGCGAACACAACTTGCGTATCGCATCAAGATTCGATTTCTCGCGTCGGCAATTTCTTGGCCACCCAATTCATCTCGATGGACGTCTCGAATTCCGTCCCAATCGGTGACTATTTTACTCAATCGGTCTGGATTGGAATCGTGTTCCATGGTGTCAGAGACCTTGAAAGGAGCCGATTGACGGGCGTTAATGCAAGAGTTTGGGCAAGCGTCTTAACAGAGTTAGCTTAACAATCTTCGTTGCTGCTGACACGACACAAATTTCACGAGAATTAATTCGGAAAATCTTGTCACAAGCGAGTTCGAGGTCGTATAAGAAGTAATCAAACAACGAAGCGTCCAGAGAATCAATTATTCGATATATATCTTAGTTTAAATTGCAATTCGTTGCTGCTTGTTGGCCGGCGAGTGGATCCTCATGTCTCCCGGATCCGCTCTCCCCATCGCCGTCGTTCTCCCGGTCACAAGCATCTAAACGGTGGTCTCCAAGAATCCTTGGGCCACCGTTTTTTGTTTTAGTCCTGAAAGCGACGGTTGAAGACACAATTTCGTTCAGGAGAAGAGCCGTAGTCGATGGGGCACACAACTCGCCGGTCAAAGCGAAAAGTGTTTGTCGCTCGGCCTAAAATTTCGGTTCGACCGGCCGGCTCGGCGCAGGCTGAGGTTTCACCGGAGGTGGATCATTCGGTTGCGGGCGCCGGTCAGGAGCGTCTCCGGGCGAAGGTGTTTGGGGTGTGGGCCGTGAAGGCTGTGGTTGATCTGTCTCAAGTTTATTTTCGAGTATGTTTTTCATCATTTGAAGTTTCTCTTTCGTTATTGCTTTCTTGACGTGATTACCATCTTGAAAGACGCGGAAATTTTCAACGTGGCGAATGTCGACAGGAGCAATGGCCGGAATCATTCCGAATGCTAATAGGAGGCACCGACCGTGGTGAGTGAGTTTAAAAGAAAACTGTTATCTGTACTGGGCAATAGATAGGTAAGAGCGAACCGCCTTCAAAAATCTAGCAGCAGGATTGCTGCTCGCGGCTAAATTTAATTCGGAGGTTTAAATTCCGAGGGTGATTAGATCGGAGCTTTGCCTTTGAGAGCGTGGCTAACTGCACTCAGAACAAACAAGACGATGAAGACAAAGAAGCAGACTTTTGCGAGAGTGGCCATGCTACCGGCCATTCCGCCAAAACCTAGGGCTCCAGCGACAATAGCAAGAATGAACAAAGTGATTGCTGCTCGTAACATTTGGAGATCCTCAATTGAAGGTAGTTTGGTTATTGCTTTTGGTTATTTCGTTTTACCGTGAACAAGTATCACACCCGAACAAGTATCACACCCGAACAGGTATCACACCCGAACAGGTATGCAGTCCCCGTGCCAAACTTGGGAAAAGGAACGAAAACCGAGGGCTTTACCTCATTCTCAGGCGGAAACAATATTCACTCTTACAAGCGTGTGATTTCGATGAGCGAATGCTAACCAGACGGGTGGCTGCGCGATCAGTTAAGAGCCGCGTGATCGTTGAACATCATTCAATGTTGATCACTATCTAATCGGTGGAAACAACCTGTTCGATCAAGATCCCCAACGCCCGGATCTTGTTACGCAAACTACCTCGGGTAATCCCAAGCAATTCAGCGGCTTGTGATTGATTACCCGCAGTCTGGCTGAGGATTTTCGTGATCAACTTTCGCTCCATCATTTCCAATGTCTCTGCGTAAACATTCGTTGACCCCTCATCAATTCGACTTTGGACGAACGCATCGACTCCGCTCGTTAAGGACACCTGCTGCGAATTTCCTGTCAACGTAGATGTATTCATATTCGAATTGTGCAGTTCATTATTGACATTCTCCGGAACGATCACGGGCCCAGTCGACATCAGCATTGATCGGCGAATAACGCTTTGCAATTCTCGTACGTTTCCCGGCCAGTCGTAACTGCGAAGTAATTCGATTGCTTCAGGTGAAATTCCCTGAATATCTTTCTTCAATTCAGACGAGAATTTACGAATGAAAAAGTTAATCAATAAATCAATATCTTCACCGCGTTCTCGAAGCGGTGGCAAAAAGATCTCAAAAGCATTGATTCGGTGATAAAGATCGAGCCGGTACTCGTTTTCATCAATCATCTGCTCGAGGTTCCGATTCGTTGCCGAGATTATTCGGGCGTCGGTATCAATCGTCTTGGTGCCACCAACACGCTCAAATTTCTGTTCCTGAAGAAGCCGCAAAATTTTGCTTTGTAAGAGCTGCGACATGTCCCCAATTTCGTCCAGGAAAATAGTGCCATCGTTGCACTGTTCAAATTTTCCGACGTGGCGACGTTCCGCACCAGTAAAGGCGCCCTTCTCATGGCCAAAGAGTTCACTCTCCAATAGCGTTTCGGACAATGCCGCGCAGTTTACAGCAAGATAACACTCCTCATTTCGTTGGCTGTGTTGGTAAATGGCTCGGGCGATCAGTTCTTTTCCGGTTCCACTTTCGCCACGAATTAATACGGGAACGTGCTGTCCGGCGACGCGACCGATTTGCTTATAAACTTCCACCATTTTCGGGCTTTTGCCGACAAGCTGATCTCCCATGATTTCAGGCAGGTCTTCACTGGCGTTAAATGTGACTGGAGACCGCATCAGCCTCCGAGCGTCCAACGCCCGCTCAACGAAGTCTTGAATTTGGTTGATGTCTAGAGGTTTAGTGCAGAACTCGTAGGCTCCCAATTTCATGGCTTCAATCGCTGTGTCACTGTCATCCATCGACGTAATGAAGATGACGGGAAGCCGAGCGTCGATCGAGCGAATTTTCTTCGCCAATTCCAAACCACTCATCTCCGGCAACATGATATCGAGCAAACAAACATCAATGCCCCCGTCAATCAGCAGCGGTAAACCTTCTTCGGCGGTCGCAACAACAGTAAGTTCCAGGTCGGCATCTTCGAATGCTTTCTCAAGTAAACGCAGTACCGTTCGGTCATCATCAATAGCTAAGATTCGTGGCATGGAGCCTCCTTTTGCCAATATATTATCAGCAAAAGGAACGCTTGGCTTCACTGCTGGGCGAGCGATTCCCGCTTTATTTTGATCCTTCAGTTCTTTCTCTTGGAATTGGAATTACGGATCTGCTCAACTCGCGAAAGAAAAGATCAGATCAGATCAGCCCAAGACGACGCCACAACTTCAGCACCCTAGGTTAAACGACTGGATCTAAATTAATGTCGTTGGTTAGCGTTAGAATACCGTAGCTGCGAACAGTTGTCTCCGCCGTCTCTTTCATCCACGCGGCAGCAACCCAGCCGCTCAATCGAGCCGACTCGTTGACAACGGACAGGCGCAATCCTCGACTCGAAAAACCAATGATGGCGTTTAATGATTCGAGAATCTCCAGGCAGTGTTGGCGATTCCGAGCAACTTCCACGGGGTTGACCACCAGCATGTTGGCGACCTTCCGTACTCCATCAACAGATGCGGCGACATCCGCAATCCGTGTCTTCTCGATTTCACTCGATGCGTAGCCGCTCAGCGTTAAGGTGTTGCCTTTGGAGTTAACCATGATCGACTCGTTTGACAAACCACCGTCGTTGTCTAGCAATCTATTGACTAACTCTGCGAGGAATGCCGGTGCGTGAGCCTCAGGCGTCGCGACGACCAACTCGTTTCGTACTACATGAACGTTCTCATCATCGATCGCGATTTCTTCCGCCGCGAGCTTTCGCCGGTAAGACTGGACGCAACCGTGAAGGGTAATTTCTCCCGCATCCGCAACGACATTAATTCGTTGGGAAGAAAGTTCTTGGTTTGCCAGCAATTTTTGGTTGACATGGTGTTCAAGATGTTCATTTAAAACGCTCATTGAAACCTCCTTAAAAAAGACCGCTCGCGGTAGCGAGCGGAGCTACAGCAGTTAATCGTGGAAAAAAATTCTCAGTGGCTCTATTTGGAGAGTCGCATTATGCGTTTTGAAAAGCGTTGCGCATGGCGAGCACTCGATCGTGACCGGCTTTGATCGTCTTGTAGTCCAGAAGAAGTTTGTCGTTGATTGGATTGCCCGCGATTTCGGGAAGGATAATCTCGAACTTATTCTTGATGACGTCTTCAGCTCGTTCGGCTTCGATCAAGACCACCGTCGCGTCGCCAGAATTCAGACCGGCGCGAAATGCAGTCCAGATCGTGCGAAGCGAACCCATCCAAGTACCTGAATTAATCGCGTTCTCATCGCCTGCGGCTACGTATTGGCTGAGTTTACGACAAATTTCGGCACGCTCACTAGCGATTGCCAGAAGTTCACTCTCGACGTATTTATCTTCAATCTTATCTGCGGCTTCTTGATGATAGCTAACGCTATCTTTCAACGCACACATTAGTTCTTGCAAGGCCTCAACGGTCTCCGGTTTCATGTTGTGCGCTTCTTTAGTCACTCGCGATGGCATATCTAGTTCCTCCTTTAATCAGATTCGTTGCTTCGAAAAGAACGAGAGACAAAACGTTGCACATGCTGTGCCAACCCTGTTTTGCGGGCGAGAACCGATAAAGAGCCAGCATTGGCTCAAATTTGCTCAGCTTTCTGATTGCCGAGCGACCACCCTGGTCGGTCAGGCGTCGGTTGGGTTTTTGAAGCTGGATTGATGAGCGTTTGCGCTTGCAATCGAAAACACACTTAGGCGAGCTTAAAAAAGGAAAACAAAGAAGGAGAAAACCAAGAAGGGAAAGCGAAATGTAAGGCATCAGCAAGCGGAGCCGTTGAGGCCTACCGCTGACGGGCAACCTGGTTGGACGAACCAATGACGCCAAAATTTTGATCAACAAATGTCTCGGCGCTAAAACTTTTGAGCGTCCAGCGACATCAGTTCAGTACAGAGCGCTTGATAGAGTTCACAAAGCCGCGGCAATTCATCGTTCGCCAATTCAGTGGCCTGTTCACGACCAGCCCTTTCGATCTGTTGCGCCGAGTCACAACAAGTCGTCGCGCCGAAGTTCGACATCAACCCTTTGAGCGCGTGTGCCAGTTTTTCTATGGCCAAGCAATCCTTGGCTTCAACCGCAACGTTCAGTTCGTCGAGAATTTTTGGGGCATCACTCAAGAAGATTTCAACAAACTCAGCAAACAGCTCCTTGTCTCCAGCCAGCCTCTTTAACGATCCTTCATAATCGATCAATTTCATTGCGATGTCAGTCGAATCGTCGCTGTTTGTTGGCTCCAGATGATTGGGCGAAGTCGAGAATGAGTCGCTCGATTGATTCGAATTACCGATCTCCAATTCTAGATGCGAATTTGCGACGTTTGGGAGGCGTGCGATCGATTCGGTTAGTTCAACCAACCGTTTGGCATCGAGAGGTTTGGCAATGTAAGCGTCCATACCGGCGGCCAAACAAGATTCCCTATCGCCTTGCATTGCATGTGCCGTCATGGCGATGATCGGAATTTCAGCGATCACTGCATCGGCCACCGCTCGAATCGCAGCGGTGGCCTGGATCCCATCCATCACAGGCATTTGCACGTCCATCAGGACAACGTCGAACGATTGATCGCCTGATTGAACTTGGTCGACAGCAAATCGACCATTGTCGGCGGTCACTACATGATGTCCGCGCTTGTTCAAAATGGCCTGAGCAACTTTCTGGTTGGCGGGTAAATCTTCGACAAGCAAAATATTGAGCGGTTGAATTGGCTTGTTGGTTTTGACGCCAAATTGCTGGTCGGTTTGCTTGAAAGCTGGATGCGAATAAAGGTCAAGCGTCTCTACAACAGCGTTGAGTAATTCCGATTGTGAGACCGGTTTGGTTAAAAAGTGTGCGACTTCCGCTTCGGATTTTCGCTCCGCGTACATCGCCAAATCCGCAGCGGATTGCATCATCACAATCGGAGGATGGTCATCCCCGGGCCGCCTGGCGACTTGATCCGCAAGATCGAAGCCGTCCACTTGCGGCATGAGAGCGTCGACGATCGCGAGCGATATTTCAAGGTTCTGCTCTTTTGCTTCGTCCAGGATTCTGATCGCCTGTTCGGCACTCATGGATACGATTGGTTGCATCGACCAGCTGACAAACATCCGTTCCATGATGCGGAGATTCGTTGGATTGTCGTCAACGATTAAAACTCGCAATCCTTGCACTAACTCTGCCGGCAATCGATCTGAGGGCTTCGACTCGTCTTCCACCGGTAGTGAAAGCTCAAAAGAAAACCGCGACCCCTCACCGAGTTGGCTATCCAGTTTCAAGTTCCCGCCCATTAGGGCAACGAGCTCGCGGCAGATTGATAGCCCTAGACCTGTTCCGTGTTGTTTTCGCGTGGAAGACATATCGGCTTGTTTAAACGGCAGCAGTACCTTCGCTTGATCCTTTGGTGAAATTCCAATTCCGGTGTCGGCGACGCTGAACCGCAATCGAACTTCCGCAGGAAGCTCACGGATCTGTTGCACGCTCACGACAATCTCGCCACGGTTAGTGAACTTGACCGCGTTGCTGAGCAAGTTTGTGATGACTTGTTGGATACGGCGGCCATCGCCGATCAGCGTTGTCGGGATCTCACCGTCAACTTCGCAAAGAATTTCAAGGCCTTTCTCGCTGGCGCGCGATGAAAGAACTTTCGCGGGAAGATCGATCACGTCGCGAAGATCAAACGGCTCGATGATGATCTCAAACTTGCCCGATTCAATCTTCGCAAAGTCCAATAGCTCGTTGACTAATTCCAACAGTGAACCAGCCGATGTTTTGGCGACAGTAAGATAGTCCACCGCCAGTGGATTGAGCTCCTCTTCGAGTGTTAAATTTAGCATTCCAAGAATTGCATTCATTGGCGTTCGCAACTCGTGACTAACGTTTGCAAGGAACTCAGTGCGTGATTGGTTAGCGTCATTGGCAATCGCTTCGGCGCGCTCGGCGGCCTCGATGGCTTCCAAAATCGCGTCTTGAGATTTGCGGCTTTCCGTGATGTCTCTCTCGATCGAAGAACTTCCGATCAGGATATTATCTGCACTGTAAAGCGGAGAAATCGTTACTGAAACGTCGCAAATACTCCCGTTTTTCCGACGTCGCTTCACATGAAATTGGGGGAGATCGCTACCTGTCCGGATGGCTTGGAGTATTTCAACTTCTTCTTCATCGCGTCCTTCGGTTAACAAGATGGCTGGCTGTTGCCCGATGATTTCCTCGGCTTTGTAACCATAGATGTCTTCCGCACCTTGGTTCCAGCTGGTGATTATACCATCCAGGTTTTTGCTGATGATGGCATCGTTCGACGTCTCAACGAGACGACCCAAGTAATTTCGGTGCGCTGATTCAGTCTTGGTTGTCGCGACGTCATCAAATGTTACGACCGCACCAACAACAGCGTCGCCATTTTTGATTGGGTAACTCCGGTACCTGACATTGAAGCGTGAACCGTCTTTTCGCCAGACAGGCTCATTGACAACATGAACCTTTTGCCCATCTCGATAGGTCGTAATTATCTTCGATGATTCGGACGAGCTTTCGCTGTCATCACGATGACGAGCATGAATCAAGTTGTGCATGTTCTTGCCAAGCAATTCCTCCTCTGCGTCGAATCCAAACATTTCCACGCAGCGAAGATTCGCATAAGTACACTCGCCCTGCTGATCGACACAGTAAATTCCTTCGATGATCGAGTCGAGAACGTCGAGAAGCTTAGCGACCGAACTTCGTATTGGTTTTTCTTCGGGCATCACAATTCAGTCAGTCTTTCAAAACGTTCGGGACGTCTTTTGGGCTTAGCAACTTGCATTGTATCAATTGGAATCATGACTTGGGGAGATAAGAAGCGGGCGAATTACTTCGTTGTTTGCGACCCCGGATCGTTGGTTGTTGGACGACCAACGCGGTGGTAGGTCGACCATCGTTTTCGATAAATGCAGTGAAACTCAGGCGAAAATGACTGATCGAAACACTAGAGATGTTTGGCATGCAAGATGCAAACTGGTAATTGCGAATAGTTAACAACATTGTGAAAAGGGGAGGATTCATGTCAGATCTAGTTCGCGTCGTACTTTCGGTAATTCTACCACCGCTCGGCGTCTTCTTTCAGGTCGGAGTCGGCATGCACTTCTGGCTGAACATCGTCCTCACGTTATGCGGCTACATTCCAGGGCTTGTTCACGCCATTTGGATCATTGCCAGGCGCCCGGGAAATCTGACAGCCTAAGCCCTCCATTCCACGGTACTTCAGAGGAGAGAGCCTTGAACAATCCAGTAACCGAACCTGCGAAACCCAACCCACCCGCGGTAAATCCAGCTCCGTCCAATCCACCACTGGGAGACAAGCAGCTACCCAAGCCGCCTTCTCCGACATTCCCGAAGCCGCCGCGATGAAAACTGAAACATCGTTCGACGGTGGTCGAAATTCGCTCGCGACCTGTTCACGCCATTTCACAATCCAGGTAGAAAGCAATGCGAAGAAGATTCTCAAGCATTATTAATTCCCAGCTGTACACAGCTGACGACGTCGGACTGAATCCGATCGGTAAAGTCACAGACTTACTTATTGAGGACGATTTTTGGAACGTGCGTTACTTGGTGGTGAACACAGACGCTCCCATCTCAAGGAAGGTGCTGATTTCGCCAGCCGCAATTTTAGGTACTGATTTCGAAAAGAAATCGATCGCTACAATGTTGACGTCTCAACAGGTCGTGGAGAGCCCGTCGGCCGATTGTGATCAGCCAATCTCACGAAGGTTCGAACAAGCTCTGGTCGACTACTATGGCTGGCCGATCTACTGGCTGGGCCGCGTCCTCATGGAGCCGCAGACTCTAAACGCGATCACTTCCGACGAAAGCGTCGATTCCGTTTGCGATTTGGCGAATTCAACCCTGCGAAGCAGCAAAGAAATCTGCGGCTATCAAATCGAATCTCGATCCGGTCCAGCAGGAGTGATGAAAGACTTGTTGATCCAAACGCAAACGTGGATTGTTGACTTCGCTACTGCGGAGTCTGGATCTTGGTTGCCTGAAGAAAAATCGATCTTCTCGACGAAGCGAATCGATCAGCTGGACTGGCAAAATCGAAAGGTCAAAGTCGACCTCACGAAAGCGATTTTAGACCCAGTTCCAACCGACCAAGACGTTCCGGCGATCACGGGTGAGCCGCTATCCTCGCAACCGTTCCGTATCTCCTAGTCTTTCATTGGATTGATTCGCACTGCCAGATATACGTTCTGCGAACTCCACTCAAGGTTAAATTAACACCGAGAAAGTACCCATGCCACTTAATATTGATGTGCACGGCGAGTCCCACGTCGGCCGACGTCGGTCGGATAATGAAGATCAATTTTTGATTGCTGATTTGAATAAATCGATGCGAGTGTTTCAAACGAGCTTGGGCCTAAGCCACCAAACAAGGCTGTTTGGCGGCTCTCAAGGTAAGCTGTTACTCGTCGCCGATGGCCTTGGCGGTCACGAGTCAGGGGAGCGAGCTAGTACTTTGGCCGTCGACGGAGTCGCCAATTACATTCTGAACGCCATGGATTGGTTTTTTCGTCTAAACCAAAAGAACGAGCCCCAATTCGAGGCGGAGCTGAAAGAGGCGTTCGTCCACAGCCAAACAATTTTGGAAGCCGAATCCGAAGCTATCCCGCAACGCCGAGGGATGGCAACGACGTTAACGATGGCTTACGTTGATTGGCCGAGACTTTATGTCGTACATGTTGGAGATACTAGATGCTATCACGTTCGCGGTGATTCGATCATCCGTTTGACAACCGACCACACGATCGCGGAGCTGACACTATCCGTGCTGGACGGCGGCAAAGACGGATTCTCGTTGTCGCGACTGGACAGCACTGAGCCCGCTCCAAGCTCAAAGGGACACGCGCTCTGGAACGTCATTGGAGGATCGGACATTGCACTGGCCCCACAGATTACGAAAACGGAACTCGCCGCCGGAGACGCTCTGCTTCTCTGTTCCGACGGGTTGACGGGGTACGTCTCTGACGATGAACTGTTGAAAATGATCAGCGCTGACTGCCAGTCTAAAGAGATTTGCAATCAACTGGTTGACTTGGCCAATGAAAGGGGAGGCAGAGATAACATCACAGCCGTATTGGCGAAGTTCAACGAAAGCCAGCTGGACACCGAAGAGTGCGAAGAAGAAACCATCGACCTACCCAAGCGAGACCAAGCAACAACAGATGTTGTCACCCACAAATGACTCGTCGCACAACCGGCACTGGCTCTTAAGTCATGCCGCTTGACAACTATCCCCGTTTGATCCCGTCTCACCTTTAAACTCTGTTCAAGAATCCGCCAGTTTATCTAGCGGCTTTCGACTCCGAAGCGGAATCAATATGTACACCCGACTCCTCAACAGCTGGTCTAATTTTCGCTCAAGTTTTTGGTTTGTTCCGACGCTGTTGATGTTTTTGGCCACATTTGCCGCGTTTGGCATGATCCATTTTGACGATGCTTTCGGCAAAGAAATCGTGCGTGCCTATCCATTTTTTGAAATGTCCCCGCCCGCCGCTCGCTCCATACTTTCGTCGATCGTGGGGGCGATGGTTTCCACCACGGGCGTTGTTTTTTCCATCACCATTGTCGCCCTTTCGCTTGCTTCATCCCAGTTTGGTTCGCGCCTGATTCGGACTTATCGCAACCGTCGCACAACGCATTTTACGCTTGGCATTTTTGTTTCGACTAGTTTATTCTGCATTCTCGTATTGGCTTCGATTCGCGAACTGAATGACACTGCTTTTGTTCCAACTGCGTCAGTCGTAGTCGGGATACTACTGACGGTTGTCTGTCTTGCAACATTGGTCTATTACATTCACGACATGTCACAAGCGATTCAGGCGCCCCACGTCATTCAGCGTTCCGCCGATGACCTTGATGACGCGATCGAGAAACTTTTTCCGTACTCGATTGGTCAGCAAGCCGACGATTTCAAACGCGAGAGTGGTGATAAAGCAGCTCCCAGCAAAGCTGAATTGGAGCTCGCCGCGTCAAAACTTAATCAGCCGCACATTTTGGTCGGTTGCGAAAGGATCGGCTACATTCAAGCAATTGAAAATGAAACATTGATGGGAATTGCCAGCGATAGCGACCTGACAATTCAATTGTTGATTCGCCCAGGTGATTTCCTCTTCCGCGACCGACCGATCGCCGAAGTGTTCTCGCGATCCGAAATTCAAGCGGGCGATGCCGACGCGACTCGATCTCGAATTGAAACGGTGATTCGGAAGAGCATGATTGTCGGCCCCAATCGGACTCATATGCAAGATGTCCGTTACGCATTTGATGAATTGGTTGATATTGCAGTCCGCGCGCTCTCGCCGGGCGTAAATGATCCATTCACGGCTATCAACTGCGTGGATCGTATTCACGCTGCCCTAGTTACACTGCGCGTTCGAGAGATTCCAAGCCCGTACCGGCTCTGTAAAAACGGTGAATTGCGTGTGATCGCGAAGCCGGTTTCATTAAACGAGTGTATTGAAGGGTCGCTGGGAGTCATTCGCGATTACGCAGATGGCAACCCCGTGGTCGAACGACGAATTGACTCTGCATTAGAATCCTTCGCCGAAATTGGCGAATCGAACGGCTCGACTGCCGTCTCCTGAAGCTTACCTGGAGCCAACACTACAGGCATTTAAAACTGTGACTGCCAACCGGCGACCCCGATCGCTTTCAACTTTACTAGCATCTCATCGATTGGTGGTTCTTGTTTTGTCGCGTTGTTAAATAACGCTCGTATCCGCCGAACGAATGAGTGACTTGATACTATCCGGTCTCATGAGAATTGGCCTCGCCGTTGACCTGTTTTTGCGGTATCCCAATTCTGTAGCCCGTTTAAAACAAAAAAACAAAAACGCATTGAATGAATCAGAAAACACCAGACAGCCTCAGCGAGCTGCTCGATCATTTTGTTGACTCAACGGACGGTCAAGACTCTGTCAAAATCGCGGATCTGCTTGATTCACTCAGCAGCCGAAGCCACGGGCCAATGTTGCTGCTTCCTGCAATCATTGCGATTTCGCCAATTGGCATGATCCCTGGCATGAGCATCGCTACCGGTACGCTGATTATTCTGATCGCCACTCAAATGATGATCTTCTCCGATCGCCCTTGGATTCCTACGCGGCTAAGAGACTTTCAGTTTTCCCATGAAAAATTCAAACGCAGCGTCGAGCAGTCAAAGCCTTGGGTCCTGTGGTTTGAAAAGGCCGTTCATCGTCGGCTTAGTTTTCTGGCCAACGGAATCATGATCTATCCGGTCGCAATCACTTGCGTGCTGCTTGCTATTTCGTTCTATCCATTAGCCTTCGTTCCATTTGGAGTCCTCGTGCCGGGCTTCGCCGTGGCAATGTTTGCGCTCGGATTTACTGCCCATGATGGTTTGATGGTGATCTTGGGTTTCTTGCTGACCGCCGCCGCAGTCGCGATCGTTTGGTTTGCTTGGCCATTTTAACTGACGCGAGATTTTGTTTTTACTCAACGTAAAGAAGGAGATAAAGCAAATTGAATCACTCCCAAAATTTCAAGCATTCGGCGAAATTATCATATTTCGAAATGGAAGCTAGTTCGGTCAGATCAGAATTGGACTTGGTCTTCCATCATTCGCCTCGCCTTCTGGGCAGCGGAATCCCATTCACCCTCTCGAGCCTCAGTAAGAATCGCGTTAATCCATTGACGTTCGTTGGCAGGTAATTCAGCGGAGTCGCTTTTCGCAAGCAGCTCTTCGACTTTGGCAAGCTGTCCTTCATTCTTGGTCAAGCAAGCACTGTAGAGCGCTTTTGAATACTGGTAGGTCAACGGACTGACTTTCCCGTAGCCTTGATTCAGCCACCAGAAACCAAACACCAAAACAACTCCAGCCAATACCGAAGCCGCGAACCACCCATATTTGTTCTTTGCTATTTCCATGATCTGACAGTTTCCCCTTCATTGATGCTACTAAGTTCAGCCCATGTGATTAGGTCTACGTTTTCCGCAATGAACTGGACTGAGCCATCACCCATGCAAACGTTTCCGCCGCCTGGATGCTCAGCGTACATTTGTCCCACGTGGTACGTGGGGAAATTGACCGGATGAATGATTGGGAAACCGGTGATATCCAATTCACCTCCAGACGGCCCCATGTGGTAAAGGACAAGTGTCGCCGCTCCGTCCGGTCCATTTTCTGGCGACGAGAACCTTGGATGAACGGTAGCCCCAGGAACCACACCCACCCAAGTCTTGTCGCTCAAGCGAGACGAGTGCTCTCCGAGAAATATGGAATTGGTCGTGCCGTCGCGCACTTCCGACATTCGAGTCTTTGAGTTTCTATAAAAAGGCCCATCTGCGACCCGAGAAACGTCACCGTTGATGCTAACGGTCGTGGTCGTCGACGTGTAAATGTCAGTGAAAACTGAGCCCGTAAGATCAGCTCCAGCCTCCGAACCCCAGGCAGATTCCTGCCCATGACTGGCGACATAGTGGGAGCGACCGAGCACAACCGGTGCTACGCCGTCGGGCGAATAGGGGGTCTCAGAATCGTCAACAACGGTAAAAGGTCGATGGTCCCCAGATGCAGAAGGGCAAAGAAAAACTGGAATTTGAGATTGGATAACTTCTCGATGTTCAGCCGCCCAAATCGGTGCTGAGAAATTTATTTTACTATGAATGCTGTTACCCTCGACGAATGGCAGCAAATGAGCGCCCCAGCCCCATCCAGGACCGGCATTCCAAGTAACCGGGTCAATGTGAACGCCCGCAGGCACCGTGCCGTCGCGAGTGGGCGTCGATGAAAAACCTGGCGGAAAATGCTCGAACGCTCCCTCGTAGTTTTGCAGTGCAATCCCAAGTTGTCGAAGGTTGTTTGAGCACGAAACACGTTGGGCTGCTGCGCGAACTTGCTGAACCGCCGGAAGAAGCATTCCGATAAGGATCCCAATAATGGCAATGACAACAAGCAATTCAACTAGCGTAAAAGCGCGTTGACGGTGTCGAGTTTCCATTATTTGCTTCACGACTCACCCAAGAACTGTTATTTGCGATCAAATGTAGCCTGTGCTACGGATTGAAGTGTAGCAGTGGCTACGGATGGCGGCAAGGGGTATAATTCGTCGTTAAAGATCAGGAAGAATTAATGGAAGAACATACCAAGGCGCGCTCAATTCCGTACGTGAGAACTCGCGACGACCACGCGAACGAGACGGCAGAAGACTACGTGGAGGCTGTCGCCGATATTATCGCCGAATCCGGTGAATGCCGAGTCCTCGAGTTGGCCCGCCATTTCAATGTCAGCCATGTGACGGTTTCAAGAATCGTGAAACGTCTGCAGACTGAACAGTTACTACAAACTCAGCCCTATCGCCCGATCGAACTAACGGCGAAAGGTGCGAAGCTGGCAAAACGGGTCCGTGAACGCCACAACGTTGTCTTGGAATTTCTACTGGCCATTGGCGTTGATAAGCGCAGTGCCGAGATCGATAGCGAAGGCATTGAGCATCACGTTGGCCCTAAAACGCTCGCAGCGATGAAGAAATTTCTCAAGCCTTAGTTTCTCAAGCCTTAGTTTTTCAGGTTTTGCTTAGGTCAGTTTCTATCGAGGCCCAGGCGGTAGATGCTCGAGCAGGTATCGCGCGATCAGCATTCTCACATGAACCAAAGTTCCAGGCCCCTCTTGAAGACCATGGTTTCGGTTGGGATAGACCATGTAGTCAAACTGTTTTCCAAGTTCGACGAGGCGATCGATAAGGCCTTCAATGATTTGAATGTGCGTGTTGGTTTCGCCTGAACCCGTGACAATCAGGAGCTTCCCTCTCAATCCTTCTGCAAAATTGAGCGGAGCCGATTTTTGGTATCCATCAGGATTTACTTCTCTTGTCCGCATGTACATCTCTTGAAACCACGCGTTATACAAATGCGGTTGCGGTTTGGGCACAACGGCAATGCCAACGTGGTAGTCATCTGGCCTGCGGAACAAAGCATTCAAAGTATTCGACCCACCGCCGCTCCAACCCCAAATACCAACTCGCGAAAGATCCACGTAAGATCGCAGTTGACCAAGCTTCTTCAAGCTGGCCGCTTGTTCTTCTGTGGAAAGCGGGCCGAGGCTGCCAAAAATGGAACGACGCCAAGCCGCGCCTTTAGGTGCTGGCGTTCCTCGGTTGTCGATCGATACCACCAAATAACCTAGGTCGGCGATAACACGTAGAAAGTGACTTTGCGCGGCTCCCCATTGATTCAATACCGTCTGGGCGTGGGGTTCGCCGTACACATAAACGAACACCGGATACTTTTTGGTTTCGTCAAAATCCTTTGGTTTGATCATCCAAGCGTCCAACGTGACGCTATCGCCGATGTCGAGCTTCAGGAATTCCGTTGGTTGTGAAATGACAGATTGAGCTTTGGAGTGAACGCGACGGTTGTCCTCGACGACTTTGATGACTCGGTGATCTGCCAGTTCGATCAACTCAATGATTGGCGGCGCATCGAATGTCGAATAAGTATGAAATGCCGACTTCACATCGGGAGAAAACTCGTAGCTGTGCGTGCCTGGCTGGTCATCGGGAGTGATTCGCTCCATTTCGCCAGATCCATCTAACGGAACACGATACAAATATTTTTCGGTCGCGTTGTCGGGCGAAGCGTAAAAGTAGTACCAACCAGCCGTTTCATCTACGACCGCCCGCTCAACGATATCGAAGTCACCGGGTGTCAGAAGAGACAACTCTTTGCCTTCACGCGAGTACGAATACGCATGACGCCAACCGTCTTTTTCACTAATGACGATGAAGGCATATCCGTCTTGGATCCAAGTCAGCCCTGTATTTTTGGCTTGGCTGGCAACCACCCAGGCCGGATCCGATTCCTCAAAAATCAGTTTCATCTTGCCGGCTGTCGAAGCAAGAAAGAACTCACGCTTGTCTCGAAATCTGCTCAGCCGTTCCACCAACAACTCGTTTGAATCTCCAGCCCATTGAACAAGCCCGAGATAGAATCCCTCCTCCGGCGATTCGATCGGCAGCCACTGCAGATTGTCGCCCTGGATGTCGACGATACCAACGCGAAGTTTCGTAATCTTTTCTCCCACCCGCGCGAACTGCTGCTCCCGTACGCCGGGATAAGACGGGTCGGACGGCACGAGCATCGAACGTTTTCGTACTTCGGTGCTATCGGTTTCGGTGAACGCAATGTATTTCCCATCGGGGCTCCATTTCGGATTGCGAAACCAAGCGTCGCGATTTGGATCACGCTTAGCAAGTCGCTTGCGTTCCGAATTCTCGATGTTAACGACGAACAAGTCGCCGTTTTTCAACTCCAACTTATGCTTTCCATTGGGCGAAACAAATCTTGGTATTTCTGCCTGTTGCTGACTGGACTGCGGCGGTTCGGCGGGCTCGCCGGTGCGCACGTCGAAGTGATTTTCGACGGACTGCTTGGTTTTTGGGTCGCGACTTCGCACTGAGTATCCGGCACTGTTGGCCCACCATTTTGCCGGGAATCCTTTCGCGCGAAACTCGCCCTTTTCGTAGATCTGCCTAAACCGTGTTTCCGCGGTTCCATCCAGCCACGATTTGGGAGCTTGCTGTGCCGATGTGCTCGCTAAAGAGCATTGACCAATCAAGATGAAAAGCAAGGTTGCGATAGTCGTACGCATGTCAGTCCGCTGATTTGAAGAGAATATTTGATGTTTCGAAAACGATTAGCCGTCTAATTCTTCGTTCCTATTTTTCTGTTCCTATTTTTCTGTTCCTTTAAACAAGCCATTTTGTAGCGTCTTGGCTTCATGAAGGATCCGTTCGGTATCTTGTTGCTTGAGTGCCTCAATCAATTTGTTTTTCTGCTGGCGAGTAAGTTTGCTGGTTACTTCCTTTTTGTGGACGCCCAGCGGAACATTTTCCAGGGACCAATCATCGCTGCGTTGGGTGGCGAACGGAATATCCGTCATGCGATCGGCTTGTAGATTTCCCAACGGACTCCGGCCCCAAGCGTACCGATAGTGAGTTGGCTGAGGCACCATCGAGCTGGTCAAAACGATGACTTGTTTGTTCTTTTTGGGTCGACCGCGATCGTCTTCTCCGACGACAAGATGTTCTGCACGGGCAGGATGGAATTTCCGATCTTCGCCTGCAATCGCAAACCCCAAAATTGGGCCGCCGTTGTCGATGGCGCTTGCTGGTTCATCGAGGCTTAATACGATTTGCCCATCGGCGACTTTTATGTCCTCGATGATCGGCGGTTTCCATCGAATGGAATGGTTCATTTGATACTGTGTCGCCAACGCCCACCGCGCGATACGTTCGCCGGCAGGAATCTTAAGCTGAGGGTGATACCAACGTCGTCGCAAATCATACGTACTAGTGAAGCCGATGTTTTTGTCACCTGATTTATACATATCAAGAAACGTTTGATACTGGGCCTCGCGAATGAAAGGCCCGGGGTTTGCCATCATCTCGCAGTAGTTGTCCAACGTTTGAGAAGTGCCTTCGGTACACAATGACAAAATGCCAAACGGCATTTCCGGATCGTTGAAAGCAGCACGCCAAGCGGAAATCATTTGCGGGAAAACGTGCCGATACACGACCGTCCCTTCCGTGCCGTTGAAACAGTTGTTGTATCCTTGGTGAAAGATCGCTCCTTTGACTTGAAGGCCTTGCAACGGGCCAATCATGCTGGCGTAACAATTGCCGGGACGATTCATGTCCATGGCTGGACCAGGAAGTTGCTCGGTTGGCTCCTTCTCGTTGGGCGGCATTTTCCTGTCTTCTTTTTTGAAGCGAGCCACCTTCTGATGGTAGTTCTTGATTCGCCGGTCGAGGTCGGCTTGGGGATCCCATTCGACAACTCTTCGATCCCATTCATCTAAAACCGAACTGAGCTGAGCCGACTTCATGTTTCGCAAGATTGGCTCCGGCGTCCAAGTTTCGACACAGGTTCCGCCCCGCGAAGCATCAATCACGCCGATAGGAATCTGAGTCGCCATGTGGACTCGGCGCGCAAAAACGTAGCCGATCGCAGACAGTTCCCGAACGATTTCGGGCGAGCAGACATCCCAATCACCTTTTCGATAATGACGTCCGAACCAGCCACTCCACTCGTGT
>CAZPTT010000084.1:0-24200 GCA_964589435.1 uncultured Pirellulaceae bacterium
GCCCAAACGGCTCACATGAAGAACCGGAACTTTGAATTGGAACAAAGCACTAGTAGTTGCTCACTTCCATTATCAACGCCCAGACCGT
This sequence comes from uncultured Pirellulaceae bacterium, assembly GCA_964589435.1. Classification (GTDB taxonomy): domain Bacteria; phylum Planctomycetota; class Planctomycetia; order Pirellulales; family Pirellulaceae; genus Mariniblastus. The sequence goes on from CAZPTT010000084.1 coordinate 89, forward strand.
TAACCCTCGAGCGTTGCGCAACTTCTACACCGTTTTCTCAAGAATTTAGATCCCCAATACGCTCGTGCCAAGTCGATCCTAAATGAAATCCATCTAGCATTCTCCATAACTCTTCTCACAAAATGCTTTGACCGAATCCATGTCCTGGCCAACAAACCTGGTCACCATTCCCATGATCATCGGCGTGATGACGCGAGCCGGAAAGCTATAAGGGGTCGCGTCCATCTGCATGTCCATTTCAACGGCGTCACCTTCTTGCCGGACACGAAACACGGTATCCCAAATCGTACCGCCAGCGTCCGAAACCAGCCGCACATGTTCGTTCTCAACCAGTTCGGCAACTTCCAATTCCGTTGATGCCTCTTTTCCATTCAACACCCGAGTCTCTCGAAACTTCGTTCCGACGCCGTAGTGGCTTTCCGACAAAATTTCAACTTTGGTGATGTGTGGAACGGCCTGCTTGAATTCATCGATGGTCGCCAAAGTCTTGAACACCTTACCGATTGGCGCGTTAATTGTCCGGACGCATCTACAAATGTAAGCTCTCGGTGCCGCCATGACTAAACCGAGCAGACCAAATACAAAACAAGCAATGATCGCAGCAATCGCGAACCAGGCAGGATGCGGAATCATGATCAAGTTGACGATCGAAGCAATTGAAAAGAATGCCCAAACTATGGCTCCTTGAATCGCACTTCTTCCAGGTGCCAGCCGTCGCGCGACGAAGGCTCCCAAGAAACATCCGGCCGACCAAGCCACGAGCACGAACAGAAACGCTCCGGCCGGCAACGACTTAACAAACGCCGCAACGGCCTCTTTATCATCAAGCTCGATTCCAGCAGGCATCGGATAGACAAAGGAACTGAGCCCCTCAATCGCCCCTACTGCAAGGCCGCCGGCAAGCAGGCCAGCCAGGACTGCGCCGATACGCTGAAAAATCCCCATCGGTATTGCTCGTCTTTCTGGTTGATTCGTCTACTCAAAAACAACATCTACCCTATGATTCTAACGAACGATCACCAGCCGTTGGGATTGCGAGGAGAGATTTTGAGACGGCCGATTGCTTCAACTTTGCTAGAATTATTTGAACTCGGCCCGAAAATTTTTTAGCGGGATCATTTTTCGAGTTGATTGAATGAATCTTTTAGCCACCGTCGCGTCGCGACCAAGACGTGTTCGGCAATCGTTTCGTCAAACTGATTCAAACGGATCGTTCCGACGGTTCCGGCACGCAGTTCTCGAGAGCTGGTTGAGCCGATTTGAACTTCCCCGTTGAACCGTGCGGCAACTAGCTCCAACGATTCGCTGGTGGGCCCACTTTGATTTTCCGAGTCTGCCGCCGGAGGGCGAACCGCCAATCGGCCACCACCATAAGACGTCAGCCGTACATCGGCGGTCGAAGTCGCCGTTGGCTCGATCAAATTAAGGATTCCAGAATAGTGGCGGCGGCCATGGCGCGGTAGAAACATCGCGGATTCAGAAGTATTGGCGGAGAACACCTCAAAGTCGTCTTGGCCAACGGAGACAGCAATCTGCTTGCGATCCTCATTCACAACCTCCAACAAAATCGCACCGGGGGAAACATATTGGCCGGGCAATGTTTCCAACTCAGAAGCGACCACGATTCCATCGGAGATGGCCGTCAGAATTAAGGAACTCAATTTCCGTTCGACTTCGTTTATCCGCTCATCGATCGCCAAACGCGACGCGTTCTCCGCTTGGTAAGTCGCAATTTCTCGATCCTGATAAAATGTTCGACTTCGTATAACTGATTTCGCCCGCTCCAACTTAAGTTCACTCAAACGCGATTTAAGTTCCTGATTCTCAAGCTCAACCAACAAATCACCTCGCCGAACGGTCTGCCCTTCGGTCACGTAGACGGCTTTCACAAACCCAGACGCGTCTGCACGAATCAATGCCGGCGATTCGTATTCAACAATCGCCGGCGCACTGACTCGAACCGGCCATGGAAAACTGAACATCACCAACGCCAAGCATGCGATCGCCGGAACCGTGACCGTCGCAATCCATTTGAAATTTGGCTTCCGCCCGGCAGACGGGTCTTGCCAATTTGAAACGAATCGCCAAATCGGTGTGCCCAACCAAAAGATCACGCCAATTATCGCCAAGGCGATACCAAAGCCATAAAACAACGCGGTTGCAAGTATCGCAAGAGAAACACAAATCGTGACGCGCCAAAACAAAGCGGCCAAACCGTACGCCTGAATAATCCGCTGAGTTTTCCGGCCGCCCAAACACGGAGCACCTGCCATGCCCAATACAAATTGGCTGCCCAATCCGTTTACGAACTGTTGGCCTTTTTGATAAAGATTGGGGATCTCGAGAAAGTCCGCCAGCATGTAGTAGCCGTCGAAACGCATCAAGAAGTTCGCGTTAAACAAAAGCGTCGTTAAGCTTCCAAGCAACATCACATTGAACAGATGAAACTTCAACACTGGATCGCCACTAAAACTCCAAGCAATGGCTGCGAGTGCCGCAACGAACATTTCGATATACATTCCGGCGGCCGCCACCGCGATCCGTTCCCACTTGGAACGAAAACTCCAACAGGACGTCACGTCGACATAGGGCATTGGGATAAACAATATAAACACCAACCCAGTTTCTTTGACCGATCCGCCGAACCGATCGCAAAACAATCCGTGTGCCAATTCATGAACGACCTTGAGGCCAATCATCGTCACCAGCATCCACGCCCAACCATCAGCCGTGAAGACTCCTAAACCTGCGGCGTACAGTTCACTTGGCGACTGAAAAACACAAACGATGGCATACATCACGACGGCGACCCAGATGCCAAGAAAAAATCCCGAACACAACCATCCAAAGAAGCAACTTAACAATCGAATCAAGGCCTGTGGATTTCCCAAAGGCAGCTTGATAAATAGCGGGTTAAGCTGAGCAACCGATTTTTGCTGCTGTTGCGATTTCCGTCGCTCAAGCAATACACTCGCGCTGTTCGTTTGCGAACCGGAGCCATCGACTGAGTTTGCCAGTCCCGACTCTATCAGCCAGTGGCCAATTCGAACGGCGTCTCGAATCGTGAGTGCTTCATGACCAAGTCGATGAGATGTTTCCTGAACGGCTGCTTGAAGTGTTGTGTTTCCATCGAGTACTGACAGAAACGCATACTCCGGAATGCCTATTTGAAAATAGCTTGACGACGTTTCATCGTGTATGACATAACATCGCTTGCCACCATATTCTTGCAAGTCAAAGCTCAGCCCACCGCGCAGCCGCAAACGCAAGTTGGCTAAGTCAGTCGATTCATCGAGGTGAGTTGCTTGCATAAATTGGCCAGAGTTTGATTGTCTACAATGCGTTTGATGTCAAAGGCTAAGTCTGAAATAACAAAAAAAAACATGCGTCCTAGTGGCTCGTCATTGTTGAGTTGACTAATTGTTTGGGCGCCATGGCCTCGCTTGCGTGAGCATGCTTGAGCGAGCGAGCGTGGCACCCAGCATTTCAGGTCTGACGAATCACTAGTGGATAGGCTGCCGCTCGCGTCATCTAAAAATCTTATAGACTCGCTCGAATGGTTTGTGAAACAGGATCCAACCTAGCGATCGATCACCCGCCGCAATCTTCGCTGTTCCCTGCATGCCGGGTCGCAACAGCGCGTTCTGATTGTCGATTGCGATCTCGGACACAAAGACGTTTTTGTTATTTCGATTTTCTGAAGCCGGGCGAATTCGTTCGATCTGACCGGTCAACAAATCCAACGGGTTTCCATCGAGTACGATCGAAGCCGTTTGTTCTAATTCCACATAGGCGATGTCGGATTCGTTGACGTTCAACTCCAACCGCAGCGTTTGTAACGGAGCCACCTCAGCCAACACATCGCCAATTCGCACGGGAGCTCCCTGTGCATCTTCCAAGTCACCTTGCAGAACAATACCGGCGACAATGCTTTTGATTTCAAGATTGTTCCTTTTAAACTCAACCAACTCGATTTGCGTTTCCAATTGCTCAAGATCCATCTCGGCAATTTGCGTCGCGGACGCATCGCGATTCGAACGGCTCACATCTCGCTTCTTGATGGCCGTTTCCCGTTTGGCAAGCAAATCATATCGCTCCAACATCAGCTCTTGGTCGTCCATGCGAGCGATGACTTGTCCCGCTGAAACGATATCGCCCGGCCGGACAAACGTTTCCAGTAAAATCCCATCGTGAGGCGCCACCGCAAACCTTCGAACGACGGGGATCAACTCGCAATCGCACGCGACGCGGTGAGGAACCGGAATCATCATGATCAAGCTCGCCAACAACATAGCCGCCATGACAACTTTGCCAGTTTGCCCGCCAACCATTTTCTTAAACTGCGTCACCAACCGGCTCACCGCGCCAACTGAGGCTCGCCTGTTAGCGTCCAATGCGTCGGCAAGATATCCGCTGGTGACTGCTGCAAAACGGCACAGTCGTTCGTGTTTCCGAGCGTCGTTGGGCAGCACGCAAAGCCAGCCACCGATCACTTTCCCACCTGTCGTTCTCAAGGGAGCACTCACCAAACGGTGGTGCGGATACTTTTCAAGCAACTGTTGATGAGCCAGTTTCAAACTTCGATCACTCGTGTCAATTCGAGGCAATGTCGTCACTGAGTCTCGTATCAAAGATTCATTCAACACAGACCGTAGCAACCCCGCGTGCTTTCCACCGGGATCAACCTCGGACACGCCAGAGACGGCTTGCACCTTAGTTCGTTTACTGTTTTCGCGATGGCAATATCCAATTGCTACCACCGATGCATTCAGAAAAACGGCCAGCTCATTGGCGGCCAGCATTGCAGCCTCTTGCGATCCGTCCTCGTTCACGATCTTAGAACTAAGTTCAGCGATAGCCGCCGTCGAATCAACTTGCCAATCCAAATCATCGTGGCGCTTCCGTTCATACCACTGACTTAGGGCACTGGCAACCATCTGAGAAATCAGCAAAAACGGTTCAGCGGGACTATCACCAAGGTTGAGAGCAATGCACAGACAACCGTTTGCAACCACTTCCCCAGATGGATTGTCAAACACCGGAACGGCAATAACGACAAGCTCTTGGTCGCGCGAAACCTTGGCGCTGCCCGAGGAAATTGCACCACTCACCGTTGGTAACATCGACGATTGATGAATGCCGATATTCTGCTGCGCCATGGAGTTATGTTCTGCCGAACAAACGACTTGACTGGCTTCGTTCTGGACAAAGTACCCGCTCCAAATCGCATTGGACAGACGGCAGTTGAGTCGAACCATTTGCTGGATTAGATCCGCATGCGAGACCGACGAAACAATCAATCGTTGCAATTGAACCTGAACGGTATCCAAGGCAATCGCCGAATTCGGACGCGTCGGCGAACAGGGCTCTGTGGTTTCCGGTTTCCGTTTTCGCCGCGCGGGTTTGGTACGCAAAACCGTAGCTACATCAGGCGTTTGCCTAGCAACCGGCTGGGAACCTGGCCCAATGGCTGGACTACTGGGAGCGTGCGTAAAATTGGAAGTGATTGGTTTATCCATAACAGGTCAGGAAGAACACGGAAGTTGCCGAACGAATTCATTGTCCTCTAATTCATTACCCTTGTAGTTCAATGCTCTTTTTTAGTGACTGGAGGAAGACATGTTTGGCAACGATGCTTTGGGAACACCCCGAGATGGCTTGAGATTTGAAGGTTTGCCTGCTGGTGCCACCGGCTGATTTTGGTGGGCCTTCAATTTCTCTTCAATCTGCTGTCGTCGCGCGGCGACCACTTGATTCAAAACATTGGCCAATCGTTCAGTCGTCGACCACGGCAGTGCCAACCGTGCTTGGATTGGCAATGTATCGCGATCACTGGAATCTTTCAGCAAACCGGGTGATAGCTCCAGCAAAACCTCTTCGCTTCCCGGGCTGACCAGGAATTGGGTGATGTACTTGATATCAGATTGGTTGTAACGAATGTCGAAATCTTTTTGAGTTTGCTTGGTCATAATATTTTCTCACGTTTCTACTTTTCTAGCGGGGACGATTGTCCACGAGTCCATCGGTCATCGAATTTGGTCAGTCTGCCTACTTGTGTCGTAGGGGTGCACGGGTTCTGGCGGTTTTGACATTGCCAAGCAAACACGCCAAGCCACTGCGTAGTTTTTGGTCTGGATTCTCAACCAGAAGCTCGACGCGAACGGTACCACTTTTGGAATCCGTCACCGGTGAAACAAAGTCGACGGTTGCCTCGGCTTGTTGATTCGTTTCTGGGAAATAGATTCCGATCAATTGACCGCGTCTCAGCGACATGGCTCGTTTCGTCGCAATGAAATAGCGGACTCGAAGTTTATCGAGGGCTACAATCGTCGCGACCTGGCTTTCAGATGCGGTTATCGCTTCGCCGATTTGGCGCGGCAACTCCAGGACGGTACCTGCAATCGGTGCCCGCACAATTCGGCGTTCAAGCTGCGCTTCAATCTGTTTCAAATTCATCGTGAAAGCTGTCAACTCGTCCTTGGCAACTTCCAAACTTGCTTTGGCCAAGTTATGCTCCAACCGAGCCTGTTTGACCTCCTTGTTACTGGCGTGTTCCCGATCCAACAACTTGCTCATTTGCTCCAAGTGATGACCGGTGCTGTCGACCTTAGCTTTTGCACCATTGATTTTGCCTTGGGCCAACAGTTTTTCTTTGGCAGCGTTAACCGACGCGATCAGAACCTGAGAGTCCAGCCGACCAATGATGTCGCCCTCCGCCACACGATCTCCTTCTCGCACAGAAAGTGTGTGCAACACTCCCGATTCAGGCGAAGCAACGATCACCGTCTTGAATGGCTCGGTAAATCCTTCCGGTGCCTGACGCGATTGGGCCAACCTCGATTGTGAAATTGTCGATTGCGAAAATGCCGATTGCGCCACACTTGCAACCGCAACTACTGCCAACATCACGCGCAAACACACACTCGCACTCTTCCTGACTCCGGAGCAAATCCGCAGCCCCATTTGCGTCCCGTTTGGCATGCTTGGCTCCGAAGGATTCACCCCCGAATTGTTCAGCCCAAAGATGTTCAACTTAGCGCCACGTTGAACGGCGTTTTCTATAAATTGCCTGCTCATCATCACCCCGCCGTTTTCTTGACTTTGTCTGTCCAAAGTTCTTCTCTCATCACTTGTTGCCTCGCCTGATAGCCAGCTTTCTCGGCCAAGGCTTGAATTCGCTTTATACACCTATCAAAACTCTTACTCTCAACGCCGCCGCTGTTTCTGATCCGACCGAGCACCTTCGCGAACTCCCCATCGAAACGCCCGACCATATCGTCATCGGCCGCCACCAGAAATTGACAGCTCCCTGGGTCACCTTGCCGACCCGAACGACCGATAAGCTGGCGATCGATGCGCGCTGACGAGTTGCGTTCGAAGCCAATCACATGCAGGCCACCGGCGCTGATCGAGCCATCACACAGCTTGATGTCAGTCCCACGTCCTGCCATGTTCGTGGCAACCGTTATCAAGCCTGAATTGCCGGCTTGCGCGATCAAGCTCGATTCATCACCGTCCTGAACCCCATTTAAAACTTGATACTCGGCGTCTCGTTCTGCGAACTTTGCAGCCAGTAAGTGGCTCTGACCAATCGTCCGAGTACCGATCAAAACTGGCTGACCGTTTTGGCTTCTGTGAATTGCGTTAATGGTCGCAAACTCGATCTTGTCAGCTTGTGTTTTGAAATAGCGGGTCGCAACTTCTTCGCGCAGCAACTTTTTTCGTCTTGGAATGATCACCACATCCAGCCCATAGCACTTTCGCAGTTCGTGCTGATGGCCATCGGCGGTACCGGTCATGCCGCACAACGTCGCGTATCTTTGAAAGTATCGTTGACGCGAGATCTTGGCGATTGTTGTTCGCTCCTCTGTAAAGGAAACGCTTTCTTTGGCTTCGACCGCTTGATGCAAACCATCACGCCAATTCCGATCGCTGAAAATCCTGCCTGTATACTCGTCAACGATCTCAATCGCGTCGTTTCTAACAACGTAATTGATGTCACGAATCATCATGTACTGCGCTCGCAAAGCTGACTCGACATAAAGCCGCCAAGGCCGGAACAGGTGATGTCCACCATCAGCCGCAAGATCTCGCATTCGATGCGCTGCCTCGCTTCCTTGTTCAGTAAGCGTCAACGATTTGGCGGACGAATCAATCATGAAGTCTTCGCCTTCGACCAAATGAGCAGCCGTTTCTTGAGCCATTCGATAGACAGAACCATCGACTTCCGCACCCAATTCTGCGGCTCCCGAAACTGCCCCCAGCGTTCCGGAACTGAGCACCAGCGGCGTGATGGCTTCGTCAATAAACACGCTGTCAAGCTCGTCAACAATTGCCGCCGCAAATCCGCGCTGCATTTGAGGGCTGACGTCAGCCGGGTTGCTGAACAAGTCGCGTCGCAGCTTCGAGCCCAAGCGGTTCTCAACCTGTTTACGAGTCGCTATTTGATCCCGCAAAAAATCGAATCCCAGGTCGTAGCCAGTGGCGAACGTCACATCACAGGCGTACGCTTGCCGTTTTTCATCGGCCGAATCGTCCGAGTGGGACATACCAACCGAAATCCCTAGCAAGCGCAGCGCGGGCGCTAAAAATTCGCAATCACGATTGGCGAGATAACCATTCACAGTCGCCACATGCACGCCGCTTCTTGAAAGCGCGAACGCCACGATCGGGAACATCGTGGTCAACGTTTTGCCCTCACCAGTCTGCATCTCCGCCACCGAACCTCGCGCCATCGCCAAGCCTGCAAGCAGCTGGACATCGTAGGCCAACATGCCCGTCTTCCTGCGAAGCGCGTCCAACCCCAATGCAAACGCGTGCAGCAACGTCTCATCGGAAAATTGGCTACTAGTTTCGAACTCCATGCCGTCTCGCAAGTCAGCGTAACGCTCGGCTAGTTGAGCGTCGCTGAATGATTCCAATCGTTCGCGTTCAGCCCGAATCCCCCGCAGCAGACGTGCAGCAGCTCGAGCGTTCGAAGCGCTATGACGTGCTGAAAATGTCCGAAGGAGATTCATGGTTTTATCGGCTGAATTTAGTGATCGACGACGTCGAACGTACTTGCTTCAGTTCATTCGTCGCCGATTGCTCCACGATCGAAACGTTGGACTCCAAGCCCTGGCCAAAGCACCAACAATGCCAGAGTCAAGAAGCTGTCGTGCAGAAATCAACGCAACGGTCGCGGAGCAATCGGCGACTGGTAAAAGAACACATTCACCAATCAAAGATCCTTGGCCGCATCGGATCTGTCAGCGATGGCTTGTTTCGGAACTTAACGCTGGGTAACGCTGGTTCGAAACTCTTGGGCTTGAGCTGTTCTGTCGATTGTCAATGCCGACGGTGTTGGCCGAATACTCAAAATCGCCAGTGGCTGAACTCGATTGAAAAAAGTCGAAGCCCGTGGAAACGCTTGGCATCGTCGCCTTATCGAGAACTCGCGTTGGCAAACCTTCAACATCTGCCACACCGCCAACGACCTGCTCGTGCTGCAACAGCATGCCCGTTGCACGTTTTAGATTCATCAACGCAAGGTTGTAAGTTGTTTCTGATTTCGCAAACTCATACTCTGCGTCGGCTAATTGCTGCTGAGCTGCCAACACATCATCGAGGTACAAGCCAATCGAAGTCTCGACACCAGGCAAGGCCGCCCAGCGTTGTTCGATGTTATCCAAACGTTTAGCAGCCGCCTGCATCGAATGGTATTTCGCTTTGAACTCACGATCCGAAGTTCGCACTTCGCGAGCCGCGACTTTCGTTTCCATCATCAACGTTTCGACCGTCGTTCGAAACTGATTTCTTAATTGACGCAACTCCAGACGCCGACGCTGCAGTCTTGCACGAGCCGCCCGATTACAAATCGGAATCTCATACTGAAGGCCCACTGAATACCCCGGTTCACCCGTGGAGAATTGATCGGCCCACGCTTGCCCGATGTCGCTGTCATCACGAAGGCCCGCAACATACGACTCCAAAATCAAATCGAGTTGGGGCAGCATTTCGTTTTTGGACATGCCAAGCCTGACACAGGCACCACGAATTTGCTTAAGAGCCTGATTGACTTCCGGACGCATTTGCAACGACGTTGACAACACCTCACCAATCTCGAACGGATCTGAATGACGAACCGGAATGTCGGTTGGAATAATTTCCAAATTGACAATACTCGCCAACTCCGGATCGTTCACCAACGCATGAATTCGCTCTTGTGCATTGCGAACCGCCATTTCGGCGCGAACCAATTCCGACTTGCGGGACGTGACTGCGGCTTCGACTCGAACCAATTGGCTACCTACAACATCGACGTTCTTCCGAGCAAGCAAATTGTTGTGTATCTTTTCCGCTCGCAGGAATAGTTGTTGCTTTTGCACCAACGCCACTCGCTCCAGATACAACGACCAATAGGCTCGCGTCACTTCCAGTAAATGAGACTGCAGTTGACGGGAAAATTCGTCTTGAGCAATATCGGCGTCGATATTGGCCAGCACAACAAGACTGGTATTGTAAACCTGACCGCTACCACGTCTAAGTGGCTGGGTATAGCTCAATCGGATTCGCGATGTGCCTTGATTGTTGGGTTGGAAGAAAGTTGAATTGGTATGCTGAAAACCAAACTCTTGAGCGATTTCAAAATAACCGCCATGGGTGTTTTTTCGACGTAAGCCACCAGCGTACGTCCATTGATTATTGCGGTACCGTGGAGACCCTCCAGTCGTCAGGATGTTCCCCACCGGATCACTCGTGTCGTCCCACCGCGTATCCATGAATGCTGTCCAATCAAAAGCTGACTGGGCTTCAACGATTGCAGTCTGACGGATAAAGGGCAGGTCGCTGAAAACCTTAACCTGCGATGAAGATTGCAGGGTACGCACAATCAGCGTTTCGAGATCGACGGTCGTTCCGCTGGTTCCAGATTGCAAGCGATTACTCATCGCATTTTGCCACCACGGGGTAAATCCATCTGGGATCGGGTCAATCGAGACGAGCGACTGACGTTCCACGTGATCCGAATCAGCGGCGACTTGGATCCGATAATGGTAATCGGCGATCGAAACAGATTCGTTGCTTTGGGCGTAAAGGCCAGTGGCTACTAGCGCGTTTGCTAGGAAGCACGATGACATTTTTAGGAGGGTCGGCAAGGGCATCTGGAACCTTCGGGGTTAAGGTACCGCGGTCGTAAACTTCTGTGGAATTTCTGATGAATCCACAGGACTGTTTGGTGGTCTGCGTCTAGTTCGTTGCCATGTGGGATGGCATGAGAAGAAGCTCTTACAATGCTTCTTCGGGTTAATTCGAACGGAACGACAACCTCCATTTTGTTGAACGATTTAGGTAACAATGGCAATCTCTACGGCTAAGAGAATGACCTATGCCAATGAAAAGCCATTAAAAAGTTCGGCCTCCTAAAGCATCCAGCTCTTACAATCGGAATATGGCTTGCAGTTCAAGACTTCACATGAGAGACGCGTCGAAGACGAAGACTGCAGACACGATCACGCTTTCAATTAAGCTCCTTTCGCAAGCTCTTTGCGAATTCGATCGAAAACCTAAAGCACCAACTTTTTGTTACTGCGTTTCAGATTCCTAACGCCAAATTGATTTGGCAAGCCCGCTGTCTGATGCGCGCAAGTTGCGAACTCGCTTTAATTTTCGATTGGCTTATGAGCAAGAATTCCAAGAAGACGCCCAACCGTCGTGACCTACTTCTCTCCAAATTGGAAGACCGCATCCTTTTCGATGCAACGATGGATGCCGGCGGCGATCCGAACGCAGGTGATGCCAATTCCATGTCTTCTTCGGCTGACTCGAATCAGTCGTTCGAACAGGATGTAGCCAATTACAAAGAGGACGAGAGTGGTTTGGCTAGTGATCGGGCCGCTCAATCTAGCGACACGCCTCAGCAGACGCGGCATGAATTGGTGATCGTTGACACAAGCGTTGACAATTATCAAATTCTTGTCGACGACCTCCTAAACAACGCCGACAATAGCCGCGATATCGAAGTTGTTTTACTAGACGCCCAGTCAAATGGCGTTGAGCAAGTCTCAAATGTTCTTGCTCAGTACGAAAGCTTGGACGCTCTCCATCTTGTCACCCACGGCGACAATGCCGCATTCCGCTTGGGTAACACTTGGGTTACTGCCGACAACCTGGATGCCTACGCCGGCCAGATTTCTGGCTGGGGAGATGCACTCAACTCCACTGGAGACATTTTACTCTATGGTTGTGATTTGGCGGAAAGTGCGGAAGGTCGGCAGCTTGTCGATTCATTGGCGGCACTAACAAACACTGACGTGGCGGCTAGTGATGACGACACAGGCAGCGAATCTCGAGGCGGAGACTGGACTCTCGAATACCGACACGGCACCCTCGAATCAACCGTCGTCTTCAGTCAACAACTACAGGCCAGCTACCAAGGCTTGCTTGCCGTTGGGCCGGACGTCCAATTCGCGGCGGCGAATCAGGATGTTCCGATTGGCGAAAATTTTCAGTTTACTGCGACCTACCAAAACACTGGAACTGATGCGGGCTTTGGCCCATTTGTCGATTTTATCTTTCCAGCCAACGGAGCCGATGGCGCTGCTGGCACTGACACAACTGACGGCATTGATTTCGTCGGCGCGACCTATTTGGGGCAAGCCCTCAATACAATTGAGCTGACATTTCCTGACGATGGTGGCGGCACCGGAACCATCGATCATCCGTTCGCCGTCGACGCGACAGGAACCCCTCTTCAAGTTACCGGCACCGCTGGCGACAAATTGGTTGTGGTAGAGTTACCGTTTGGTTCATTCACGCCTGGTCAGCCTCCCGCTGACATTGTCGTTACGGGTTCGATGAGCGATCTAGCTGATCTGGGAACTGCGCTAACAATCCAATCTCGTTCGGGTTTTCGCTACGGAAGTGATCCACTGGACAATCCAACGTCTGATCCCTCGGTCGTCAGCGATGCTGGCACTGATGTCTCCGATCCGTCCGCTGGAGGTACGAGTTGGAGCGAACAGATGTCGGTGACTCCCACCCTCATGTCGCTGACCAAGACATATCTTGGGCCAGAAGACGAAACGGTGACCGGCCCCAATCACCCCCAACAATACCGGATCGATGTCGACATCGCGGATGGCCAGACGATTTCCAACCTTGATATCATCGATAGCCTTCCTAACAACGTGGTTGTGACCTCCATCGATAGTGTTTTGGTCAACGGAATTGCCGCGGCTTACTCGGACAACTTGGGAGCGTTGACCTTTCCGGGTAACAACCTGGATCTTACGATCACCCCAGACAATGACGTGGTTGGCTCCACTTCAACCGCTGACGTTTCGATTACCTTTAGTTTCTATGTCACCGAGCTGGATGCTGATGGCAATCGAGTGATTCCGATCGATGGTGAAGACGACACGACATCTACACCTGACTCTCGCTCGTTCAACAATGCACGAGCAGTCGGTGATTGGACTCCGATCGATGCGCGCGACACGGGCGGCACAGACAACGCGGTTGCTGATCCCGATCCAGTCAATGAAGAGCACCTTCTGGACGACAAAGCGATCGCGATCCAAAAATCAGTCGCCATCGTTAACAACGTGGGAGCAAGCGGAGCCAACCCTGGTGATACGCTAGAGTACACCCTGAATTTTCAAATTTCGGACTACTATACGTTCGGCGATTTAGTCATCGACGACATTTTTCAAGACGGTCAACTTTTCGATTTTGGGTATGGGGCAACGTTCACAGTGACGGACCTAAACGGCACCGTCACTGGAAACTTCACCGTTCGTAGTATTACCGACGCGGACGGCGGTCAGACTTTGGTGGTCGACGAAACCGACATCGATTTGACGGACAACACAGGTGAAGCTGGAGCCGGCGCGAGCGATGGAAGTGATGGAAATACGACGCTTCGCTTCGATCTCTCTCAAGCCATGATCGACAACTCAGCAGCCGATGGAATCTTGCAAGGCGGATTTTCCAACGGAGCAACCAACGGCGGCGCGGCAACGGGAACGATCACGTTCCGAACGGTTATCCAAGAAGAGTATGCTGACTCATTCGCATCGGGTGACCGAAGTGTCGATCAGGGTGACATCATTACCAACAGCAACCTGTCAATTACAGGAACCGTTCGCGAGAATGCAGAAGATGGATCGATCAACAATGTCGTTCATAGTGAAACCGACACCAGTTCGGCCAGCATCACCATTGCAACGGGAACGCTGATCAAAGACGTCTACGCGATTAACGGGAATACCACCCTGCCTAACGGCCCCAGCGGCAAAGTCTCTTTAAATCCTGGCGACGTGATTACGTATCGCCTTCAATACACCGTTCCAACGAGCGACTTCGAAAGCTTACGTCTGACAGATTTCCTGCCGCTACCGATTTTTGATGCGACTGACCACAACGCTGACGGAGTTACCGACGCACAAGACGACTGGACGTTCAATCTGGGAGGCTCCTTCGATGGAACGGCTCCGGCTAGTGGCGTTATCGAATTCGGAACCAACGACACCTTCTATTCCTCCAATGCTCCAGACTCTAACATCATCCCGACAATCAGCGTAGGAAGTAGCAACGAACTAGAGCTTACGTTTGGAAGCTACGACGATCCATCGTCGCAGACTTCGGTAATCGAAGTGTACTTTTCGATCACAGCTCAAGACGCACCGACAGCCGATGGCTTGTTCCTAACCAACATAGTTCGTGCCGAGGAAGGAACCACGCAAAACACGCCAACGGTTATTGATCAGATCGTCCAAATCGAAGTTTTGCAACCAGAATTGAATATCACCAAAGGTATCGTCAGCAGCGACAACTCGGGAGCGACTTACGACTCAACGATTGGCCCCGCTGGAATTACTTTTGGTACGGCCGGAACCGGTGGTGCGCCATTCACTGGCGGAGTCATCAACTCAGGCGCGTTGGCCTCGCAGCGAATCAATGCAAACATCACCGGTGGCGTCGACGCAGGGGACACGATTCGGTATGCCGTGGTGCTCGAAAACACTGGCAACAGCACTCGTGGAGCCTACGACGTCACGATCAGCGACTCGCTTCCCACTGGCTTCACGCTGGTGGGTGGAAGCCTACAAATCGTTGACGGAACCGGGGCTGCAATTTCCTATTCGGGAACCGAGGCGAGTTTATTTTCGTCTGGAATTACGTTGGATGATCCAGGCGCGACACCGGACACCGGTGACGGAACCAACTCCGGGTCGCTTGATGGCTTTGATGCATCAGATGGCCGCAACGTGGTAATCCTATTTTATGACGTCACGGCTGACGCCACGGTGGAAGCGGCAGAAACTTACACCAACACCGCCGTCATTGAAAACTATGCCGGAATTGAAGGCGGACAAAATCACGCCGCCAATAGACCTAGCGACGATGCCGACGTGGTCATCGAAAATGTGACGGTCACGAAAACGATCGTATCAACCAGCGAAGCCCACACATCGGTCGCTGGCGGAATTGAGCGCGTGACGATTGGTGAAATCGTCAGGTATCAAGTTCAAGTCGCACTACCGGAAGGCTCGTTGACTGGCCTTCAGGTTCACGATGTACTGCCGGCTGGATTGACTTACATAGACGACGGAACAGCCACCGTGAACTTCGTTTCCGATGGAGTTGGCGTGACGTCGTCCGCTGTCACGTCGGGCGTCTTGCCGGACAGCGCTGTTTCGAGAAGCTCCAGCGGCGAGAACGACGATTACACATCAGGACGTGACATCTATTTCAAGCTTGGCGACATCGACAACAATGATCGAGATACCAACATTGAATATGCCGTCATTGAATTCAATGTCTTAGTCGACAACAACAATTTGTCCGATAGCGCTCGCAACGATTCCGGAGAAAGCCGCTATAACGATGTGCGTGTTCGCACCAACGGCACCCAAATTTACGACATGCCCAATGCCAATCGACCTCGGGTCATCATTGCCGAGCCACTCGTTCAGAACGTCAACAAACAGGGTAGTATTACATCGGGTGACGCGGGCGATTCGATTACTTATACGGTCACATTTGATGTGGCGACCGGAAATAACCGATCCGACGCGTTCGACGTTCGCCTGCTCGACAGCTTGCCAACCAAGACAACGCTTGGTGCAATCACCTCGGTGACGATCGACGGAGTCAGTGCTTCATTCACAAACAATTCTTCCGGCAACACGATCGACATCTTGCTTGATCGTGTCAACAAAGGCCAAGTCGTTGAAGTTGTCTATACTTCGACAATCGATCTGACGGTCAACCCGGGTGAGGTACTCGCCAATACTGCCAACGTGACTTGGTCGTCGCTACCCGGAGACTTTGGAACCGCCGACGGCTCGGGTGGTAACTCGACCGGCAGCGACCTAGCTTCGCTCAATGGAGTCAATACCGGAGGTATCACTTACGATTCGACAACCGGCTCGCTTCACGGTGAGCGCGACGGCAGCGATGGAGCCGGCAACAATCCCAACGATTATGCCGACAGTGAATCGCATTCGGTAACGGTTGACGGCGTCACAACATTTACCAAGACGTTGATTGGTACTGAAATCGACGACTCGTTTAATGGCTCCAACGACGCTGTTATTGGTGAGTTGGTCACCTATCGGCTGACGGTGACTTTCCCGGAAGGCACGACGCCTCAGGCAGTGATCGTCGACACTCTCGACAGTGGGCTGGCCTTTGTTGGACAAACCAGTTCTTCTCTTAACGACGTGACCATTGGTGGTAGTCTGACTCCAACAGTCAGTGCCAACGGTCGAACAGTGTCTTGGGATTTTGGCACGGTTACTGATGCGAATTTAAGCAACAACACCGATGGTTCGATTACAGTCGAATACCAAGCCGTCGTGTTAAACGTCTCGAGCAACCAATCTGGAGTCGACCTCGACAACAGCGCCACTTTCGGATGGGGTGGCGATTCTGACAACGATCTAACGCGTGATGCGGCAGATGTGACAGTTCGCGAAGCTCACGTTGAAGTCACAAAATCTGTCGAAGTCTCTCCGCCATCAGGGGACACAACGGGCGATGCGGGCGATCCCGTTGAGTACACCATCGTGATCCAGAACACTGGAAACTACGACGCGTTTGACGTAACTTTCAGTGATACTTTGCCAGTCGTCAGCGGCGGTACTTCAGCGATTTTGGGTGCCTCCTTTGGTGTTGTCGACTCAATGGGCGGCGGACTGACCGCCAGCGATTTTACATTGTCCGGTAATGATTCGATTGGCTATACCCTGTCGCTCAACGGTGGCGTCGATCTTGATTTACTTAAGTCTGACGGTGCTCGAACGATTACGTTGACCATCAACGGAACCATTGCACCGACCAACGGCCCCAACGATGTCGTCTCCAACACAGCCAATGCGCAGTGGAGTTCACTTGATGGAGACGTATCCGCCAGATCATCTCACACGACCGACGACAGTGGTGAGCGAGACGGAACTGATCCGCTGGATGACACGCATGATTATGACGATGCCGGATCGGCCAGCTTCTCAATCAATCCCCCTGTCTTTACCAAATCCATTTTCAATACGGATCAAACAGAAACAAGTGGTACCGATGTCACCATTGGCGAAAGGGTCACTTACGCATTGAAGGTAACGCTGCCTGAAGGAACGACGCCCGGAATGAACGTCGTCGACCTGCTGCCCGATGGCTTAAACTATGAAAACTATCAAATTGTTACGACGACTGCTGGTTCCGGTGGATTATTGACTGCTGATTTTAACGGAACTATCACAGGTGGAACTCCCTCCGTTTCCGGCGGTGCCACCGATGGCGACGATGTAACTTTCACATTTGGTCAAATTGATGTCGGCGTCGACAATGACACTTCCAACAACGCGTTTCTGATTCTGGTTACGGCTGCGGTCTCTGATGTTTCGACAAATGTCGGATACGGTGCAGGTCAAACAACACTTTCCAACACGGCAACGATCGATATTGTCGGAGATGGGGTTGCGCCAGTTACTTCCAATGAAGTTGACGTGGACGTGGTCGAATCGAATTTGGCGATTACCAAAAACATTGACAAAGCGTTGGCCGATGCGGGCGAGCAAGTCACCATTGAACTGCGAATCGACAACACTGGACTGAGCGCAGCCTACGATGTTCGTCTGGAAGACTTACTCAATCCCGCCCACTACGATTTAAGCAGCGTTAACATTGGCACAGCCGGATCGGACTATCCAAGCAATTTCACCGCCAACTACAACTCGGGGACAGGCGCGCTTTCTTACAGTGGCGGCTCAATCGCTGCAGGTAGTTTCGTGACCTTCACATTCACTTTGGACTTGGAAGAAACCGTGGCTCCGGGTGCCGCATTGGTCAATACTGCCACAATTACCAATGCATCAACACTGGACGGAACGGTCAGCGGCGAGCGCGACGACCCAGATCCCGATAATGACAATAGTGACACCGACAACGACAGCGTCACGATCCGCAGTAACAGCTTGGCGGGCAACGTTTACTTTGATGCGGACAATGATGGGACTTTTGATGGAACAGAAACTGGCATCGGCAGCGTCGATGTCCGACTGCGAGGCACCGACCATTTGGGGAATGCAGTTGATGTAACCGTTCAAACTTTGCCGAACGGATCCTATCTGTTTGATGACCTGCGACCTGGAACCTATCGCATCACGGAATCTCAACCCACCACTGCACTTAATGGCAAAGACTATCTCGACGGGACGGACACGATTGGAACTCCCGGAGGCAACAGCAGTACCAATGACGAATTCTCAAACATCGTGCTGGCCACTGGAACAGAGACTCATGGTACAGACAACAATTTCGGCGAACTCGAGGAAGCAGAACTTGCGGGTTTTGTTTGGCATGATGCTGATAACGACGGAGTCAAAGATGGAAGTGAAATCGGAATTGGCGGCGTGGATATAACGCTTTCCGGCACCGACGACACAGGTGCGATAACCCCGGTCACGATCACGACCGATGCCGATGGTTCTTATTCTTTTGAAGGCCTACGACCTGGCGAATACACAATCACTCAAACGCAGCCAAATTTCGCCGCTCCGTCCGGACGTGATTATGCAGACGGAACGGACGTCGACGGATCTCTAGCCAATGGCGATGTAACAAGCAACGACGTCAACAGTAGCATCAATGCAGTCGCTGGCGACTCAGGCACCGACTACAACTTTGGTGAAGTCGTCGAGTCCGTCATTTCAGGATACGTCTACCATGACGCTGACAACAACGGCTCACGATCAGGCGATGCTGGAATCGAGCTGGCGGTCGTCACTTTGACCGGAACCGATGACTTGGGCAATGCAATCAACCGATTCGTTTCAACCGACAGCAATGGCTACTACGAGTTTGCAAACCTTCGACCAGCCGGCCCCGGAGGTTACACGTTGACCCAAACTCAACCAACTGGCTATCTGGACGGAATCGACACGATCGGGACTCCAGGTGGAAACTCATCCGTCAATGACATCTTCAGCAGTATCAACCTCGCGTCGGACACCAATGGAACGGAAAACAATTTTGGCGAATTGTTACCGGCGGCGATTAGTGGCACGGTTTTCAACGACCACAACAACAATGGAACTCAGCAAGCCGGAGAGCCCGGCATAGGTGGAGTCCAAATTCGATTGACTGGAACGGATGACCTTGGCAATACAGTCAACATCGCGGTTAACACCAACGCAGATGGAACCTACGCGTTTACTGGATTAAGGCCCAGCGATACGACCGGCTATACGCTGACGGAAACCCATCCAACCAACTACAACGACGGCATCGACTCAGATGGTTCGCTGGGCAATGGAAACGTCACAACTAACGACATCAACAGCAGTATCAATGTCACCAGCGGAGATAACGGAACCGGATACGATTTTGCAGAACGCGGAACCTCCATTTCTGGAACGGTCTACGTTGATGACGATCGAAATGGAAGTCTCAATGGAGCCGACACCGATCGAGTCAATGGTGTGCGAATCGAGCTTTACGATTCGACGGGAACTGTCCTGATAGATTCAATGACTACCGGAACCGATGGCAACTACCAGTTCGACAACTTACCGGCTGACGATTACGTTATCCGAGAAATCCATCCGGCCCAATACTCGAGCACCACACCGGATACGATCAACGCTACACTCCCACTGGCCGGTTTGACGAATCAGAATTTTGGCGAAAATCTATGGAACCTTGGAGACTACGTTTGGTTCGACGCTGATGGTGACGGAGTCCAAGACGGTGGCGAACCGGGTTTAGAAAACGTCGGTGTGACCTTGGTGTATGCCGGAATTGACGGAGATTTTTCAACTTCGGCTGACAACATCACCTACAACACGACCACCAACTCCAGTGGCGCGTACGGGTTCGACGATCTATTCAATGGAGATTATCGAGTCATCATCGCCAGTGGCGACTTGCCGAGCGGAGTGACTGGAACTGCCGAAGTCGACGATTCTAGCGCGGCGATTGATGGCACATCGAACGTCGCCATTGGCGGAAGTGACCGTCCGGATATTGACTTTGGATTTACTGGCACGGGTTCCGTTGGCGACACCGTTTTTTGGGATCAAAACGGAAACAGTACTTTCGAAGCCAATGAAATTGGATTGGAAGGCATTGTCGTTGAGTTGGATATCGATCTCAACGGCGACGGCACGGTCGACCATATGCTCTCAACGGTGACTGACGCAAACGGCAAGTACCTTTTCGAACGAGTCCCGGCAGGCAACCATGTCGTTCGCGTTACGCAACCTTCAGGCACAGTGCAAACCTTTGATTCTGACGGCATTGCAAGCGGCAATCAGTCAACTGTCGGGCTAACGCCAGGCGAAGACAATGAAGATCAGGATTTCGGCTATCGAGGAACCGGCTCCATCGGTGACACCGTCTTTTTCGATCGTGGTGGTGACGGCGGCGCGTACGACACGGGCGCTGGAGATTTTGGGCTGGCCGGTGTTCGAGTCACGCTTGAGATCGACATCGATGGCAACGGCAGCATAGATCTGACACGCACGCAACTGACTGATTCTGACGGAGAGTATCTTTTCGAGAACCTAGTTGCTGGTGACTATCGCATTTCATTGGAGCCAACCGATTTACCGGCAGCATTGGCCAATCATGCGACCGTCGACCGAGACGGAACGCTGAATCACGACACCGATGTTTCGTTGGCCGAAGGGCAAAGCGTTACCAATGCGGACTTTGGATATTATGCAACGCCAGAATATGAAATCATCAAAACGGATGACGTTGCTGGTTCTGCAGCACCGGGGATGACGTTCAATTACTTCCTCCAAGTCATCAATCATGGGGACATGGATGGAACAGGCGTCACAATTACCGACGACTTACCCATTCACGTCCTTGATCAGTTCTCAGTGGTTACCGATGACCCAACCAATGTCTCGTACAACCCAGCAACCGGGAGGTTAGTCTGGAACGCTGGTGATTTGAATGGGCTTGGTGGAACCAAAACGTTGCAAGTTACCGTAACCGTTCAGGATCCTGTCGACGTGCTGTTGACTACCTTCGACAATACGGCAACTGTCACTGACGACGGAACACGTGGGGCGGATCCGATCCTGGGGAACAACACGTCGACCGACCCAACACCGCTGGTCGCCACTCCCGATTACGAAATCGAGAAAACGTCAAGCCTGACTGAAACGGCGATGGTGGGAGACTCTTTCTTTTACACCATCCGAGTCGCGAATATTGGAGATCAGAACGGCACCGGGGTCGTTGTGACCGACCAGATCCCCGTTTCAGTTCTCAATCGGTTCAACGTTACGACTAATGATGAAGCCAATGTGAGCTACGACTCATCCACCGGCGAATTGATTTGGAGCGTTGGCGATCTTGACGGTCGAGGAGACACCCGCACGCTCACCGTTTTCGTTGAGATTCCGTTCGTTGTTGAAGATCCACTCGCCGATGTCATCATCAATACCGCCACCGTTGCAGACGATGGCAGCAACGGAGTGGAGACGCGATTGGACAACAACTCCTCCACCGTTGAAGACGATGTTCTGGTTTTCGCTTTTGACTCAAACAACAACTTCTCTATTGCTTTCTCATCGGCGCGGACAGACGTTTATGGCTGGGAGTACGGAGAATCTGCTCGAATGCATCGACCGCTTCCAGTCGATCCTATTTTTAGTGGTCTCGCGGAACCCGGTACAACGTTAAGCCTAAAAATCTATGACGATGATGGCAACGTGATAGGCGAACGCCAAGTCGTTGCTGATTCGGGAGGCAATTGGCTGGCGAACTTTCCGAACGCCGTCATCTGGAAACACCCGCACCGGATGGATGTCGAACAGACGGCTCCGATCCAGTCTGATGTCCAAGAGGTCGACGGATTCAACATGCGACGATATTTCCATCCAGCGATGCACTCGTCCCTGTTCTTTACCGAGCGAGACACGGTAAGTAGCGTGATGCGAAATTCAGCAGCTGAAACGATCGATTCAATGCACGCTGCCAACAATAGCCCGCTACAAGTTGGCTGGCGAAGCCACCTTTACCAACTGAACGTTAGCTCAACAAATGCCTCTGCTGATTGATATAGGGGTAGCAAACTGCAACAACATTTGCCGAGCTCGAACCTCGATATTTTTGGACAACCACTACTGTTCCGTGGTGTCGTATAGAGGAACGGTTCGCTGACGGGATTCAAATATTTCAAGGTACTCCTTGAGCATTCGGTCAACGATCGCTTGATGGTCTTCGTCGTCGATCTTGTTCTTCCGTTTGTCTTCATATGGATTAGTCTCCAGATTGAAAAGAGCAATCGGCTCGAACTTGGTCTGCTTCGGGTTGCATTGGATGATTAGTTTCCAAGGCATTTTGCGATACATCAATTCCTTCTTAGCGCCGGCTTGTTGAACCAAGTAATCGCGTTGCCGAAAAGTACCTTCTCCCGTCAACAACGGAAGCAAGTTATTGGAATCTTGCGCTTGATCGTTAGGCACTTTCGTTCCAACCAAAGCTGCAAGGGTCGCGAGCATATCTTGATTTAATGCCGGTTCATCGGTCACACCTGGAGCGATATGACCTGGCCAGACCGCAAAAAACGGCGTTCGAGTTCCGCCTTCCAGCGGAGAGTTCTTCGCACCTGCCCAACCCCCGCTCGATCGGTGACCGGCTGCCCTTGTGTCTTTGTCGACTTGCAGCCCTCCGTTGTCGGAAACAAATACGAGCAAGGTATTGTCGTAGGCGCCCGTACTTTTTAGCGCCGTGACGATTCGATTCACTTGTTGGTCGAGATCCACCACCATGTCGAGATGTCGCGAAGGAGTCGCGCCGTTGATCTTCTTGCCATCAAAATCAACGGGAGGGCAGTGCGGTACGTGGGCCATCGGGGAACAGTAGTAAAGAAAGAACGGCTCATCGGTTTTTGCATTGGAATCAATGAATTCAACTGCTTTCTTGGAAAGAAGTTTTCCCATTTCCCGAGTATCCCAACCAGAGTCTCCCATGCCTGGGCCTTTGGAAGTCATATCCTTAGGGTGAATTGCATTGTCTTGACTCAAGTAAACGATTTCCGAATCCTTCGCGAGCGGAAACCACTTTTCATTTTCATAGGCAATATAGATTGGCCCCTGAATCCCGCATGGCAGCGTAAAGTCATAGTCGAAACCACAATCCTTGGGGCCGGCTCCAACAATCTGCTTAACATCGACATTGTCACTGATGTCTCCATCGTCGGTACCACGATAGACGTTGCCGGTTTGCAAGTCACGAAAGTCTCCACCAAGATGCCATTTCCCTACGAAGCCAGTCTTATATCCCGCGTCCTTCACGACTGAACCGAGCGTGGCATCACCTTTCTTAAATGCGGACGTTCGAAACGTTCCCCATACTCCCCATGGAGCATTTGATCGATAATTGTTATTGCCGCTCATTACGCAGTATCGCGTCGGCGAGCAGAGTGATGTCGCCGAGTGCCCATCGGTGAACCACAAACTGTCTTTGGCCAACGCATCAAGGGCCGGCGTTTCGAACACTGGCTCCTTCTTAAGTTGCGTTCGAACATGATGACTGACATCGCCAAGGCCAATATCGTCAGCCATGATCAAAACGATATTTGGTCGCTCATTGGCGAAAACGGAATTGGCGA
>CAZPTT010000084.1:24300-27973 GCA_964589435.1 uncultured Pirellulaceae bacterium
ATTGGCGAAAACGGAATTGGCGAGAGCAATGATTAGTAAAAAGTAGAATGTGAACTTCATGAGTCGCCGGAACTAAATTGGGAAAGGTTGAAACAAGATATATCTGTAACGCTATTCGCTAGGCCGCGCGGCAACTTCGACCAATTCGAAGCTATCGATTAAGACAGGTTCGTCTGACCACTGATTGGTGAAGAAAATCGTCGCGGTTTTGGCCGTCGCCCCTGTCCTAAACTGTAAACTTCTTCGGTGCCACTTGTTCTTAAAAAGTGAAGCCGTCCGAAACTCACCTCCATAGTTCTTGACGCCGATCCAGCCATCATGAAAAACGGTTGTGTTATTGGTGCCTAGTGACTTCCCCCAAGCCGAAAGAATGTAAGTCGTATTTGGCTTTACGGCCACGGCTTGTTCAACCGCTCCATCTCCACCCATTGCGACACGTACATGCTTTGAGCCGTGATGGCTGTTCGAATTCTGCAGAGACGCGTTCCCAGTCACACTCCATTGAGCGAATCCGTTTTCAAACCCTGGATTTAAAAGCAAATTCCTCTCCGGCTGACACCCAACAGCGTCGTCTCCGTTTGGCTTCCTCTTCCAAACTCGCACATAATCCACGATAAACTTTCTGCCACCGTCAGGAAAGTCGGCTGCCTTCAAATCCGCTGGCTTTACCTCCCAGGGAAACGTCTCTGAATCGAGCCGCACTTTTTGAGCGTGATCGGCCACCCAATCGTCTCCAATTTCTTGCTTTGTAACACACCGAATCAAGACTCCATCAACGAAGATATTCAAATAGTCCGCGTTCCACTCGAGCCCATAAACATGAAAGTCATCGGCCACGCGAAAGGGCAGTTGGTGCTCATTGGTCCAAATCCGCTCTCCGAAGGTCGGCCTCTTTGGCGTTCGCCAATCGTGAAACGAACTTTGATACTTCGTGGCTGAGTCCTTATTGTTTGGGTTGTTTCCATAATGCTCGAACACATCCATTTCACCACTCTTGCCAGTTGTCCAGAACGAGCTGGAAATTGGACCGTCCGCAGCCCTACATCGTGTTTCCATGTATCCGTACAAAAAATTCTGCTTGGAAATCACGGCGGCCGAAGTCACGGGGCCAAATTCGTGCCCACCGTTTTTTTCAGCGGGGAAATCATGATCAGGTTCCCACTTCGAAACGATGAACAGCATTCCATCAGATATTGAGACATTTTCGGGAACGAAAAATGAGGGCGCTCTGCCCTTAAAGCCGTTCTGATACTTTCCACCGGCTCCCTGAACAAACCACTTTGCGGAGTCAATCGTGTTCCCTAAAAATTCATCGCTAATGGACTCGTCCAATTCCCAACCGTTCACATTCGTTGGATCAGAAAATGGCAACTGAGCCATCGACGCAGAACCTTCAAATGGCGACCACGCAAACATTCCCAACAGCAGGGCGGGCCAATACCTATTCCTGATGATTTCTCTTTATCCTTGTTAGTGATACGAATCCGCAAATGTAACCGCCAAAATGCAACCACAAATACGGAACCACAAAAACGGAACCACAAAAACGGAACCACAAAAACGGAACCACAAAAACGGAACCACAACTTCTCTGCAGGCACGTCACAAAAACGAATCGACGCGGATTGTGTCGTTATACCTATTTCGACTGTTCTCTTTTTCGATTCCGCCATTTCAATTCTGCCCGCCACACTGCCAAACCTTTGCCATCAGCCTCATCGCCTGTAATCACAAAATGATCCCACAAATACTGTACCCTCGAAAATCGGCAATCAAGGTTATGTGCCAAAGAGAGAGATTCGTTTCTTCGTTCTTGAATTTCAATTTGACTTGGCATGCTGGGCATTGGCGTTTCCCGCGACGAACAAAACGAAGCCAAGCATAACCACAAAGCACTTCATCTTAATTTGAACTTAACACGTGAAAAGCAGAGCAGAGAAAACGGTTAGCTTTCCCACGTCTACTTCGCAATCAACGTTTTCTAATTTGCCATTCGATCTAGCATCGGCTGGGATTGGTTCTAGCAGCGGCGTTTTGCGCAATCCAATCGTTCAGATATCATAAACACATACCGAGGCTTCTGAGCGAAACCCATGTCTACTTCTACCAACATCACGTTATTGCTTGACCAAGCTGCGAGCGGAAATCGACTGGCCGCAGATGAATTGTTTAGTCTGGTCTATGAGGAATTGAAGCATCTTGCTGTGCGTGAGCTAAAAAAGGAGGCGACGGGAATCACTTTGCAATCGACGGGCATGGTTCACGAAGTTTGGCTGCAATGATCAACGAAGACTTGAACAGTTGTTCAGTAGATACTGCTAACGCTTCCTCATGCTGGCCACCACGCAACTGTTTGGCCCCGTCCGAATCAAGAATGACTTTCTTCACACGATCTAAATCCACCGAATCCCACTGCTTGCCAACTTTATCTTCCATCTCATAGTAGCGATGGTAAACGGCACCAAAAACGGCTCCATCATTTATTGGTTTGGCCAACCCTTGGAATGGAACATAGCCCTGCCTAGGATCCAATGGTTCATCAGCATCGAGGAAGCCAAAATAGTCTTCGCCCATGAAATACATAATCACGTCATGACGACGCTCGAACTCAGCCTTCGAAACGGCACGGTCATTATCTCTGTCCATTCGCTTGAAGATCTTTTGGTGAGGAAGTTTTTTGTCCTTCAGACGATCGTCAAGATAGGTCTTGAGTTCAGCCTCTTTGACCTTCCCATCGCCGTTGGAATCGGCGAACTTGAAACCAACTTTTTGCTGAGCCGGCTCTTCATTACTCGCAAGTTCTTTGTTGTCTTTGTCTTGATCGTCACTTTTTCCTTTTTGAAACGACTTGCGCAGTTCTTTAAAGTCCTTTGCCTCAAGTCCAAGCTGGGAGATCAATTCGTCGAACAATTCGTAGCCATGCAGGTCGCTCTTGATATGTTCGCCGTCCTTATTGATCAACAACGTCGTCGGAAACGCTTGAACACCAAACTTGTCGGCAAGTGCTCCTTTTCCGTCAACGATATTTTTCCAAGGCAGTGAATTCTTAGATAGAAATTTCTCCAAGTCACCGGGGCTATCATTGGCGACACCAATAATTTCGAAGCCCTTCTCATGCAAAGCTTCGTAGAGCCTCTTAAGTTTGGGCAATTCAGCAACACATGGCTTGCACCAAGTCCCCCAAAAATCAATCAAAACGACCTTACCATTGAAGTCGGCCAACTTGACCTCGTTGCCGTCCAGGTCAGCCCCAGTCAAAGTAATATCCTCGACGATTGGCAGTGATCCTATCTCTGCGCCGAATCCCATTTCTTCCATGGCAGATTCAGTTTTTTCCTTGTCCACTCCATCGCATTTCCAACCACTCTTGGTTTTCACAAATGCCAAGAACGTAGGCGGAAATACAATTTGTGAGGCGTCAACCAGTTCTCCCTCTCGAGACAATTGCTCAACGATCTTCCCAATTTTCTCCTTCGGGAACTCCAATTTTGCAAAAGCGCTGAACTCACCATCCATCACAATATCTGACGCCTTGCCAATAAACGGACTCATTTCACTAACGAGCTCGCCACCCACCTCTAGAACTTCCTGAACGATTGCCTTTCGCTGTTCAGTCGACACCGCACCAGCAACTTTTCTCTTGGCCGATTCGAGAACACCGTCTCCTGGCCAT
>CAZPTT010000085.1:0-27761 GCA_964589435.1 uncultured Pirellulaceae bacterium
GCTGTCGCGCAAAGGCGTGAAAATCTAGGGACAGGGCGTGAAAATCTAGGGACAGCTAAATTCATATTATCCCTCCTCTTTCGCTGCATCGTTTTTCTTGGCATCTTCTTTCGAAGTTGATCCAGATTTTGACTTTTTGGCTTTTCGTTTCTTCTTTTTTGCGGCCGCCTTTTCAGCTTCAGCTTCTTGGGCTCTTTTCATCGGGTTGCTACCGAAGCCACCACCACCGCGTCCGAAACCTTTGAATAGTTCAAATCGTGATTTGACGATTCGTGGCGGGTAAAAATTATTTGACAGGTCGACGTCGGCCGTTTCCAGTCGTGGATCAAGTGTCACGGTTTTGATTGGTTTCTTTGTGACGAGCATCCGCGTGATTGACTCGTTGTCTTTCTTCCAGATTTCGGCTGGCAAGCGAACGTGGCGCGTCGACCCATCTTCGAACTCAACGTCGAAAATGATCGGCATTACCAATCCGCCTCGATTTTCAAAATCCAAAAGGTAGAAGTGGCTTTTGTTGGCAAGCAACTTCTTTTCTTCTTTGTCGAGACCGGCCACGAAACGCTCAAACGATTTTTTGTCAGCGTCCGTCACATCGAGTTCGTCGTAGCTGTTGTAGAAATCGTTTAGATCCGGGTATTGATCGGCTCGCTTTGGCAGATCCTTGTTCAATCGTTCCGAATTCGATTCTGGAATTTCATCACGCAGCTTGCGTTTAATTCCTTTTTCAATTTTCGGATTCCGAGTGTCAATGTTGAGATGACGTACGCCGGTAATGGCCATATCAACGTGGTCAGTCGAATAGAACCAGCCACGCCAAAACCAATCAAGATCGATACCGGAGGCATCTTCCATTGTGCGGAAAAAATCGGCTGGCATTGGACGTTTGAATTTCCACCGCCGGGCATATTCTTTGAACGCGAAATCAAACAGCTCTCGTCCCAAAATCGTCTCGCGAAGAATATTTAAAGCGGTCGCAGGCTTGGAGTATCCATTGGGGCCAAACTGAAGAATGGATTCAGAGTTCGTCATGATTGGAACTTGATTGCTTGAACGCATGTAGCTGACGATGTCGCGTGGTTCGCCTCGGCGAGAAGGATAGTTCTCCTCCCACTCCTGTTCGGCAAGGTATTGCAAAAATGTGTTCAGGCCTTCGTCCATCCATGTCCATTGACGTTCGTCGGTGTTGACGATCATCGGGAAATAGTTGTGGCCGACTTCGTGAATGATGACGGAAATCAAGCCGTATTTTGTGCGTGCAGAATAGGTTCCGTCTTTTTGCGGCCGCGGTCCGTTGAAACAAATCATCGGATATTCCATTCCGCCAATCGGGCCGTTGACCGAAATGGCTACCGGGTACGGATAATCGAAGGTGTAACGCGAGTAGACATTCAGCGTATGAATGATCGCGTGGGTCGAATACTTGCTCCAAAGCGGCTCGCCTTCATTGGGATAATAAGACATCGCCATGACTGGGTAGTCACCAACGTTGTGCTGCATCGCGTCCCAGATGAATTTTCGAGAAGACGCCCAAGCGAAATCGCGAACTTGATCAGCTTTGAAAATCCAGGTCTTGTTGCCTTCTGGTTCAGAACTCTCATTCTCCTTGGCTTCCTCGGGCGTGACGATGAAGATCGGATTGTCTACCGATTTCGCTTTCTCAAATCGTTTCTGTTGAACTTCAGTCAATACGCTTTCGGGATTCAAGAGCGTTCCAGTCGAAGCAACAACGTGATCGCTTGGCATCGTTATCCGGACAACGTAATCGCCCATTTCCAGCGTGAATTCGCCACGTCCTAAAAACTGCTTATGCTGCCAACCTGTTGAATCAGAATAGGCACAAAGTCGGGGAAACCACTGAGCCATTTCGTAGATGTAGTTTTCGTCTTCCTCAAAAAATTCGTAGCCACTTCGTCCACGAATCAATCGAGCATCATTGATTGCGTAATTCCAATCGACTTGGAAAGTGAAGGTTTGCCCGGAGGGCAGGGGAGCTGGCAAATCAACTCGCATCATCGTTTTCACGACGGTAAATTTTAGGTCTTTGTTCTTGGCTGAATCGAGGCACTTTGTAATTTTGATTCCGCCATCAAAAACGTCTCGAGCCAAGATTGTTTTGAGCGTTGAAAATCCCATCGGATCGAGGTTGCCATCGGACGTCTGGGTAAGATTGGCGTCGGAGTTCGGGCGGTGAATGTTGGCGTCGAGCTGTAGCCAGACGTAGCGTAAAGTGTCCGGGCTGTTGTTGGTGTACGAGATAACCTCGGATCCAAACAGCTCTTGGGTATCGTCATCGATACGGACGTCGATTTCGTAATCAACTTTCTGTTGCCAGTAGCCTTTGGCTGGTGCACCGGAAGCGGTTCGGGCTTCGTTCGGAGTCGGAAGGATTTCTTCCAGTTGCCGGAATTTGTCTTGCTGGCTGAATTTCTTGATCGGCTCGGTTGATTGGCCATTCAATGACGGAGGAGAAAATTGAAACGCTGTTGCGGCGAAGCAGACGGCGACAAGGTACACGACGGGTTGCTGTATAAATCTAAAATTCATGGTGCCAATTTCTGAGAGTTCCAAGCGTCCAATAAATGCAAGACGGCTCAGTTGGTTGCGTATCCGGGAGCGTCCTCATTCCATTACAAACGCCATCGTATTTGGCTCAATATTGATTTGCAATCCACGACCAGATTGGCCCTTGAATGTGGCGGGTCGTACCGAATATGCGACTGGTGAGTGGACGCTATGGCAATTGATCAACCAGACGACTTGTTGTTTCCCAATCTCACGATGTAGATCAGGGCGATGAAATCGTAAAGTGCATGGGCAATGGCTGGTACGAGAAATGACCCGGACCAAATCATTGTCAGACCGAGAAACAGGCCAATCACGAAAGTCGTCACTGCGTAACTGGAGTTAATCCAATGGCACATCCCAAACGCAACGCTGGCAATCAGTAGACCGATTAGTGTCGCGGTTGGCGCACCGGCAAAAGGCACAAGCACAGAAGTAAGGCCTCCTTGCAGGCACCATCGAAACAATAGCTCCTCACCAAATCCGGCCATCAGTGAAAGTAGCAACAGTTCGAACGTTGACGATCCGCGAAAGAGTGGATGCAATTTTTCTTCAACGAACTTCTTCATGGGTTCGAGGAAGCGAATCGGGCAATAGTGAATGATTGCTAGTCCCAGCAACATGGGAACCGTCGCAACCAATCCCCACATCAATCCAAACAACCATTGAGGCGGCCCGATCGCGTTCAGCGGCTGATGTTGGTCAAAAAAACCGAACCAGCCCAAAAGTATCGCCAAGACCGCCATGCCGCCTTCGACAATCAGCCCAACCCAGATCAAGTTGACTTCGGGTTCAAGGGTGTCGTTTTCCATCACGTGACGCCATGTTAATGGCCGATTTCAATTCGGTTTCAACGGAAGTGTAGACGTGAAAAAAGCCGCATTGAGGCAACGCGGCTATCGACGAGGGGTGTCGACTTTGACTTTCCCGAATCAGGCTGGGTCGATTAAGAAAAGTCGGGGATAGACTAAATTGCCAACTGGTGGTTGCTGATAACAGGCGGAGTTAACGGCCAGATTACCTGTTGGCTTTTCTTTCCTACCGGCATGTAGATTCGACTACTTGCCTGGCTCTAACTTCAAGGCCGTGATGAGTTCTTCCGCTCCAGGCGTGATGCGTCGGATCTTGGCAGCAAGAACTTCTTTTTCTGAAGCAGAAGCTTTTTCAGCTCGCTTTTTGATCATCGTCATTTTCTTCAAACGCTTACGTCTGCGACGCAGTTCTCTTTCTCTCTCACTGCCCATTTATGTGTCCGAATTGTAATTAAGGAATTTGTGTAACTTTGATTCATATTTGAATCGGGATTGTAATGAACTTTTCTCCTGCGTTCAATGTTCGATTTGCGATTCCTGCTCGCAAAACACCGATTCCAACCTCGAATTCAGCTGTTTGGGACCGAGTGAGTGAAAAGCTTGCCCAGTTCTGCGGCGTAAAGTGGCAAAAGATGGCTGCCCATGCTCAAAACCCGAACCTGTAATAAACCGCAAAACGACAAGCATTTCATCCGGCCAATTTAGATGCCTCCACAATCTATATGAATCCACTTCACTGCTCGGGATTCGCTTCCAGATTGCCGTCTACGTCTAACGCGGCTCACTTCTGAGCTTGGTTTGCCGCTCAAATTACCCAACCCATTCAGTTTGGGTAGAGAGAGCCCTGAACCGCGATTCAAATCGATTTTGGCTGGGGCTCAAAATCGAAAACGTTTGGCGCCTGGACTATAATTTTGGAGCCGGAAGACTTTTGGGAGCTAGTCGAGGGCTCAACAATTCTCTGGGCTTAATGCTCTCAGGATCTGAAAGACCTAATTGCCCCAAGAGCTTTGTTCTGGTGACACAATTCATGCCAGGTGTATCCAATGCCAAGCGACGTCCCAAATCCAGCTCCACTTCGCCATTTCGAGGCACAAGCCGATTCTTCACTCCCCTTAACACTCGCCACGAGCGGAAGTGATCAGTCCAAGCCGATCGCGCTGTTCGTCAATCTCGACGAGCTACCGGATTCCATTTCGTGCGGAAATGAAGTCGTTGGTCTGAAGGCTGAATTTGACCAGCAGGCGGAACGATTCGAAGCGATTGCTCTGAAGAATTCGTCGCTCGCCGAGATTGAATCGACGTTGATTCAGTTGAGTGGTCGTCGAATTGAGCTGATTCACTTTGCCGGCCATGCGGATGGCAATGCGGCAAATTATTCGACGCCCGCGGATGTCGAAAAGCTGATGCAACTTTTTCACGACGCCGAACCCGATCTGATGTTCATCAACGGCATCGGTCTCAGCAGCGGAAGCTTGGCGCGAGATGTTGTTGCGAACGAGCTATTCGAAGGCTGTATTCTGGTTCAACAAACCGTGCCTGACGATATCGCCCTTCGGTTGTGCAAAGGCTTTTACGATTTACTGTTGTCTGGCAAATCGGTGAAGCAAGCGTTCGCGCTGGCGGATAAAGAGGTAAAGACGGTTCGGAACCGAAACAATCTCCCGTGGGATTGTTACGGTAAAAAATTGGGTTACCGCGGTGCCACGACTAACGAGGTGGCTAAATGGATAGGGCGAGCCAAGCATCTGCTGATCGGCAAGCCCGCCTTTCCTTCTGCAGTGGCGCTTTTGATTCAGGCTGACGCCGAGGGGGATTTAGCCGAATCCAGTCGAGAGATTGATGAGATCGTTAGCATCCTTAATGCCAATGACCTTTGCGAACCAATCACGCTAAAGAATGCCACCGTCGAAGACGTCGAAAGGGCGCTTGATGATTACGGTGAGCGCATTGAAATCATTCACTTCGCAGGTCACGCTAACGGTAAATCAATTTTGCTCGAATCAAGTGAGTTTATTGATAAGCATTCGCCGGCGTCCAATGAAGCTCGACCTGCCTACATATCCGGGCTGGCAAAGCAGTTTGATACCAAGGCCAAGCCGAAGCTTGTGTTTATCAACGGTTGTTCCTCGGATCAGCAAGCGAGCGAGTTAAGCCGTTTGGAAAATATTGGCTGGTCAATTTTGACCGAAGCCGCCATCGATGATTTGCAGGCACGCAAACTAGCGCGAAATTTCTATCGCCGTTTGGCCAAAGGCTACGACATCAAGTTGGCTTACATTCATGCCAAGAACGAAGTCGAAGCGAGTTTGGAAACGAAAACCGGCAATGCCAACTCCGCGAAATCCGCAGCTCGTAGCGTGGCGTTTGGGAATAACAACCCGGATGCGGTTCCCGATCAATACCCGTGGCGAATCTTTCCGGGCGTCAAATGGCGATTGGGAATGACGCGACTGGAGGAGTACGACACTGGCTGGCGAAAGGTCGATTTCAAATACATTGCGCTGCTGGCGTTGGTCTGTTTGATTCTGGGCGGATTCTTTTGGGCGAAAGTCTCAATGTCGTCGGAGGGGCTGCTTTCAAGATATCTTGAGACGGACAGTCGCAGTGAATTGAAGCTTGACTTTCGCCTCTGGGAGCATAATCCGGCGGTTGGTTCCGAAGCACTTAAGAGTGAAGTGATCGCCAGCCTATGGCCAATGAATCGAATCGCCCGAAACGATTCTCAGAAAAATGACAAACGTGACTGGACGCTTGTACTTCCTAGCAATATCGCCGATGACACACTTGATTTGCTCACAAAAAAAGACATGCCAATCGCTCAAGCTCCCTCGCGCGACGGAAGTTTGGTCGCCTTGTTTGGGTTGGGTTTGCTGGGAACATTTCTCTTGTTTCACCTGTTGAGATGGTACGGTTGTTGGCACGTCCGAGATTTGGAGAGCGAAGGCGATGGCGTTATCTCGTGGCTATCTCATCTCGGCGAATCTTTGAAAAAGGAACGTCAAGGCACACTGGTTCTCGGGTCTTGTTTGATCGGCCTGATGGCCTACCCAGTTCTGTGTATTGACGATTCGATGCACAAACGAAATTCGATGCCTGCAGCAGTCAATACGATTGAAATTCACGGTCGTTCGCCGAAGTTGTCTCAGACGGTGTCTCAATTGATCGCTAAGGCTGACCAGTTCGAAAACCTTTCCAAGGTCGCTCTGGTCATGGCGAACGTCGACGATCGAGTCGTTAACCAATTGGCGTCGCTCGAATCTGCCTTCGTCATACAGAATGAGAAGCCATCGGATGGCGATGGGGCGGTGCGAAATGATTTTCAAGTTTCAATCGATATGACGATCGAATCGGAAGGCAAGATCAAACCTGACCGGAATATTTTCTTGCACTCGATGATTGATCCTGCGGTGAGCCAGAGTTTGAAAACTTCGAGTTTGCTCCAGACGATCGAGAACCCAAAAGTTCGAGCTCCAAGTCTGCTACAGATTCTTGCGGAGGAGAAGCAAAGGTTTTATGCGAACCTGCGCCTCATTCGAGACATGGAATCTGATGGCAAAGTTCGGGATCCACTGGGCGAAACCATCAAACTAGGGCATTCGGAAGGGGAAACAGATCACTACACGATCAAGTTCGTTAGCAAGAAGTTGCCCCAGGCAAAGGATTTGCTGAGGCGAATCGATACGATGCTGAATCAGCTCAGCCGGGTGTCGACCCAAATCACGATCGAGCCCGACCATCCGAATTGCGCGGAAATCATTGAACTCATTTCTGATGGGGCGGTGGCTCAAAAATGCATAGCTCTTGACGTTTCTGGAAACGAACTCAGCGGCGCCGAGATCAGAAAGATTAAGCGAATGGGCGGGCTGAAGATTTTGGATGTCAGTAAGTGCGGGCTTGATCAAAACAAAGTTCAGGCGATTCTCGAGCCCGGTGGCTTGAATCAGTTGAGTGAGTTCTTTTGCTACGGCAATTCGCTAGATGCGGTTGAGCTTTCCGAAGCCAAAGGCGATCGCAACCTGCAGCGACTCGGCTCAGATGCGTGGGCGGTGCAACCGGCTGATGGTCAGCTTTCGGCATACGAGCTTTTGAATTTGCGGAAACGTGATAAACGTGCTCACGGAGAAGTTGGTGGGAAGAACACAGATGAAAATGCGTTAGATGAAAGTGCTTTAGGATTAGATAGTGGGCTTGTGTTTGAAGATGAGTATCTGGAATTAGAGCCGAATTCATATCGGATTGCTGATCCGAAACAGATTGATCGCTTGTCTTTGTTTAAACAATTGAAGCAAGTCACTTTTGTGATTTCCTCAAAATTCGGCGTGGACGATATTGGCAAATTCAATGACAAAACGTTTGAGCTAAGTGACGGTCTTAGGGTTGAGTTCACTGACGATTTTTTGGTGGATGAAAAAGAGCTGAAAGAGTATTTGCCAAGCATTTTCGTTTGGGCGAAAAATCGGGAGGTGCCGTCGTTGAGCTTGGGAGGCATTTCTTCCTTTGGATCCTACAAGGACTTGTTCCTCGATCTTTCTAGTCTTGAAGATTCAAACGTCGACGATGTAACCATCGAGGCACCAACAAATATGGTCTGCCTGAATGGTCTGACTCGTCCGTTGCATTCGCTGGAGATTACCTGTCCGGTTGACGACGGTATTACTCGCAGCCACCGCAAATTTATCGGAATCGAAGACGTTCTGGAGAATGACCAGGCTCCACCTAAAATCGACAACCTGTCGATCGTTAACGCGGTTGTTCACGAGAAACAGCTTAAAAGTCTGCTCAGGTTTTCGCCGGATCGGCTTAACCTTTCAGAATCCGAGTGGGAGAACGACGCCGATTTTGATTTTGAGGACTTTAGAGAGTGTTTCGCAGCGTTTTCAAATGAAGGCGGCAAAGCTCCTGAAATCTATTTGCCGTTTATCAACTGCAAGCGGGCTCCCAAAATGCACATGCCATTGCGCGTCAATTCAGAATTTTCAGAGATTCCATACTTTCATGAATTGGCGGAATCGAACGTTCGGCAATACTTGGAGCAAACCCGCGTCCTCAATGAGGACTCGCTGTTCCTGCTTGGAGACTTGGAAGATATTGAGGCGGATCTCAAGATGTTTTCCAAGTTGAAACTGAATCACCTTGTCAACAATCTGTATGTGAAGTGTACCGAGGTAGACCCTCAACGATGTGCCGACGTTATTGGTTTGATCTCTCAGGTACTGAAGAACAATCACCCCTACCAAGTCCCCGAAGGAAAGCCGTCGTTGGGGTTAAGAGGGGCGAATGAACGGGTTTCGGGTGAGCAAAAAATTGAGAAATTCAACTTTCGAAAAATTCAAATCAAAGGCAATTATATTCCTGACTCCGCTATTGGCGATTTGAAGTTGCTGGCGCTGGAATACGATGTCACCGGCTGTCCCTTCGCGACGCCCGTGGGTTTATTCGAAATTGGGCGATTCTGCCGAGGCAGGAGTTGGGAGTTGCACCCAATCGCAAAAGTCGGTGGTTTGATGGGAATCGGCGAGCCGAAGATTGAACTTGCGGGTGAGCTGGCACTCGAGAATTTTTGCTTGGATTATTCGAACGCGATGATCACGATTGGAGAACAAAAGCGGCTGGAAGAGTTGCGGCTGTTCGGTGAGGGTTCGCGTTGGTATTCTCCAAACTATCGTGCGGCAAAACAATGGAAAGTTGCCGACCATTCAAAATTGTGGAATCTCAACGGTGTTATCTGGGAGTTTTTGGAGTCCACAAATCAAACGTTTCGAGATCGTGCGGTTGCACTTGGGAGCGATTTTGACGTCTTGAAAGAAAGCCAGGTATTTCCTGGTTTGTGGCCGTTGTACCTGCAAACCAAAGCAGCGCTGGCGGCAGAGCAAGGGGATTTTGATCTAGCCGAAACGCGTATCTCGGAAGCCATTCGGTTATGTGACTCGATTCGAAAGGTTTATTGGACGTCTGAAGAATTGATTGAACATCGAAAGAAATATCTGGCGGAGTTTAACAAGGCGAGAGATTTCTACCGATCGAAGCAGAGCAGGGCAGCAACGGCTGGTTCGAACGCTCCCAAAATCAACGATCTTGGAGCGGACAACTTGAAAGCATACAAGCCGGAGCAGTCTCAAAACGATTCCAGTTCCAACTAACCAGCTGGATGAGAGCTAATGGCTTCAAAAACATATGCATTGCTTGTTGGTATCGACGACTATTCCCCCGAGATTGGCAAGCTAAATGGCTGCGTCAACGACATTCGCAACATGCAGTCGTTTCTTGAGTCGACGCATGATGATCAGCCGCTTGAGACGATGAGGCTTGAGAATAGTGACGCAACTCGTGCAAATATCATTGATAGTTTTGATTCCTTTCTGTCGTTCGCCAAACCTTCAGATACCGTCTTGTTTCACTACAGCGGTCATGGCGCTCGAAGCCGGTCTGCTCCCGAATTTCAAAAGTACTTTTCGGATGGAATGGACGAGGGGCTGGTTTGTTACGACAGTCGTAAATCAGGCCAGCACGATCTCGTTGATAAAGAAATCGCTCAACTTTTGTATCGCATTGGAAAGAAGCAAACGCATCTCGTTTGCATCATGGACTGCTGCCATTCGGGGTATGCGACGCGCAATGGACTCGAATCGCCGGAGCAATTGTCGCCGCGCAAAGCGCGAAGCACGTGTGAAAATTCGGAAAAACGAAGCCTTGATTCGTACCTTGACGGATTTTATGCCGCTGAAGTGAAGCGTGCTGGGGATTTGAGAATCCATACGGCACAGCACATTTTGTTGGCGGCGTGTCGCCACGATCAGAAAGCTTGGGAGTCGGATGCCCATCAAGGTATGTTCACTCAGTCGTTACTTGAAGTGCTTCAGAATTCGCCTCGAGATTTAAGCTACGCTGAACTTTTTGTGCGAACCCGCCATGCAGTTCGCAAGCGTATTACCAATCAAGAGCCGCAATTCGCAACCTTTCAGAATTTTGATTCTGGTGCGGGCTTTCTTGGTCACCCAAATCAACATCGTCGAAAACGTTTTAACATTTTTTTTGATGAGAATTGGCAGGTTAATTGCGGCGCCATTCATGGGTTGCCAATTGATTTTGATGCGCCTGCCGAGTTTTCGGTCTTCGAAAATGCGGACGCTCAAGAACCACTTGGATCGGTGATTGCCACTGTGGTTGGCGCTCAGACCAGTCAAATTGATCCTGCGGGGTTGGCGATATTTGCAAATGGTTCAGCCGCTAAACAGTCGGTTTTTCCCGCGACTATCACCACTTTACCCGTTCCGCCTCTAGAAATTTGGACGGTAGGAAATGTGGCAGCGTTCGAGGAGCGGAATGACTTGATTTCCGGCGACACATCGCAAGGAATTACCTTGACGCCCGATCGAGCCAACCAGTTGTATTCAATGAGGGTTCAGGAAGAGCAGTATGAAGTAATTGATTTGAGAACCAATGAGTGCCTTCATGTTGTCCCAAGGAATACCACCGACGCTGAATTGTATTTGTTGAATGTGCTCAAGCGAATTGCGCGCTGGGAACGAACGATAGCGCTGCAAAATAGATTCAGTAAGTTCGATCACCAGTTGTTTGACTTTGATTTTCAGTTGGCAGTGCCAAGTGAAGACGGTCAGACGCTGCCATCAGAAGATGGCAAAGAAATATTGAGAGTCGTGCCTGGTCGGGGTGATTCATTTGAAACGCGGGTCGAGGGCGAATTGCGTGTGCGAAATCGGACGAAACAGGCAGTGCACGTGACCCTGCTGCACTTTTCCGACGAGTTTGGCATCGCAAGTTTGTACAGTGAGCCAGTCGAAAGCAGCGAACAATGGGTGACATTGACGCCATGCGGAGAATCGCTGATTGGGCTCTATTTGAAGTCTAGCGAACCGACGGGAACGACAACGCAATTTAAGCTAATTGTCAGTTCGGAAAAGATTGATGATTTCTTGCTTGAGCAAGACGCCATACCCAAAGGCGAGCGAGACACCAATCAACGCAATCGACGAACGGGTAAGCATCGAAAAATCAAAAACGATTGGTTTGCCAAAGACTTAAAGATTCAAATGCTTCGTCAGAGTGGAAGTGTTTCAAGCAGAGACGTAGAGCTCCTGGGTGGACAACTAAAAATTCGCGCCAATCAAACAGTTGAGGCCAGCGTATTTGAAATTCCGCTGGCCAAGTTCGTGCGGGGGCTGCCGCTCGATCGTACTGCTCTTTTCCTTGAAGAGCACCCTCAGGTCGAGCCGATTGTTTTTTCTGGCGACAGTGAGGCGGACGTCGATCGAGTGGTTGGGGTGGAGTTGAGTGCGTTCAGGAATGGGCAACAATTGCAAGAGTTTCCCTTGCGGTTTGAGTTTAAGATTCCGCTTCAAGCTTCGGAGCGTCTATTGCCCGTTTGGTTTGATGGGGAGCAAGCTGTGTTTGAGGAGGTTCAGCCACTTGCTGGCGGGAAGTTCGGATTCTCGCTGAACCGACTTCCAACATCAGACGCGTCGTCTGGATTGGAATTACCAGCGATCCAGATTTATTTCTTT
The DNA here is from genome assembly GCA_964589435.1 of uncultured Pirellulaceae bacterium. Classification (GTDB taxonomy): domain Bacteria; phylum Planctomycetota; class Planctomycetia; order Pirellulales; family Pirellulaceae; genus Mariniblastus. The sequence goes on from CAZPTT010000085.1 coordinate 11,900, forward strand.
ATGACCGGTTTGCCGACCTGAAAGTTGAGTTGCGAATCGACTCGTCAGCCGCCCCACGCGGCGCGATCAAACTAACTCTTCGTCAAACGATTGACGAAATAAGCCACCACAATCGTGCAAACCAAAGACACGGCTCCGCAACCGATTGCTGCGGTGTAGTGGCCAAAGATCAGATTTCCGATTGCCGGCAGAATTGAATAAACGATTCCTGTGGCAAACAATGCTGCAACGATTGAGATGCCCAAATCTTTGTCGACAACGGTATCTGGATTCCGCTTTGCGACGGGTTTCCAGCCGGGGCCACCGGGATGAACTTTCTTGAAGAAATTGTCCAGTGTTTCGTCCGATTCGGGCGGTGTCAGATAGGTCGCCAACAGCCACGTTGCCATGGTCAAAATTGCGACGCCTAACATCTTCACTTCCGATCGAACGGGATCGAAGCCGAACATCTCAACCATTTGGTCGAAAGTTAGAAAGAATGTTAGCGAAGCGGCCATCGAAACAATTTCGCTCCACGCATTGATACGCCACCAGAACCAACGCAGCATAAACACGGCTCCGGTGCCGGCTCCGAGGGCCAGCAAAATCTTCCACGCCGCGTCGACCGATGTGCCTTGCATGATGACCGAGGCCACAACACCGGCGGCAAGAACAATGAACGAAGCAATTCTCGACGCGCGCGTGAGCTGAACATCCGAGGCATCCGGGGCGAGGAATCGCTGGTACACATCGCGCACCAAGTAGGAGGCTCCCCAATTCATCTGCGTACTGATCGTCGACATGAACGCTGCGAAAAAAGTCACCATCAACAGCCCGCGTAATCCGGGCGTCGCTAAATCACGAATGGCTCGGGGAAAACCGACTCCCGAATCGAACGCAGTGTTCTCCAGCTCCCCAGCTCGTAGCTCTGGATACATCGCCAGAGCCGCGAGCGCCACGATGATCCAAGGCCAAGGCCGAATGCAATAGTGAGCGATCTGGTACCAAAGCGTGGCCAGCATGGAATGCCGTTCGTCTTTGCAAGCCGCCATTCGTTGAACAACGTATCCGCCACCGCCTGGCTCGGCTCCCGGGTACCACGTCGCCCACCATTGAACTAGCAACATGATCATGAAAACGTACATCGGCAGCCAGGCGCCTTCGCCTGTCATGTCGGGGATGAATTGGAAAGCCGCCGCGCCGTTCTCTCCAAAGTTCTCGATCACTTTGGCTTCCAGTTCCGACGCACCTCCGAAATGGTCGATTGCCAGATAGGCCAACGCAATGCATCCAAACATGGCGAGGCAAAACTGAACGGCATCGGTGATGGCGACGCCCCACATGCCTGACATCAAACCGTAAGCCGCCACGACAGCCAGCGAGGCCGTGATGATCAGCCACGGGCGAGCCGCAAGAGCTGATTCCCCAAAGATGCTCGCTTCCCAGCCGGTAGCTGGCACATCATGGAGAATCGTTCCGTTAAGAAACGTGATCATGGCTCCGGTGACCCAGCCAATAATAATGGGATTGATGATGAAGGCGACATAGATGGCTCGTGTGCAGCGTAGCGCCGCCGCCGGCCTGCCGCTGTAACGAAGCTCAACCAGTTCGACGTCGGTCATGACTTCGGCCCGCCGCCAAAGTTTGGAGTACACGAACACCGTGATCATGCCGCCCAAAGCCAACGACCACCAAACCCAGTTGCCAGCCAGCCCGTTCTCGATAACCAGCCCCGTCACGGCCAAGGGCGTATCGGCCGCAAATGTTGTGGCGACCATCGAGGTTCCGGCGATCCACCAAGGCAACGACCGCCCCGAAATGAAATACTCGCTAAGGTTTTTGCCGGCTTGTTTGCGAAAGTAAAAACCGATCGAGATAGTGACCAGAAAATAAAGGCCAATGATCAGGTAGTCGATTGCGGAAAGTGTCATTGCCGGCTCTTGTCGAGGTTCTGAAAAATCAAGCGATTAATTTAGCAGAATTGACTCAGTAGTGAGGGTGCCGGCGGAATCTGGGGGATCGGTGCCAGGGGCGAACGAAGCTGGTATTTGTCAATTCTGAGCTGCCAGTATCTCAGAGTGCCATGCCCTCGCTTGTGGGCATGCTCAAGCAAGATCTTTTGTGGGTGCCATGCCCTCACTTGCGTGGGCAGGCTCGAGCAAGATTTTTTGTGGGTGCCATGCCCTCGCTTGCGTGGGCATGCTCAAGCAAGATCTTTTGTGGGTGCCATGCCCTCGCTTGCGTGGGCATGCTCAAGCAACAAGTGCCATCGCAGGGGCATGTCAGGCCGGATTGCAACCAGATTCGATCAAGAGTCAGAACCGGGGGTCACATGAAAGAATCCATTGGAAGTCGTCACCGAAACGGGTACGTCAAACAGGTCGCTCAGATTTGTGTCGGTAAGCACGTCTTGTTTCGCCCCTTCTGTCAACACGGTGCCGGCTTTCAGCAGCACGATGTTGTCGATTTCGATTGGGATTTCGTGAATGTGATGCGTCACCAAGACCAAAGTTTTTCCTTTTCGCATTAGCTCGCTTACCGTTTCAAAAAACTGAAACGTTGCCGGTAGATCGAGCCCGTTGGTTGGTTCGTCAAAGACCAGTGTCTCGGGATCATTAACCAGCGCACGACCAAGCAGGTGTCGCCTTTTTTCTCCGGTCGACATTTTGGAGAACTGTTTGTCGCGTAAGTGCTCAATGCCAAGCTCACCGACAATCTGCTCTGCCGTTGCCAACTGTTGTTGATCGAATGATTGGTGCCCGAATGTATCAATGCTCGAATAGAAGCCGGACAGGATGACGGAAAACCCAGTCGCAATCGGCGAGTAGTTTTGCTGCAAATCAGGAGAGACGATTCCCAGTCGTTGTCGAAGTTCCCAAACGTTCCAACGTTTTTGACCGAAGAGTTCGACTGATCCGCTGGCCGGATAAAGCTCTCTCGCGAGGAGTTTTAAGAGCGTTGATTTCCCTGCGCCGTTAGGGCCAATGACGGCGGTGTTTTGACCAGGTTCAATCCGAAGCGTCAGTTCGCGAAGCGCTGTTCTCGATTCAGTGTTGGGGCCGCGCCGAACGGAGACTTGCTGGAGATTGATCATGGTTGGCGGCTGTGAAATTCCTAGCGGTCGTACTTAAGCCGAGAATCTTTCAAGGCAATATTTCCCGTCGATGTCATTGCGACATCAACAGAAATGGCCGAAGTTCGGCAACGAGAAAGGCTGATCCCGCAATGCAAACGAAATCGTTGTTGGAGAGGTCTTGGCCGACAAGCTGCCAAGCTTCGTTCGGGGTGGGGCTGACGAGTAATATGGGGTTCGTGTTTAAATTCTCAGCAAACTCTGAATTGTCATCTGCTTTCGCTGGTGGTTGTCGTTCGGCGGTTTGACAAACAGCTTGTCGGTGCTTGGCTTTTAGCAAGTCGTGGGCGATCTCCAACAGCTCGTCGGTTGCCTTGCCTCTCGGGTTGTTCTGATATTTTGTGAAAACGATCCGGTCGAACTGACTCAGGAGAGGAAGGAGCATAGCGGAGGCGTCTTTGTCGCGCGTCGTTGCGAAGATCAAAGTCTTCCGTTTGCTCGAGTGCCAGTCGTCCAAGTCTTTAATCGCACCTAACATCGCTTCGATCGACGCCAAATTGTGAGCAATGTCCATTACGACGGTTGGTTTTCGAGACGTGATCTCGGTTCGACCGGCCAAACTAGCTGCTGAAAGTCCCTCGCGAATTTGATCGTCTGAAATGTTCCAATCGGCTTCACCATTTTCTTGCCGGTTGTTTCCGTGCCGATTGTTCAGCGATTGGATCGCGGCGACCGCCAGCGCTGCGTTAGTACGTTGGTGTTGGCCAATCATTGGAAGATTGATTTTATCGATTCGAAATGCGCGGCTTTCGACTTTTCCTGCGACTCCAAATTCGTTGATCGGTTGCAGTTTGAAAGGGGGGGCAAGATCCGAAGTTGGGTCGTCGGATTCGGAATCCGGCTGGCCGATATCAGGCTCATTCGTGTCAGGCGTCGAGTCCAATTGAGTCGTTTGAAAGTCTTGGTTCAGCAAACTGAGTGGCGAATCGTTTTCCGCTGCGACGCTGGCGATGACTTGGGCGGCTGCTGGAGCCAACGCACCACTGATGACTGGGATGCCGGGCTTAATAATTCCGGCTTTTTCGAAAGCGATCTTGTCTAGAGTCGAACCAAGTTGACGCGTGTGATCCAGGCTGATGTTTGTAATGACGCTAACCAGTGGCTGGCAAACGTTGGTCGAATCCATGCGACCACCCAGCCCGACTTCCAATACGACGGCATCGGCCTTTTGCTTTTTGAAGAAGAGGAACGCTGCTGCGGTGGTGACTTCGAAAAAGGTCAACTTTCGATATCCAGCCGCTTCGGCTTCCACGTCGAGCGAATCACAAACGGGCTCGAGTTCCGCGAGTACCTCGACCAGTTGGTCATCCGAAATCATCGAACCATCGACCGAGATGCGTTGATTGATTCGCTCCAGATGCGGCGAAACATAGACCCCGGTCCGGCGACCACTGGCCTGCAGGATTTGCCCGACCATCGTCGTGACCGAGCCCTTGCCTTTGGTTCCGGCAACGTGGACGACTGGATACTGAAGATGCGGATCGCCCAGCCGCTTAAGAATTTCTCGCATGTTTCGCAGTTTGAAATGGCGAGGCGTGACCGTCAGTTGCCGTTCGTAGTTGATCCGTCCGTAAAGACGCGAGAGATGGGTCTCAAGTTGACTGTTTTGCGAATACTTATGGCGATTCATGGGCGGTAAATTCGGAAACGTCGGCGAGCCGGTTGCCCGTCGCCTGAGCTAAACAGGTTTAGCCAATCATGCCGAGCCAATCATGCTGAGCCAATTGTGCTGAGCTGATCGCTGAAATGGTTGTCGGGTTTCGATGATCTGGAAAATCGGAAATGTAACGATTACCAATTCATAGCGTTTTGACTGAGCCTTTAGAAGGAGAGAAGCAGCCAATCCGTTTTTTTGTTGCCCAATATGGTGTAAGTGTTTGGTTTTCCTTATGATATTCGGCTGAACAGGGTAGCCGATGGGTGGCCAGTCAATTTGCTAAACGTTCGTGAATTCGCTGGACATTTGTAAATTTGACGTCCAGTTAGTTGAACAGTACCAGCAGTTTCACCGTATAACGAATAAGCTAAAAAGCGTGCTTTGGCGTCGTTCGCGTCAGGTGGCATGCTTTTTCGTTGCTTTGAACCTGCCAGATTTCCCGCCGGCAAACCTCTTGGTTCACCCTTCGTCCAATATTGTCAACATTTTTAGCCTGCCGAATCTGATTTGATTCGCTGGAGATAACCTTAAATGCCTGCTGAAACTGCATCCGAAAAACCTCTCCGCAGCGAAAAACTGAAGCAAACGAACCCGGATTACGATCCCAACGTCATCGTTGAGACGCAAAACCTCACCAAGGTTTATCGAGATTTTTGGGGTCGGCAAAAAGTGCGGGCGCTCAACGCATTGGATCTTGAGATTCGCAAGGGCGAGATTTTTGGTCTGCTTGGACCAAACGGTTCCGGCAAATCAACCACGATCAAGCTACTACTTGGTCTGTTGTTTCCGACCAGCGGGCGTGCTCTGGTATTTGGCCAGAATGCTTCTGAGGTGACCAAGAACGAGCGGATTGGTTATCTGCCAGAAGAATCGTATCTCTACAAATTTTTGACTGCCGAAGAAACGCTTGACTTTTATGGCCGGCTATTTGATATGCCTGCCAAGGTTCGCAAAGAGCGCGTGGCGGCTCTGATTGAGCAGGTTGGATTGACGTGGGCTAAGCGTCGCCAGCTAAAGGAATACTCCAAAGGTATGACGCGTCGTATCGGTTTGGCTCAAGCCTTGATCAATGATCCAGAATTGATTTTGCTTGACGAGCCGACTTCGGGCCTTGACCCACTCGGTACTCGTGAAATGAAGGACATGATTCTGAAGTTACGGGATCAGGGCAAAACAGTCGTCATGTGCAGTCACTTGTTGGCTGATGTTCAAGACGTCTGCGATCGTATCGCGATCCTGTACCAAGGCGACTTGAAAGAGCTGGGGCGGGTGGACAGCCTTTTGAAGGTTTCCGGCGAGACGCAAATTCGCACCAAGAACTTGTCGAAGGCTGCGGAAGACGAAATTCGCCAGGTCATTGCGAAACATAGTGGCGAAGTTATCGCTGTCGAAAACCCACGCACGACGCTGGAAGAATTGTTCCTCGGAATTGTTCGAGAAAGCCAAGAGCGTCCGGGGCACCGTTCGTCTGGTGCAGAAGCTGACAATAAATAGTCGGACAACGAGCAAACAAGATTCAATTTTGGACAGCTCAAGAAGTTGCCGAACCGATCGATCAGAAAAATTTCGCCAATTACACGGATGAAATTCGCTCGGAAACAATTTACCTTTCATAAAACCATCTAAAGACGACACGGACTATAACGAAATGGTTGTCGAACAATTTCCTAAATTTGCCGACTGGATCGGTTCTGGCCTGCTTCTGTTTGGCCTGATCCTGTTGGTGGCGATCGTGCTGGGGGTCTTCTTCGGGTACGTGATTGCCTCGTTTCGTCACGGGCCATTCGAAGCGTTCTATGTCGTGGCGCAAGTCATAGCTCAGGCGATTCCGGATTTCCTTTTCACGTCTCCGCGACGCGTTTGGGCCATGGCTCGGCTGGCGATCAAAGAAGCGTTACGGCGGAAGATCATTCTCGTGACGTTCGGAATCTTCGCCGCCACGCTATTGTTCGGCGGTTGGTTTATGAACGCCGGTAGTGAAAAACCCGATCAGATCTATGTCAACTTCGTCCTCTGGGGAACGCAGTTGTTGGTTTTGCTAATGGGAATGTTGATCAGTGCGTTTAGCCTGCCGGAAGATATCAAGAACAAAACGATCTATACGATTGTGACCAAGCCCGTTCGTTCGACGGAAATTGTTTTAGGGCGGATCGTTGGCTTCGGCCTGCTGGGTACGGCATTGCTTGCTCTGATGGGGCTGATTAGTTTCCTCTTTGTCTGGCGCGGATTGGCTCACGAGCATCAAGTCGCAGGCGAAACCCAAACGTTGGCTTCGTTCGTTGAGATCGATCAAGACACCATGTTGTCTCGAATTACTGGTCGACGCGTATCTGATAACGCAATCATGGAGGCCGAAACAAGTTTCGATTCTGGTCACAAACACCGACTGGAATTGATTGAAGACATTCGTGATACCGATGATCCTGAGCCACGCTTCATGGGCAACGTGGTTGAAACCGAGGAGCTTGAGGGCGATCGCATTTGTTATCGCCGAGTGATCTGCAATGCCTATGGTGGGCACACGCATCAGGTGTTCGTTGAAGGCGAAGGCCGTGATGCCGAGATCAAATTGGGATCTGCCGTCGGATATTTTCGAGCCCGAGTGCCGCATTACTCAGAGAAGATTTCGTTTCTCGATCGACAGGGCCTGCCATCGAAGGGTATCAACGTTGGTCGCGAGTGGGAGTACCGGGGTTATGTCGATGGCGGTACTTCGCGAAGTCGATCATCACTCTCCAAAGCCATTTTCGAGTTCGAGAACTTCGACGCCACAAAATTCCAAGATCCAGACATTGTTCCGCTGGAAATGACGTTGGCGATCTTTCGAACTTTTAAAGCCGACATCGAGAAACGCGTTACCGGTGGTTTGCAATTCGAAAGCGTCCCGGAAACGGAACTTGACAACATTTTCGTTTCTGAAGTGATGGACTTCGAAACCAATGAGTTTACCGTTCAAACATTGCCGATCCCGCGAAAGCTGATCGGGAAACTGATGACTCCCGATGGTAAATTGGTCAGCAAAGGCGAGTACGACATTTTTGATGACTACGCCAAAAACGGCAAGCTGAAGTTGAACCTTTCCTGTCGTGATCTTAGTCAATACATCGGAGTGGCCAGAGCAGACGTTTATTTCCGAGAAGGTGATCAGGTCTATTGGGGGAACTTCCTCAAAGGCTACTTGGGAATTTGGTGCCAGATGATGATCATCATTTCGATGGGCGTTGCATTTAGTACCTTCTTGAGTGCTCCTGTCACGATGCTTGGCACGGTCGTCATGATCATCATTGGTTTCTTCACCACCTTCATTCGAACGATGATGGAAGCCGATGTGGCCGGTGGTGGTCCAATCGAATCCGCGATTCGCGTGATCACTCAACAGAACATGGTGACCGAACTCGAAACAGGAATCATGACGACGTTGATGAAACAAACCGATTTGTTGATTACGAATTTTCTCGGGGGCATGACCTATCTGGCTCCTAACTTTTCGGTTCTGAATTTTTCTGACTTTCTTACTTATGGATATGCGATCGACAACCAGCGAGTCTTGGTTGCGGTCGCAATTACTTTTGCATTTTGTCTGGGCCTTTCGGTACTCGGATATTTTGCACTCAAGACGAGGGAAATCGCCAAATGAGCAAGACTAGCCCATTCGTACGTAAGATCATTTACATCGCACTCATTGGTGCGTTGCTCATTCCGCTGTCGTTGGTTTCGCGTCCGGAAACCCGGAACGAAGATGGAAATATTGAAGACAGTGGCGGCCAGTTGTCGCGCTTGCGCGAACAGCACAGCCTGTCTCAAGCCAAACTTGGCGAAATTGATCCTGCCAGCGAGACCATGAAGTTGGCTTCACTCGGACTGCGTGGCGTCGCGGTCAATATGCTGTGGATGCAGGCGATGGATCATAAGAAGAAAGAACGCTACGACAAACTCAATTCAACGTTGAGAGCGCTGACCAAGATCCAACCGAACTTCGTCAAGGTTTGGGAGTTTCAAGCGCACAATTTAGCTTACAACGTTTCGATGGAGTTCGACGATTACGAGTATCGTTACCATTGGGTAAAAAAAGGAATCGGTTTCCTCAAAGAAGGCGTTCCCTACAACAAAACCGACCACCGCATGACCGACAACCTTGGTTTCTTTACCGGAAACAAGATGGGGAAGTCGGACGAGAAGGCTTCTTTCCGCCGGATGTTTCGGCAAGACAATGAGTTTCACACGGAAATGTCTGACTACATTTTGCCGGAGAAGTATGACACTCGAAGTTACGGCCCGGACAGTTGGAAGATGGCCTACCACTGGTATGACTACTCCCGAACACTCGTCGTAGAACAGAGCCATCCGCAACGAATTAGCGACATGATGTTTTACATGAAGAGACCGGCTCAGTTGCGAAACCAAGCGATGTCTCTTCAAACTGAATATCGTACCGACGAAGTCATTCAGGACATTTGGGAGACGTCGAACGATGAATGGTTGGAGTACGGCGAAGAAGAGATTTCCAACACGCTCGGAATCACGATCACGCTTGAGGGAATGGCGGACAAAGAGAAGAAACTGGAAAAACTGCGAGCGGATCTCGACGAGCTTGCTCCGGGGATTCGAACCGAGTTGGTTGATGACTTGCAAGCGAGAGCTCAGATTCCGGCGGAAGAAATTGCGATTTGGAAACTGCCGGTCGATCAGCGAAACGACGAACAGTCTCGGATCGCTCGCCGCGTCAATGATGCTTTGACTTTCATGGACGGGAACATGGATCTGCAGGTCGCTCAGCAGGCCAAGCCGAACGATCAGTTGAAGGCGAAGCGGATCGCGCAAGACATTAATCGCGTGATGCAACAAATGAAAACGATTGACAAAGATTCGGGAACGATTAACTACATTTTTTGGAAAGCACGAACTGGAGCGGAGTCGCAAGATCTTACGGTTCGGGCTCGTCAGGCATTGTTCGACGCTCAAGAGATGCAACGACGATCAATTTACGATGACGAGTTCGATCGCGATTACCGAACGAAGGAAGTCACGATTACCAAACGTGGTGCAATTTCGCTTTACTTGGATGCCTTTTCAAAATGGCATGACGTTCTCGAGCTGTATCCTGATTTGGAGAACGGTCCGATGGCGGATCGGCTGGCTGACTCAATGGAGGAATTCAAGGAGATGCTTTCGATCACCAATCGAGATTGGCCTGAAGATTTTCCATTGCAAGATCTGGTTGATTATCGCGCCTCGCAGAATGAACCGGATGAGCTTCCAACATCGGAGGATCTTGAGGACATGATGATGGCGACCGGTAAAGACCGAGAGTTGGATCGCCAGCAACGCCTCTCCAAGAAGCAGCGGACGATGGGCGAGCGGCCAAAGCAGATGACGCCGGATCAAGATTCCGCGATGGTCAAAGGATTTACTAAAGACGAAGAAGATGTCATCAAAGAATCAAAGACCGAAAAAGAAGCTCGGGAAGCAAGAGAGAAAGCTGAAAAGGACAAAAAAGACGGCGAGCAAGCGGACAAGTAAAACGGCAGTCGTATGATTTCGCCTCAACACCTACGACCGTCGTATACGCTTTTTGGGATAAGAGCCATTCTCGCTACGTTTTTGCAGCGCATTTAATTTGGCAGGCTCAACGAATCTTAGTTCCGCTGATTGTACGCTTTGAGGCCAGCCGCTAAACAGTTCATCGCGGCTTTCAAGTCGTCGCAGTTGAGCACGTAAGCGATTCGAACTTCGTCTTTGCCTCGTCCCGGAGTCGCGTAGAACCCGTCTCCAGGAGCCATCATTACGGGTGCGCCTTCATGGGGAAATTCTTCTAACATCCAGCGACAAAAATACTCTGAGTCGGCCACTGGTAAGCGAACCATCGCGTAAAACGCACCGTTGACTTGTGGGCACAGCACGCCATCAATCTCATCCAAAGCGGCTTTCAAGATATCGCGGCGTTTCGAGTACTCAGCAACGACACCCTCGTAATAGGAGTTGGGCAATTGGTAAACCGCAGCCGCACCAATTTGCCCAAAGGTCGGCGGTGACAGCCGAGCCTGAGCCATCTTAAGGATCAAGCCCATCAGTTTTTCGTTCTTGGAAACAATGCAGCCGATCCGAGCACCACAAGCCGAAAATCGCTTCGAGATTGAGTCAACCACGACCACATTTTGCTCAATCTCTTTCAAGCCCAAAGTCGAAAAATGGGGTTCGTCGTCGTAGTTGAATTCGCGATAGACCTCATCTGCGATCAGGAATAAATCGTGCTTCTTAACGATCTTGGCCAATTGTTCGAGCGCTTCTTTCGGGTAGAGCACGCCCGTCGGATTGCCTGGATTGCAGATCAAGATTGCCCTCGTGTTAGGCGTGATTTTCTCCTCTAGCGACTCCATTGACGGAAGAGCAAAATCGTCGTCGATGGATGTCGGAACCGGCACAACAACGCCGTCGTTGGCTAGCGAAAACGACAGGTAGTTGGCATAGAAAGGTTCGGGAACGACGACTTCATCACCCGGGTCCATGATCGCGGTAAAGACAAAATTTAGCGCTTCCGATGCACCCGTTGTCACAAGCACTTGGTCGGTGTCGATTGTGTGATTCAACCGACGATAGTAGTCCGCAATCTGTTGCCGAAGCGGTTCAATACCGGCAGAATGACTGTACTCGACGACTTTCAAATCTGCGTCGATGATCGCTTGCATAAACTCCGGAGGCGTCTGGATATCTGGTTGACCAATGTTGAGATGGAAGACGCGGGTGCCACGTTTTTTGGCAGCTTCGGCGAAGGGGACGAGCTTGCGAATCGGAGACGAAGGCAGGTTGATTGAACGTTTCGAGAACTCAGGCATTATGGACTTTCAAGCTGGAACGATGACTCGCGCACTGATTTTAGCGAGATCAGGTGTCCGTATTGTATTTGATGAAGGCCGGATTGAAACTCCAGATCTGCGAATCCGAAAGTGGCGAGGATTGGCGCTGCTATCGGAGGGACTCGTTGAGCAATGTGACGCGATTGTTTGGGAATGCTCAGGCCCGAGCTGTTGCTAGTTTTAAGCGAAAGTCACGAAGAAACCAAAGACTTCAATTCTTGCTACATTGGTTTCGGTGCCTTACAGGAATAGATTTAGTCTGCTGTTAAATTCGTCTAGATTTTACGCAGAAAGTTTCAGGAGAATTGTATGTCGTTGCTAGTCAAGAACGGTCGAATTGTCACTTCCACGGATGACTATGTCGCAGATATTTTGTGCGAAGGTGAAACGATTGCGGCGATCGGCACGAATCTTGAATGCCCTGCAGAAACTGAAGTCATCGATGCGACTGGCAAATTGGTGTTTCCAGGGTTTATCGATCCGCATGTTCACATTTATTTGCCGTTCATGGGAACGTATGCAAAAGATGATTACGAAACGGCGAGCAGAGCCGCGTTGGTAGGCGGCACGACGACATTGATTGAGATGTGTTGCCCAAGCCGCGAAGATTCACCGATCGAAGCCTTTGAACTGTGGCAGTCCAAGGCGGTCAATTCGGCAGTCGACTACTCGTTTCACATGGGCGTCACCAAGTTCGATAAGGAGGCGGAAAAAGAGCTGCGGGAGATTGTCAGTCGTGGCATTTCTTCGTTTAAGGTCTTTCTCGCTTACGAAGGGGCTTTTGGAATTAACGATTCGGAACTTTACAGCACCTTGAAACTCGCCAAAGAACTGGGAGTGATCGTCACCGCTCACTGTGAGAATGCTTCCGTCGTCAGCCAGCTTCAGTCAGGTCTTTTAAAGGCAGGTAAGACCGGCCCAGAATTTCACGAGCCATCCCGTCCAGAAATCGTCGAGACCGAAGGCGTCCATCACCTGATGACGTTTGCTGAACTGACGGGCGCTCATGTTTACGTTGTTCACACATCCTGCGACGGTGCGGTGAAAGCGGCTCAGGACGCTAAGTACCGAGGCGTGAATGCATGGATTGAAACTGTCGTTTCCTATTTGGTCTTGGATAAAACGTACGCAGAGAAGCCAGACTTTGAAGGTGCGAAATATGTCATGTCGCCACCCATTCGTGATATTCGAAATCAATCCATTCTTTGGAACGGCATTCGATCGGGTTTGATCAGCACTGTCGGCACAGACCACGCACCATTTGATTGTGAGCAAAAGAAGATGGGCATAGACGACTTCACAAAGATCCCCAATGGCATTCCTTCGGTCGAAGACAGAATCCATTTGCTTTACACCCACGGAGTCGTGCCGGGAAAAATTGATTTGCATACGCTAGTGAATGCTGGAAGCACGCAGGCGGCTAAACTGTTCGATATGTATCCTCGCAAAGGAACGATTCAACTAGGTAGCGATGCGGACATCGTCATTTTTGACCCGGAGTTCCGTGGCCAAATTTCTGCTGCAACACAGGAAATGAATGTGGATTACAGCGCGTTTGAAGGTTGGGAAATTTCAGGGCGGTGTGAAATCGTGACGGTTCGCGGTCAAGTTCAAGTGCGCGACGGAAAATTTGTCGGCACACTTGGGCGCGGCAAAATGGTGAAGCGAACTCCATCGCATTTCGCGTAAACGCATGTTGCGGATACGAAATGATATTGCCTGTCGGATGGCATTGTCAACGCAACCAATCGAAAGGTTCAAAACGAATCGAGGATTTCGACAACAGCGACGGAGCGATAGTTGCCAATATCGGAGACGGAAAATGCGACCGGGTGATTTTTCGGCAACGAGATCGTCGTGTGAACATCGAGATCATGCTCGCCCACTGTTAAGTCCAGCGAAAGTTTCAGTTCATAGGAACTGCCTGGTTGCCCGGTAACATAGCCTTCGATATGCAGCGATTGAGTTGTGCCGCCCAAGGATCGCTGACTCGAATTGATAAATTCACTCTTTTGTTGAATGCCTGTGACCACCTGGGTGGACGTTCCAAGTTCGGTCAATGCCTTTGCGTTTTTCAACGTCCCATTTCCCTGCAAGCCTTTCACCAGTTGTGCGAGACTCTTGCTGGGTTCTCTCAGTAATTTGGTTTCGTCATCGTCGACGCTTTCGCCTTCCACCAGCCATGTTACCTTTATCACACAATTTTTTGCCAATGATTTGGCGGGAGCAAGCGGCTGATCCATCGATCGATCAAGCTTTTCAATCAACTGAGCTATCTCGTCGATATCAGCTTGATTGGCTCGGACAATAATAGCATTGAATTTTGAATCGGATGAAACCCAGCTTTTGCCCGACATTTCACCCATTAAATCGGTAACTGTTTCAGCGACTTCGGCCGCTTTCGCAAACTTCAAGTAAAAGAAGACGACCTTGAGTTCTGATGAATCGTTGTGAACGTTTGCTTTGTCCAACTCGGCAATGAGTTCCCTGATTTTTTCGATCGTGTCTGGTGTAGCGACCGCCAGGATCGAATTATTTACCGCATGGATCTCCGCTCGGAAATGCGGTTCGTCAGCCATTAATGTACTTATCACATTCATTGTCATTTCCAAATCAGCATGCTGAAGTTGAAATGCAACCACACGAGGCCGATCGCTATTGGATTTGTTGCCTTTCATTGCCGCCATCATCTTCATCATGTTCGCCGCATCATCAGGTTGAGACGGAGACGTGGGAACTGCATTCTCTTTGTCTTGAGCGATCAAGCTCGTTGTGAAAACACTTGCGAGGAATACAACACCTAAGCTAAGACACACGGCTTTCGCGAAAGCTGTCATGCTAAAACTCCTGATCATTATTCTGCTCCTTATTAAGGTAGGAAACACTATTTGCCGGTTTGAATACGGGGTACACGTTGACGATCGTAAAGTTCGAATTTTGATCTGTTGGTGTTACTAGAATGGTTGACGAATTGGCAGCACCAACACTTACCACGACACCCGGTCGGTGAGACTCATCAACATTCGATTGAATTCGTGCTTTCAATTTTCGATTCGCTGAATCTTGCAAGCCTTGTCCGGTATCCGGTTGATTCGATTCCACGATTTCCGTTTTCGAATTGTTGGAAAGTGATAAGCCAAGAGAGCTTAGGCTTCCAAGTACGATTCCTGCGAGCGACGCAGCTAGGATGATCAAAGCATTCTTGTTTGGGCTAACCGGCTCGACGTTCCGAAGGTGAGAATTGCGTGCGCTTTCGACAGACTCAATTGCAGGCGTACTGGTGGAGTTGCGCCTGGGCCGTTCGATTTGACTCCAGGCTTCCATCAGCAGATTGTCTAGGCTGGCGTCAGCTTCAATTTGTGCGGAGCAAGAATTGCACGATTCAACATGTAAGTCGAAATCCGCCCGCTGTTCGATGTCCAATGAGCCATCGAGGTAGCTTTCGAGATTTTCGCATAGATGGTTCATGCATTTTCAGTTGGTTGATTCATTTTCGGTTGGGTAGTTCTTGACCGGCCACTTCGGATTTGACGATCCCAGCCGCTATGATTTTCTCTCGCATCTTTTTGCGGGCGATACTCAGGTTGGCTTTGATTGTGTTCTCTGTCTTGCCCAGCAAGTTGGCGATTTCAGAATTTGAAAACTGCTCAACGGCACTCAAAAACAAAACCGTTCTTTGCTGGCTTGGCAGGTCTTGCATCAAGTCAACAATCCGCTGAAAATTCTCTTGTTCTACTTGCCGATCAATTGGTGGCGCTTGCTTGCATGGGAGTTCGACACCTTTGGAATCGTTGACAGGAATTTGCTTTCTCTTCAGTTCGTCTTTCCAAAGATTCGCCGTAATTTGAAAGAGCCATGCCTTGGCTGAATTTTGATCCTTCAGTTGATTTCTATTTCGGTGGGCTTTCAAAAAGCAATCTTGCGTCAGATCCTCGGCCCAGTGCCGATCGCCCGTTAGGCTAAGTGCAAAGCGAAAAACGTTGTCCGCGAATTGTTCGAAGTTGAAATACAAGTGATCGGGAACCGAAGACATTGAGCCAGAGACTTTTAAACCCCGCCAGTAAGACGACGGAGCTACCAAAAGGTTAAAAAGAAAGATGGCATATTGAGAATTTGACACGGACGAATTGAGCCCATTCATTCCCCAGCTACGGGCGAAACGTCCGCACTTTGGAGCTATAAAGCAACCTGATTATGGCCCAGCCAGCCATCAATTGGTTTTGCTTATAGACGCGAGCT
>CAZPTT010000086.1:0-25288 GCA_964589435.1 uncultured Pirellulaceae bacterium
AAACCACTTGAGTTTGCGATTCGTAGTCAACCAGGACGGACATCGAATTGATAACGAAATCAGGATGGATCTTGGCCGTCATCACAGCCTTTTCATTTGCAAAAACCTTAATCACGCCAGCCTCGCAGTAAACTTCACACAGCCATCGGCGAGGCATTCCCACTGGCATTCGGGCCAACGTTTCCTCGTTGTATTGAATTTCGCTACGAGAATTGTTCCAGCCACCAAATACGATACACACGTCTTTCGTACGGTCTGGCCCAGCGTGATTCAGAAGAACATGGAAATTGTTCTTCGATTCGATGATGCCTCGGAAGTAAATTGAGCGTGCGGGTTTGGAAAGGGAAATTGAAGCGGTGCCGTTGTCAGCTTTCAAAATATGCTTGGTACGTAAAAAGTCTCCATCGAGTTTGAAGTCATTTGCTTCGAATGTCTCTGTCGCTCCCGAATAGAACCGAACGCCACCGCGTTCAGTGATCATCAACTCGCGATTCATCCACGCTGTTCGGGCTTCACGCAACCATTTTTGTTCGCGGTCGCTCTGCTTCCGATCGGCGACTTTCATTTCTTTTTCGAAAGCAACCATCACTTTTGCACGCTCTTCTTCCATGCGTTTTTCGAATCGAATAATGGCTTGCTTGATTCGGTCGTTTCCGCAAGCCGTGGTAGGAATACAAAACTGGATTGCCGCGATCCAAAAAATAGCGTGCGGCGAAAGGTTTAGAAGGCTTAATGAAGGCAATGAAAAAGCTGGAGAGAATTTGGACATGCAAAACCTCGGTTAGAGCACAACGACTTTGTGAGTGCATGATAACGGTTCGCAGATTGCTTCCATTCGAAAAAATTGGAAGCTTGAGTATGAAGTCAAAATTGCGATCGCTCGGCCATGAAATTTCCGCACCAACGAATCGCTCGTCAATTTCAGGATAGATTGCCTTGTCGAAAGGCTTTCACTAGAAGGCCCGAACGTGGTGACCTCGAAAACTACGGAGCCACCTTCTCTCGTAGCGGAACGGCGCGAGCCGGCGCGAGCCGTCCGGCTGTTGAAGCACCGGGTAGCTTGCGTCACTCCGCTAACAGCGACTTTGCAGTTCTCCGAATCGTGGCGTCAATATTCGTTTTTTGCGAACTAAGGTACTAAGGTTTGCGAACCTGGCCGTTCCCGCGGACTCGGTAATTAAAGCTTGTAAGTTGTTCGACTCCGACTGGGCCGCGGGCGTGCATCTTTCCTGTGGCAATTCCGATTTCGGCTCCCATTCCAAATTCACCGCCGTCGGCAAACTGAGTTGAAGCATTGTGCAGAAGAATTGCTGAATCAATTTCTCGCATGAACTTTTCCGCGACCGCCGAATCCTCTGCCACAATTGCTTCCGTGTGGTGCGATGAGTAGTCCGCGATATGGGCGATCGCACCATCGACTTGATCCACAATCTTCACCGAGATGATCGCGTCCAAGTATTCCGTTGCCCAATCTTCTGCAGTCGCTTTTTTGCACGACGGGTATTTGGACACGGTCAAAGCATCGCCTCGCAACTCACAGCCAGCTTCTCGCAAAGCGTCGAGCAACGGCTTCAAATGGGTTTCGGCACAGGCTGAATCTACCAGCAGTGTTTCAGCGGCTCCGCAGATTCCTGTACGTCGCATCTTCGCATTCAAGACAATCGACTTCGCCATTTCCAAATCTGCCGAACCATCGACGTAGACGTGGCAGATTCCTTCCAGATGCGCGAACACTGGGACACGTGATTCAGCTTGCACGCGAGCCACCAAACCCTTGCCGCCTCTGGGCACGATGACATCAATATTGCCTTCGAGTCCAGCCAACATCGCGCCGACGGCCGTTCGGTCGGTGGTCTGAACAAGCTGAATCGCCGCCGCTGGCAAGCCTGCGGCCTTCAGCCCATCCACTAAGCATTGGTGAATTGCCATGGACGATCGAATCGAGTCGCTACCGCCCCGCAAGATCGTTGCGTTGCCGGCCTTCAAACACAGTGCTCCCGCATCAGCCGTCACGTTGGGACGACTTTCGAAGATCACACCGATTACGCCAAGTGGTGTTCGAACCCGTTCAATTTTTAAACCGTTGGGCCGATCCAAATTCGCGATGACTTCGCCAACCGGATCAGGAAGTTCGGCAATTTGAATCAGCCCTGTTTGGATCGATTCCAAGCGATTCACATCAAGCCGCAACCGATCAAGCATCGCTGGAGCAAGTTCGTTCAATTCTCCTGCAGCGACGTCCTCCGCGTTGGCAGCGAGGATTTCATCTCGCCTTGAGTGGAGCATGTCCGCTGCGGATTCCAAGGCAGCTCGTTTCGTCTTAGGGGAAGCAATCGCCATTGTTCTGGCTGCCGATCTCGCACGCCGGCCCATCTCGCTCATCGTTGCCTGCAGATCTAGATTTTCTTGCTCCGAATTGTCTGGTGATTTGTGTTTCATGACAGGTCGCTCGTTTGTTCCAGTGCAAGATTGTCGCGATGGATCAGCTCAGTTCGGATGTTTGGGCCAAGCCGTTGGATGATGTCT
Organism: uncultured Pirellulaceae bacterium; assembly: GCA_964589435.1. Taxonomy (GTDB): domain Bacteria; phylum Planctomycetota; class Planctomycetia; order Pirellulales; family Pirellulaceae; genus Mariniblastus. The sequence goes on from CAZPTT010000086.1 coordinate 2,527, forward strand.
TGACTTTTTAGCCCAATCATTTGTTGGGCATCGACATGATCACATTCGATCAGGCCGCGTCCGACAACTTTACCGTCGACGCTCCGAATCAGCACGGTGTCGCCGCGGGAAAATTTGCCCGTGACAGACGTAACGCCGGCAGGCAACAGGCTTTTTCCGGAGACCAGCGCCGATAGAGCTCCTTGGTCAATGCGGATCTCACCGGGAGTGTTAAGGCCTCCGGCGATCCATTTCTTCTTCGCGTTAAGTGAATTCGGATTTGGAGAAAACCAAGTTCCTGGGCCCCCGTCATTGATTCGTTTGATTGCTCGTGAATGTTTGCCGGAAGCGATCACCATCGTCGCGCCTGCGTCGGTTGCGATTCGGGCGGCTTCAATTTTTGTTTTCATTCCACCACGGGAATGAATCGAAGCTGCATCGCCGGCCATGGCCATGATGTTCGCGTCAATCACTGGAACTTCTGTCAGCAGTTCGGCATCAGGATTTTGGTCAGGCGGGTGCGAATAAAGGCCTTCAACATCCGAAAGTAGGATCAGCAGGTCGGCTTCCACCATGGACGCAACGCGGGCGGCTAAACGATCGTTGTCCCCGTAGCGAATTTCGGAGGTGGCGACCGTGTCATTTTCGTTGATGATTGGAATGACTTTCCATTCCAACAGCGTACCGATGGTAGCACGAGCGTTCAGGTATCGTTCGCGCGTTTCGGTATCACCGATCGTCAATAGTACTTGGGCGGTGCGAATTCCGTGTTCGCCCAACAACTGGTCGTAGGCGCGGCTGAGTGAAATCTGGCCAATGGCAGCCGCCGCCTGGCTTTCGCTCAGGCTCAAGTTGGAAGATGACGAAATTTGTCGGTGCGGAACGCTCAAATTCGACTGGTCCAATCGGATTCGGCCAAGTGCAATAGCACCGGAGGAGACGATCAACAGCTCAGTTCCCGAAGCTGATAGCTCCGCCAGATCTTCGGCCAGACTGACCAGCCATTGTTGATTCAATTTGGGTTTCAAATCGAGATTCGGGCTGGACGAAGGACTCGTCAGTAATGACGAACCGATTTTTATCACGATTCGCTTGAAGCGGTTCAAGGTTCCATTCATCAATATCAGATCAATCGTCAAGGTCGACTAGTCGTTCGTTCCCGGTTGAGAAAAAAGAGCCGGGTTCGATCAAGGTTTGGAAAACTCTTTCGATTCTATTAACCATAACGATTCAGTAAACCTTGATACTTGACAGAAATGGCTACGCTTTTTCGTTTTCCCAACGGCTGAACAAGCCAACGTGAAAAAACTCGGCAACGCCTGTCTGCAATGGAATTCCAATGAAAAAAAGCAAACCTAAAGCCGCAATTAGTTTTCTCCAAGAATTTTCAATCCCGTTGATGCTGGGAGTTGTCGTTGCACTTGGGTTTGCCAACATCGCTCCCGACACCTATCACGATCTCGTTCATGGCTCCGTCATGGACTATTTCGTCAGTCACGATGAAGGTCATGACAGTGGGCATCACGCTGACGCCGGCGATCACGCTGACTTCGGCGGTCATGCTGACGCTGGCCATGGCGCCACATCCAGTCACGCTCTTGCTGATTCCAGCCACGGCGTTCATGGCGGCGGAGAAAATACCGCAGCGGAACGTACACATTCTGATTCAAAGCACGCCAGCCATAGCCATGGCGAGCATAGTGAAACGCACGCAGACCAACATCTCGTTAGTACCGATGGTCATGAAAGCCATTCGAGCTGGACTCATTTCTTCAGCATGCATTTCTTGGTGAATGAATTGTTCATGGTGTTCTTCTTTGGCATTGCGGCGAAAGAAATCACCGAAGCCTGCCTGCCTGGTGGTTCGCTTAACCCTGTATCCAAAGCCATCAATCCTTTGATGGGAACCATCGGCGGCGTCATTGGACCCGTCGCGACCTTTCTCTTTCTAAACTGGATGATGGGCGAGCCTGCTTGGGCCAACGGTTGGGGTATTCCAACCGCCACCGACATCGCACTTGCCTGGTTGGCAGCCCGCTGTATTTTCGGTGCTGGTCATCCGGCGATTACCTTTCTGCTACTGTTAGCCGTTGCTGATGACGCGATTGGCCTGGGCATTATCGCTATCGCTTACCCAGACCCAAGCCACCCAACTCAATGGTTGAACGCTCTCTGGATTATTCCGGGCATGATTTCAGCTTTCGCTTTGCGAAAATTCAATATTCAATCGTGGTTGCCTTATGTGGCCATCGGTGGTGCGTTCTGTTGGTGGGGGCTTTATAGTGCTCACCTTCACCCTGCCCTGACACTTGTGTTCATCGTGCCGTTCTTGCCCGCTCCTAAGCGTGACCACGGGCTATTCGTCAACACGCCTGAGAATTCAGACGGCTCCCACGATCACGCCCATGGAAATTCTCCGCTGGAGAAGTTTGAGCACGATATGAAAATGTTTGTCGACTTCGGTTTGTTTTTCTTTGCGTTCGCTAACGCCGGCGTTTCATTCTCTGGTATCAGCGGCTTGACTTGGATTCTGCTGTCAGCATTGATCGTTGGGAAGTGTCTGGGCATCTCGCTGTTCTCGGGCCTCGCCTCTTTGATGGGCTGCAAGCTACCTGACGGCATGAACTGGCGGCACTTGATCGTTGCCAGTTTGATCGCTGGAATCGGGTTGACCGTTGCTCTGTTCGTTTCAGGGCAAGCGTTCACCGATCCATTGACTCAAGGTGCAGCGAAAATGGGATCGCTCTTTTCCGCGTTCGCATTTTTGGCCGCCTACGTTGCGGCTCGCATGTTCGGTATCAGTGGCGGTAAAGGGGAAGCAGTCACTACAGATGCAAGCCAAACTGAATCGCCTTCTGAGACGCCAACGGAATCAATTCAGGAAACCGGGCAAGGCGAATCAAACTTGGGCGAATCACAACAGTCCGATGTTCAAGAGCAACCTGTGTTCCCAAGCGTTTCAACGAGTGGTACATCAACAGTTCCCATGTCATCGACTTTTGGAGAAGACACAACCGTTTGAGAGGGAACAGTCGTTTGAGAATATTCAGCCGGTTTGACAACCTTCAGTTATCAAGACTTTGACCACCTGTGAGCCGCGATTGCCCTGGATCTAACTTCGGGGCGATCGCTTTTTTGTGGACTTAAGAAAACGAGAATGTCGTTTGATGTGGGCTGCTATCAGTATTTTGGACTGCTGGCATTCTTTGCTGCCAGTGTTCTGCGCTAGTGTTGTTTGGCAAATTTAAAGATCTCTTCAAACATGATGGAATTGTCTTATGAATTTGGCCGACAAATTCGATAGTGCTTGGTTTGACGGCCCAGCGCATTGAAACTCTTGCGAGCGAAGCCAGCTGATCCCGGAAGGTGAGAAACACTTCGCTCATTAAAGATTCTCCACTCGGAGGAAGCATGGGCACGGAAGAAAAACCAGATCGGATGTTGGAATTGATTGGGGTAGCCGCCCTTTCGCTGGCAATCTTCTCGTACGCCTACTCGATTTTGACCAGCGATTATGTCGCGACCCAAGGCCGCGTCATGGGCTCCTCAGTCACACCTGCGGTCGATTTTTCAAAGCCGATCAACCGTCATCAGTTGGATGCCAACACCGAAGGGGCGATGAGCTATACGCGAGTCACTTATCGATACGAAGTGAACGGCCAATTGTTTTTCGGATGTGCGGATTCAGAAACCACGAAAACGAATCAGCCGCAACGCCTAGCGACTGTCTATCAATCTGGAAGGTCGGTTCCGGTTTATTTCAACCCTGAACGGCCACACGATAGCCACATTTGGAAAGAAGATTCGAACAACAATTCGTTCTTAATCTTTCTGGGCTTCTTCTGTTACGCATTGGCATACCTTTGCCGTAAGTTCGATTCCGTTTCGGTGTTTTTCGGTGGCACTGGTCGCTCAAATTCAGGCCGACCCAACGAGTTGCCATCTGCAGCGGTTCAAACGGCTGCCGATTCTCACAATCCTTCGTTCGGATAACTCGCCTTGCTGCCATGCTGTCGCGCGTTTTGAGTTTTGAGCTTGTCATGCGCAACGAATTACATGTCGTAGTACATGCAGAATTCATAAGGATGAGGTCGCAGTCTCAACGCTTCAACGTCGTTGGTACGTTTGTAGGCAATCCACGTCTCAATCACGTCTTTGGTGAACACGTCACCGCGAAGTAAGAATTCGTGATCGGATTCGAGTGCGTTGAGGGCTTCGCCCAAAGACCTCGGCGTCTTGGCGACATTTTTCAATTCTTCTGGCGGCAAGTCGTAAATGTCTTTGTCGAGCGGGGAGCCCGGATCGATCTTGTTTTCAATACCGTCGATGGCCGCCATCAGAATCGCAGCAAATGCGAGATAAGGGTTGCAGCTCGCATCCGGACAGCGAAATTCAATGCGTTTCGTTTTCGGGGCATTGCTGTACATTGGAATTCGACACGCCGCCGATCGATTTCGCTGTGAGTAAGCCAGATTCACGGGTGCTTCGTACCCAGGCACCAGTCGCTTGTAACTATTGGTCGTCGGATTAGTTAGGCCCAACAGCGCCGGCGCGTGTTTGAGAATGCCACCCATCGCGAACATCGCCATTTGGCTGAGTCCCGCATATCCGTCGCCAGCGAAAAGTGGTTTGCCTTCTTTCCACAGAGACAGGTGAGTGTGCATGCCAGAGCCGGCGTCGCCGAAAATGGGTTTTGGCATAAAGGTCGCAGTCTTGTTGTTTCGATAAGCGACATTTTTAACGATGTACTTAAACATCATCATTTTATCTGCCATCGCGACTAACGAGTCGTACTTCAGGTCTATCTCCGATTGGCCAGCCGAAGCAACTTCATGATGTTGGCACTCAACTTCCAAGCCAGCATCGATCATCGTTTGCATCATCTCGTTTCGGATGTCCATCATCTGATCGATCGGCGGGCAGCGAAGGTAGCCTTCTTGCTGTCGTGCCTTATGTCCCAGGTTTGGTGACTCCTCGCGTCCTCGGTTCCATTGAGCCTCCGAACTGTCTACATGAAAATATGCCGCCTCGGGGCGCTGATCAAAACGGACATCGTCAAAAATGAAAAATTCAGCTTCTGGACCGAAGTAGGCCGTGTCGGCAATTCCAGTTCGCTCCAAATACGTCGCCGCTTTACGAGCGACGAATCTTGGATCACGACTGTAATTTTCATGCGTGATTGGATCGGCAATGTTGCAGATGATATTGAGAGTCGGCAATTTCGTGAACGGATCGACGAATGTCAAACCGGGCTGCGGCATCAAAAGCATGTCGCTTTCGTCGACCTCTTGCCAACCGCGAATGCTTGAACCATCAAATCCAAATCCGTTTTCGAAACAGGCTTCGTCCAACACTGAAGTCGGAATCGTCGTATGGGCCCAGGCGCCGACGAAGTCCATGAACCTTAGATCGACTGCACGAATATCGTTCGCGCGGCACTGAGCAAGCACTTCTTTAGGGGTCATTGGATTGTTTGAGGACAAGAGAAGTCTCCCGACTCGATCGGCTTGAAAAAGAACAAATGTCTGAGAGGTGGAGCAGCCAAATTGAAATGCGGCTTACCAAGAACCACAAAGCGACACTGCCGATTCTTAGCAGGTCAAGTCCTTGCTCGCCGTGGCCGCCTCAGGAAAGATGATAGCAATGCAAATCAGGCTCCGGGAGGGACGGCTTGTTGGCGAGTCGGCTTCAATCAACGTTTGCTAACGAGCGATTGAAATTCAGCAAACAGAATTCAGCCAACATTTATCCCAAGTTCTTGTCTTCGCGCCAGTTCTTGCATCGCGAAAATCTTCGTCCCTCTCGAAATCACGAAGCCAACGGCTAAAAGCAACTGACGCGCCCAAACGTTTCGTTTTAATTGCGGAAACTTTTCACCCCCAAGCGAGCGATTTCGGAGTTCTCAAGACCTCAGCTCTTTAGATCAATTTCAGCCTGCCCGAAAAGCCAGCAGCAGGTGCTTCTGCTACTGGCAAAATCGCCGGAAAAGACAACCAGCTCGTGAGTTTGTTTTTCCAGAATGTCGTCAAGTAAGGCCTATAAATTGAGCAACACCGTGTTACGATTGATTCACGACCGAAACCGCAATGTTAGATAACCTGACCTTGAGGCGGCAATAGATTGCTTTACTGCAAGGAATCTGCCCGTCGTGTTTTCGGTCGAATCTGCAATTGTCGCCTTATAGCCCCCTTGGCCCGCAGGCAGAATTTAGTCGTTTGGCAAGAAAAACTAGCAAGACACGGAGTATTGGAAGATGAGTAAGACAAAGCTGGAATACCTTTGGCTCGATGGCTACAAGCCGACTCAAAGCCTGCGAAGCAAAACAAAAATCGTCAGCGATTTTGACGGAAGCCTTGAGCAATGCCCTGAGTGGTGCTTCGATGGAAGCTCGACAGAGCAGGCTGCCGGCAATTCATCGGATTGCTTGCTGAAGCCAGTCGCTATCGTTGAAGATCCAGGTCGCTTGAGTGCGTACTTGGTGATGTGTGAAGTTCTCAATTCGGACGGAACACCGCACGCGAGCAATGGTCGTGCGACGATCGAAGACGACGACAACGATTTCTGGTTTGGTTTCGAGCAAGAGTATTTCTTGTGGGACACAGAAACGAATCTTCCACCGGGATTCCCAGTCGGCGGATATCCTTCACCTCAAGGTCCGTATTACTGTTCGGTTGGAGCCAAGAACGCCTACTGCCGTGACTTGGTTGAAGAGCACTTGGATATGTGTCTCGAAGCTGGTTTGAATGTCGAAGGCATCAACGCCGAAGTCGCTGCAGGCCAATGGGAATTTCAGATTTTCGCCAAGGGAGCGAAAGCCGCCGGCGATCAAGTTTGGATTGCTCGGTACTTGTTGGAGCGATGCGGCGAGAAATACGGCTTGGCCATCAACTACCACCCAAAACCGCTTGGCCAAACCGATTGGAACGGATCAGGTATGCACGCGAACTTCTCCAACACGACGTTGCGTGAATGTGGCAAGAAAGAAGTCTACGACCAAATTTGCCAAGCGTTTGGCCCTCGTGTCGACAAGCACATTGCTGTCTACGGTGCTGATAACGATCAACGTCTGACTGGATTCCACGAGACACAACGCATCGACGAATTCAGCTATGGTGTTTCCGATCGTGGAGCTTCCATCCGAATTCCTGTCGGAACGGTAACCAATGGTTGGAAGGGCTGGTTGGAAGACCGTCGTCCAGCGTCAAACGCAGATCCTTACAAAGTTGCCGCTGAGATTGTGAAAACCGTCAAAGGCGTTTCACTTGAAGGCGCCGCCGTTTAGGAAGCGACGATAGAGCAAAAAAGTAACGGCAAGAAAAATCAGTCATGTTTTAGCGTGGCTTCATGTAAAGCATCTGAAACCCCGGTCAAATTACGACCGGGGTTTTTTCGTGCCGGTCTAGGTGAACTGCAAAGTCGTTGTTAGCGGAGTGGCGCGAGCCAGCCGCGCGGTGCGGGTGCGTCAACCGCCGGACGGTTCGCGCTGCTACGCCGCGAGAGTTGCAGGCTTTTCAGTTCTCGTGCATGCCCGCCTTGCCCGCTCTTTTCCTGGCAGTTCACGTTGTAGAATGTGAGCAAAAGAATCTGAGCAAGACAATCTGAGAAAACAAATTCTGACAAGGTCTCCAATGCCAACAATAAAAAAGCGCGATCCGAAAAAAGAAAACGATTGGTCAGATCTCGTCACGCAATGGAGGATTCGCCCAGATACGACTTACCTCAACCACGGTTCGTTTTCTCCGCCTCCGAACTGCGTGCGTTACGCCCGACGTGGATTTATCGACCGCCTCGATGAAAATCCGATGGATTTCTACCTGCGGCAAATGGAAGAGTTATTGCTTTCTGCGCGAGAGAGCTTGGCCAATTTCGTTGGAACCGAAGTCGGCAATTTAGTCTTTGTTGACAACGCGACGTATGCAATGAATGTCGTTGCCAAAAGTTTCCCACTGTCGGCTGGCGACGAAGTGTTAATCAACAATCACGAATATGGAGCCGTTCACCGCATCTGGGAAAGAAAGTGCGACGAGTTGGGTGCGAAAAAAGTCACCTGCAATTTGCCCGTCAAAATCGAATCGGAACAACAAGTCATCGATTCGTTGCTGGCTGGCGTAACTGACAAGACTCGGCTGCTCGTTATCAGCCACATCACGTCAGCCACCGCCTTGATTCTGCCAATCAAAAAGATATGCGCTGAGTTCGCCAGTCGGGGAATTGCAGTTTGCGTTGACGGCCCCCATGCGCCGGCCCAGATCGACTTGGACATTGCGGATCTCGGATGCGACTTCTACACCGCCAGTTGCCACAAATGGCTGTGCGCGACATTGGGGACGGGCTTTCTCTACGTTCGACCGAAATGGCATGAGCACGTTCAACCAATCATGAAAAGCTGGGGGCGCTTGCTGCCGGCCGTTCCTGAAACTTGGGATGAAGAATTCACATGGATGGGGTCACGTGACCCGAGTGGGTTTTTGAGTATTCCGGTCGCGATCGATTTCATGAAGGGAATTGGGCTGGAGTCATTTCGGGCGCGGTCTCGCGAATTGGCGACTTATGCCGAGCAATCGCTATTGGACTTATACAAGGCCTCCCCTTCGGCGGATCGCGAGCAAGGTTGGTATGGCTCGATGGCTCATGTGCCGATGCCCGCCGGCGATTGGGGGAACTTACAACTTCAATTGTGGGAGCAAGTTGGCATTGAAGTCATGATTATCAACTTTAACGATTGCTGGCACACCAGAGTTTCTTGCCACTTGTACAACAACAAAGTTCAAATCGACACGCTTGTCAAAGCATTGAGCCGCCTGATGAAGAGTTAGCAATTGCAAAAGCTTGGGAAAGTGTCCGCAGAGATGCCCCAGCGAATTGCCCCAGCGAATTGCGACAGTAACCGCGAAAAATACCAAGCTTCCTTGGGGCTGCGACTCTTTGACGCACAGTTTCTACCGTTACAATGAATCCGTTCACCTTTTCAGGCCGTATACGTTATTTGGACGAAATAATTGCTGCAACTCTATTGGCCTTCTAACAAGATATTGGCGATAATTACACTATGTGGCCCGAGCAACCCCAAACCGAACAACTCATTGTGCAAGCCAAAGGCGGCGATGCATCTGCCATCAACCAGTTGATGGATCGCCATCGAAATTCGCTGCGGCAATTGGTGCGAATGAGATTGGATCGAAAGATTCAAAAGCGAATCGATGTCAGCGATGTGGTGCAAGACGTCTTGGTTGAAGCCAATCGGCGCCTTCAACGCTACCTTGAGAATCCGGCGATGCCGTTTCATTTGTGGCTTCGTCAAATTGCCAAAGACCGGATTATCGACGCCCACCGTCGGCATCGTGTTTCAGCAAAACGATCCGTTGATCGCGAGCAGCAGCTAGTAGCTCCGCGCGGCTACGATCAATCATCAATTCAATTGGCTTCATTGCTGGGTGATCCAAAATTGACGCCTGCCGCTGCGGTTTTGCAGAAAGAAATGGCTCGCAAAGTAGAGGACTCGATATCGCTGCTGGACGAAAAAGATTGCGAGATCATTGTCATGAGGCATTATGAACATCTAACCAATCAAGAGATTGGCCAATTGCTCGAGCTTTCCGAACCGGCGGCAAGCATGCGTTACTTGCGTGCCATTCGTCGCTTGAAACAGGTCTTGCAAGACGGACGCTCCGACGAATCCCAAGCTGGCGACTTCATCAACTAAGCGACTTCATCAACTAAGCGACTTAAGAATTAAGCGACTTGTAAATTGGGCGACAGCTCAGCTTCCTTCCTCTAGAAGCCCATCCAAGCAGGGAACATAACAGGGATCGTCGTGGCCGCAGTAAAACAACATGACTCAGCAGAATTCGACGCGTCCGAACAGGAACTGGCCAACTTGATCAGCCGATTGGCTGACCAGGCAACTCGCGGCGAGCCGTTGGATTTGGAAAGCACTTGTCGCGCCTATCCTCAATTCGAAACGGATCTGCGCGATCTCTGGGGAACTTTGATCGTCACCAATGTTGCCGGCAAAGAACTGGGCAACAGCCAAACCGACTCTCACTCATCGTCGATTGCTCCACGTTTTGATTTGCCATGTGAATTCGGCGAGTACACGTTAGAGGAAGAAATTGGCCGCGGTGGAATGGGAATTGTTTATCGGGCTCGCGGGCCGGAAAACCAACCCGTTGCGATCAAGATGATTTTGAAAGGTGACTTCGCAACCGCCGCGGAGCGGGAACGGTTTGATTCAGAAGCAGCCGCGGCTGCCAAGCTTGACCATCCGAATATCATTCCTATCAAGGAAGTTGGCGAACACAACGGTCGCGCGTTTTTCTGCATGGAGCTAATCGAAGGCCAAGCCCTTTCCGATCGGCTGGCTCGTGGGCCTTTGCTTCCCGAGGAAGCCGCGAGGATCATGAGCCAAATTAGCCAGGCCATTCATCACGCTCACAAGCAAGGCGTGCTTCATCGTGACCTGAAACCCTCGAACATTCTTCTTGATCGTGAGGGCAACGCGTTTGTCGCCGATTTCGGATTGGCGAAGCAGCAGCACGGTGACCCAAGCCTGACTCGTTCTGGAGCGGTACTTGGAACTCCGGCTTATATGTCGCCGGAGCAGGCCGCTGGACTGAGAAGTCAAATCGGCGTCACCAGCGATGTCTATAGCTTGGGCGCGATTTTGTACCACATGCTGACTGGTCATCCGCCGTTCATGGGGTCGTCGCCCGTTGAAACCATGATGATGGTCATTGAGCAAGACCCGATCTCGCCAAGAGCGTTGAATCGACATGCCAATCGCGAATTGGAAATGATTGCGATGCGTTGCCTTCAGAAGCCTCAAGATTTGAGGTACGCCTCGTCTGGGGCGCTGGCCGAAGACATCAGTTCGTTTATGCGCAACGAATCTGTTTCAGCTCGCATCGGTCGCTTGGAACAAGTCGTTGGCAATGTGTTTCGTGAGACTCATCATGCGGCAGTGCTTGAAAATTGGGGGCTGCTTTGGATGTGGCACAGCCTCGTTTTGTTGGTGGCCAGCGTTGCAACCCAAGTTCTTTCCTGGTCGGGAATCGAAAGCCGCATCGTTTATGGGTTGATGTGGACGGTCGGCTTAGGCGCTTGGGCGATCGTGTTTTGGGTGGTTCGCCGCAGGATGGGGCCCGTCATGTTTGTCGAACGCCAGATCGCTCACGTGTGGGCTGGCAGCATGCTATGTGTCGCGTTGCTATTTCCACTGGAGGCAGCGCTCGGACTGGAGCCATTGGAGTTGGCGCCACTGCTGGGAGCACTCGCGGGCATGACTTTCTTGATGAAAGCCGGAATCTTATCCGGAGCTTTCTACATCCCGACGGCGGTGATGTTCGCGACCTCGGTGTTGATGGCCCTGCTCCCGCCAGTCGCCATGATCCTGTTTGGGCTTTCGTCAGCCGCCTGCTTTTTTCTGACGGGACTGAAGTATTACCGCAAACGTAAAATCAACGCGGAATCGCGTAGCCTGTGATCATGCACCCTGAACGGAACTCGTTCAGTTCACAGAAGGTCGTTTCAAGTTGATCCGCCAAAGCAATTCTTAATCCGACGAATCCGTCATTTCTAGATCCAGCAGCTTGCCAAGCTCTTCGTCTTCCATGAAGTCAGTCTCAACCTGCAGCCGCTCGCCCAGGTCAACGATGATCGTTTGCAGCTCGAGATATTCTTCGTCGCTCAACGTCGCTTCGTCACTGATTCTCTGTCGCTCGATTTTATCCAGCATCGTTTCAACGCCAGTGATTGCATTGTCGTAGTGAACTAACTGCCCTTTGATGGCGTCGATTTCCGCGACCCAAGCTTTTAAGTTGACCACCGCATATTTCACATCGGGATCGCTTGATTTCAAGTAATCATCGCCGGAGGAAATTCCCTTCGACTTCAAGTGGGCGATCGTTTCACCTTTGAGATTCTCAAGCCGTTTCACACTTCGGTTGACTTTATCTCGCTGCATACGAAGTTCAGCGAGCTTGTCTCTAAATTCTGGCTCTGTCTTTAGCAGTCCTGATTTTGCTGTTCCGTTGTTGGTGTCAAAGTTCTCTCCACGTTGATTGACTACCCACAGATAACCCATAACGCACACGGCCGCCAACAAAACAAGCGTCACAAAAGAATGCAGATTTTTCATCAAACGGCCTTAACCAATTTCGAACGGCGATTTCAAACATCAAGATCATGGACTTTACGGATCTGAAGATCCAAAAAAAGGCCAGCCATTGGAATCTTCAATGGCTGGCCCAAAAAACTATCGTTGAAGCTAGTTACCTTCGTTTTTAAGCATTGCTTCAATATCGCTTAGGGTTCCGCTCGCGTCGGTCTTATCGTTCAACAACTCTTCGAGAGAAGTGGTTGACGTTTCCAGCTCAGCCGCCCGCTCGTCGATTTTCTCCATTTCAGTCTGCATTTGAACATCGACATCGACCAATAAATCGTCAACGTCCTTGGTCAGCTCCTCAAACTTGTCGCTCAATGAAACACCCGGTGCAACGATCGAAGAAGCCTCTTTCATCGCATCGAGTGCCGACTTCTTGGATTTAATCTCATCAATCTGATTAGTTAATTGTGCTAACTGAGATTTTGAAGTGTCCTCATTCTTCTTGATCGCTTCCAAGTTTTTCGCATAAGCGTTGGTTAACGTCTTGATGCTATTGTCAAGTTGATCGTTGATGGATTTCAGCCGGTTTTTCTTGATGACTGCGAAATCGTTAAGTTTGTCAAGTGGGATCACCTTTCCGTTGTACTCTGTGGAGCCGGATTCTTGGGCGGCCTTGAGTAACGGGAATACTTTTGTCAGCTCGGCAAGCAGCTTGGCTTTTTCGTCTTCCAACTTCTTGGCGTCGGCTTGCAATTTTTCCAGGTTGAGCCTGGCTTTGATTCGGCTCTCTCGAAGCCCTTCGGTGCTCGACTCAACATCAGCATAGGCCATTTCGACCTTTTTTAACTTTACATCCAGCTTGCCAAGCATCTCATCAATCTTGGCAATCACTTTATCTTTGGCGACGCCCATTCTTGGGCCGCAACCAACGTACGCGCCAATCGCAATCGCGACGACGAGCAAACATAAACCTAGGAAACGTGACATTTCTTCTCCAGCTATTTGGGTAATCTCTTGTTAGTGTTTTTCCGCGACATGATCGCTTCAAGAAAGGCCCAAACGTGAGCAATGTCACCAATGGCATTCTTGAATCAGGTGCAATTCTATACATCCAGAAGAATCGGGAATCGCCATCCGTGCCGATTGTAGATTAGAACCTCCAAATACAAATATTTCAAAGGTTCGAAGGAAAAACTTTCCAGATGGGACAGTTCATTTAGAGAAGATTTGACGGCAGTTCGCCCGTTTCATTCAGCGCTTTTCGAAACGAGATTCCAGCTTCGATTGCGAACATTGGTAGGCGTGCAAAGGGGCTGAGTTTGCAATCGGCCTTCGCAATGCCCAAGCTTGCTTAGCCCTTAAATCGAGCCAATTGAGATGCGACGAGCTGGGAGATTTGCTTCTTTTCTTCAGCCTGCAAAATCCAAGTGGTTGCGAAGCCGACATAGGTGACCAACGCCAAAGTTGCCAAAGCAACCCAAGGCGGTAGCAGTAATGCCAATGGCAAAGCGACCATGAACCAGATTCCCAAATCCGTTTTGCAACCGCAACGATGGTTGAACAAGAAGACTAAAATTACAACCAATAGGTTGCCGATCGACGTTGCAATCACAGCGCCCCACAATCCGATCAAAGGAATCATGAGCATGTTCAAACCAATGTTCGCGATCAGGCCAAAGCCGATGGCGAACGTGGCCAACTTCCCTTTTTCCGCAACCCACAAATAGTCTTGACCGACGTAGTACAGACTAAACCAGGTGCAATAGACCAGCGTTAGCGGGAGTACCGCGAGGCCGCCCGAGTATCGACCTTGCAAAATCCAATCGAACAAGATGGGCGAGCCCAACAGCACTAGCACGCCGCCGGCCGAAAACGTCAGCCCCATCAATTTAAGCGTCCAATTAAGCTGGCGACAGGCTCCGTCACGATCGCCTTTTTCCCAAGCAGCGCTCAAGTAAGGCATGAGTACACTTCCCAGCATCGCCGCGACACTGACCAAAAGCAGCGGAACCACGCGACCGCTGTGATACTGACCAACCAAGCCTTGGGCAAGTTCCGACGTCGTGTCAGAAAAATGAATCAGCATGTAGCGATCTGAGATTTCAAACAAATTGTTCAACATGTTCGCCACCCAAAGCCAAGCTGCGAACGGTGCGATGCGACGCCACATATCTGAATAGGGCAACGCTTCGGCCGAATCATTGAACGTGCCGCGAAATTTCCAGATCAGCCACAAACCAGGAATGATTCCCAGCAGACAGCAGATGCCATAAGCAAACGTGACGGCCGCTGAACCATCGTTCCAGAAGTACAGCAGTCCAGTTCCGATGACGGCGAATGCGATGCCCGTTACAAATCGCATCAGCGTGACACTGCGAACTTGCCGAAGCGATTCCATCAGCGCGATTACGTAATTGGAAAAGGCAACTGCGAACAAGGTGATGCCGATGCACCGAACAAGGCTGATGTGCGATGGGTCTCGAAAAAATATCTCTGAGAAATATTGTGGAATGGAAACCATCACGATCGACAGGACGGCTGTCAGCGCAAGGCTGATTACACCAATCCGAACGACGAACGGTTTCAATTGGTTTCGGTTCCGAAAATACTCGGTGTACTTTCCGAACGTTCCAGGCAATCCAAGCATCGCCAGTGGAGCCAGTAGCATGAGACAGCTCCAGGCGATCGACCATTGACCCAACTGCTGATCCGTCATTAATCGGCAGAACAAGATTCCGCGGACAAAACCGATGACACGTTGGCCGACGGTCAGGAGCAGCGCAAACATGACTCCAGTCGCGAGCGAATCGCAGACCATCTCGGTGGCTTTACGTCGGTCAGGAGTGGAATCCACCGAATCAAGCTTTGATTTTGAAGTTACCGAGGCCATGGCTATCAGAAAAAAGAAGGGGTAGTTATATGAACTGTTGGTCACTTTTGGGGAAGGGAGCAAGGCTAAGTACGGTTTTGATGGCGGAATGTTGCCACTTGCCTAACGTGATGTTGGAATGACCAATCTGTGTCGATTGGGAGGACTGTATCGGCTCACGGGGCGCGTCAATTGTCCTCGCTTCACGGCGATTTAAACGAACCTTACCGCCGAATGAGCGTCTGCTAGAAGAGCCCGCTGGCTGCTGGCCTCAAGACCAACTTCGATCGTTGGCACGACGGGGCTTCGGGCGACTGTGTGCCAAATTGCCAAACCAACTTACTGCGACATTTGAAGAGTAGAATCACGAAGCCCAACCTCACTTGAGATCATTGGCTGTCAAAGCCGATTTGCGGGCCAGTTTGCCCCTTTCGCACATTTGTTTTAGCATGATAAAATCTGCGAAGATTCTGGAGTCGATTCGCATCCAGGTTTCTTCCAATTAACGCGCGTCGCTGAAAACAAAGTTGTAGTAGGCCACTCTTTTGCCCCAATCACCGATCACGGAAAATCCAATCTCGGATAATCCCTTAAAAGTAGATCTCGCGATCATCGCGCGAGACTTGAAGCTCTCTCCTGAGAATGTCGAAAAGACAATTCAGCTGCTGGACGATGGGAATACGATCCCCTTCATCACGCGGTTTCGAAAAGACCTAACGGGAGGACTTAACGAAAAACAAATCTCGGCGATCAAACAACAAGTGGCCCAACTGCGCGCGCTTTCCGAGCGTAAAAATTTCATCATTAAATCGATCGAGTCACAAGGTAAGCTGACTGACGAGTTGAAAGCAAGCATTCATCGTTCTCATTCAAGCCGCCGGCTCGAAGACTTATATCTTCCATTCAAACCCAAAAAACAAACCAAAGCGGCGACCGCAAAACAGCAGGGACTGGAACCGCTTGCCGAAGACATTTTTACTGCGACCTCACCTGATGTAGATCTGGCAACGCGAGCGACAGAATTCGTGCGTGTCGACAAAGGCCTTAAGTCAGTTGATGACGTGATTCGAGGCGTTGGTGATTTGCTGGTCGAACGATTCTCGGAAAATGGTGAGTTGCGAAGTTCACTTCGCCAGGTTCTATGGAACACAGGTAAGCTCGTCACACAATCGACGGAGCCGCCAACCGTTGAGAAGGACGTTGCCAAGAATCAAGATAAAAATGAAGCCAAGGAAGAAGCCAAGGGTTCACAAGTAGAAACCACGTCCGCGAAATTGGCCAAGCAAAAATCTGAGACGGCTGCTAGTGAAACGGCGGCACAACTAAAGCCGGTCTCCGAAACAACAGACTCAATCTCCGAAACAACAGACTCTATAGAGAGTGCTGGCGAAACAAATAGCGAGCCCAGTCCAGCAGAGCCACCGTCAGCAGAGACCTCCGTTGAAGGAACTGCACCGATTGTCGCCAAGACCGACACTCCAGACTCAGCTCCGGCTTCAACAGCCTCGGAGGTTGCTACGCCAATAGATTCGGCGCCTCCGATCGCGAGTGCCGAAACCACGACAAGCGGTGACTCCGCCGAAGTCGCCAAGACATTACCCGCGACAACGGACGCCAACCAAGCAGACGCCAAACCATCGGCTTCCAACCCAACCGAATCCAACCCAACCGAGGCAGCGGCGGGCGCAGCTGAATCGGCTGCCGCCTCAACCGGGCAAGAGTCATCGACGGATAAAACTTCCGAGACGGGGCCTGTGGCCGACGCTTCCGCCAAGCCTGCCAAGAAGAAGAAAAAGAAAAAGAAGAAAAAGAAGAAGCCGGTCAACGATCCGTTCAAAGACTTTCACGATTTCAAGCACCCGCTGAAGAACCTCCCGAACCATCGCGTATTGGCGATCAATCGTGGCGAGCGAGCCGGAAAACTTAAGGTCAAAGTCGAAGCCGACAGTGCCAAGATGTTGGAGTTGGCCATGGCCGCGTCGATTCCAGAGAATCACCCGTTCCCTGAGTTTCTGCAGAAGTGTGTTGGCGATGCGTTAACCAAAGTGCTCGTCCCCAGCTTGGAACGTGAGATTCGCCGTGAACTCACCGAAGCCGCTGAACGACATGCTGTCGATGTGTTCGCCAGTAACCTGAGGAACCTGTTGTTGCAGCCACCGATTCGAAATCGATTCGTGTTGGCCATCGACCCAGGTTTCAAGCGGGGTTGCTCGGTTGCCGTTCTTGACCCGCTTGGCAACTTGCTTGACTCCGGACATGTTTTCGTGGTCGGCAACCAAACACGTCG
The DNA here is from genome assembly GCA_964589435.1 of uncultured Pirellulaceae bacterium. GTDB lineage: Bacteria > Planctomycetota > Planctomycetia > Pirellulales > Pirellulaceae > Mariniblastus. Next base: position 19,765 of record CAZPTT010000086.1, read on the forward strand.
GGATGAAAGCAAACAACGGCTGGTCAATTGGATCACCAAACACTCAGTTGATGTCGTCGCGATCGGTACCGGTGCTGCGTGCCGTCAGGCGGAACAATTAGTTTCGGATACGATCTCGGAGCATCTTCAAGAGCACAAAGTCCGTTATGTGATGGTCAACGAAGCGGGGGCGAGCATCTATTCGACCAGTGAAATGGGCCGCGAGGAGTTGCCTGATTTGACTCCTGCAATTCGCAGCGCCGTTTCGATTGGCCGACGACTGCAAGATCCACTTTCCGAATTGGTCAAAATCAGTCCCGCCAATATTGGCGTTGGAATGTATCAACACGATGTAAAAGCAAAGCACCTGAGTGAGTCGCTAGATGAGGTCGTGCAATTTTGCGTCAACCAAGTAGGTGTCAATGTCAACACGGCAAGCCCATCGTTGCTCAAGTACGTTGCGGGCATGAACGCCTTGACTGCTCGACGTGTCGTTGAGTATCGGCAGCAAGTCAATGGCTTCAAGAATCGACAGCAGCTTAAAGAAGTCAACGGTGTGGGGGATGCGACGTTTGTTCAGGCGGCTGGCTTCTTGCGAATCAGGGGCGGTGACTGCCCGCTCGATTCGACTTCCGTTCACCCGGAGAGTTACGCCATCGCAGAAAGCATCATCGCAAAAGTCAATTCAACAGCGGCCGAGTTGTTTCCAACCAAGCCCGACGCAATTCCCCAACCTGTCGTCGCGAAAAAACCTGAACCCGAACTGCCTTTCGGCGCAATGCCTGCCGAAGCAACAGATGCTACGGCTGAAACAACTTCCGAAGTAACGACGCCCGAAGTAACGACGCCCGAACCCGCAGCTGCAGAAGCTGCTACTTCTGAAGCAACGGTCGCTTCGGAACCGGAAACTCAGCCATCGGCGACAGGAATTCCAGCCGAGGAAGCCCCAGTCGCTGACGTTGAAGCTACGGAAGCCGCGGCGACTGATTCTTCCAGCCCTGCTGAGACTGGCTCATCAGCTTCGGTAACTGAAAAGTCAGCGGAAGTCCCGGAGTCATCCGTCGTTGTTCCTTCCATCGCTAGTCCGGAAATTGAAGATCCCGCAGCAGTTGCGAAACGCAAGCAGATCATTGACGACATAATGAAGCTTGAAGTCGAAGAAGTTGCCAACCAAAATTCCGCAGGCAAGTTGCTCGTTCGCGACATTCTGATGACATTGCGGAAACCCGATTGGGATCCGCGGGACAGGATCCAACAGCCAATCTTTCGGCGTGGCATTATCAAAGTTGATGACTTGAAACCGGAAATGCAATTGGAAGGCCAGATCGTCAACGTTGTCGATTTTGGGGTTTTCGTAGACATCGGTTTAGGTGAAAGTTCACTGGTTCATGTCAGCCAGCTTTCGAACCAGTATGTCCGCGATCCACATCGCTTCTGTGCCGTCGGCGACATCTTGCATGTCTGGGTGTCGGAGATCGATACGGAACGTCGTCGAGTCAAGCTGACCGCGATCCGGCCAGGCACCAAAGCTGCCTCAGGGCGACCTCGTGGTGGTGGGCGACCCGGCGGCAAAAGCAATCAGCGTGGTGGTCAAGCCAGTGGGAAAGCCGCCGGCAGGGGCTCCCGAAAATACCAAGGGAAGAAGCCCGACAGCCGTGGCGGCGGTTCAGACCGAGCCAGTAGCTTTCGTTCGAAACATGCGGCACGCAAGCGTCCGCCGAAACCAGTTAAGCCAATCACAGACAAAATGTTGAAGGGTGACGAGCCAATGCGTTCGTTCAGTGATTTGGCTCAGTTTGTCAAGAAAAAGCCAGACGAGCCCGGCGACAAGAAGCCGAAAGAAAAATAGGCGGGAAGTCTATGGATCGTAAAAGATTTTAGTGATCCACTCGTGCTTGGTTAACTAAATTTTATGGGTGTCAGATTTTCGGGTAATAGTTTTTCCGGTGGGCGTGTCGGGTACTAGATTTTTCGGGTGGGTGTCTCGGGTACTAGATTTTGTGGGTGCCATGCCCTCGCTTGCGTGGGCATGCTTTCGCATTCTAGATAAGGCAACGTTTCAGACATTTCAAGCCTGACGGATCGCCAGCAACCAATCCATCGTTTCGTCACAAGTGAAAGTTGTAAATAACCGCGAACACTCAATCGCAGTCCAATTCTCCTAAGTCAATTCTGAGAGGCACCGACTTTCTTCGGAAATCTCGCGGAGCCGTTTGAAATTCGAGAGTTAGAAACTAGCCAACGGCTTAATCTGCATCGTCAATGGTTTCGCTTTGACACTTTCGTTTCGACCATTTTTTTTTGACCATTTCTCGACCTTTTGCAGATGGTTGCAAGACAGCGTACTTAAACTTTGTAGGCAAGGTTTTCCTTGAAGAAGGTTCTTCTGAAAGAACCAGTTTTAACAACATGTTTTATGAACGGTTACAAACACTCGTAGCCGAAATTCAATAGCGATGGACTTTGACAAAAACCTTGAAAAGGCGATCGAACGCGGGCGAAAACGTAGCGAGTCGGCACAGAATTCTGCCAAGCAAAAGGCAATGTCTGACGAGGAGATTCGTAATCGACATAACGATTTTCGTTTGCACCTTTCGGATCATATCGAAGCGTGCCTAAAGAAGCTCGCGAATCATTTTCCTGGATTTGATTACGAAACAATTTATGGAAGCAAAGGCTGGGGCGGTGCCGTCAACCGCAATGACATTGATCGTGGGCCAGACGGTCGGGCAGGCAGCTTTTTCAGCCGCGTAGAACTTACCGTTCGCCCTCAAAACGAATTCAACGTTGTTAACATTTGGGGCAAGGGTACCATTCGCGACAAAGAAATTTTTACTTGGAATCACTTCGTCGATATCACAGATGCCAAAAACGAAGAATTCGAAGCGATGATCGACAAATGGGTTCTCGAATTTGCGGAGCGATTCGCGACTCGTTGATTCACTTCGTTTCGAATGCCACGTTACATGCAATGAATTGCACGTTTGAGTTGCGGATCTGCCTGTCAGGTTCAGGCCATCCGGTTCTGTTCAGCCTCCACCGAATTCAGTACTGTTTACGCAATGAAATCTTCCCGCGAAACCGACGACAAAACCAGAGTTGATTCGACTGATGAATCGAAGCCAAACAGTCTTGGCAAACGGCTCGTGTGGGGATTGCTAATTTGTGTTGCGGTCGTGTCAAGCCTGTGGGCGTTCCAGCGGCTTACTGCTCCAAATGTCGACGCTTCGCTGACCAAGCCGCTTGAAATCTCTAACGGCGATCGAGCATCCTCTTCACCAGTTGCAGGTGAGAGTGAAGCCCAGGCAAATTCAACGCCTGATCTTAATTTGCCAGAAAATTGCTTAACTGCCGGCATCACTCAGCAGACGATCGATGACGCCGATCACCCTCTCGAGCCTCTCATTCAATTGGCTGAAGCGACCTTGGAAGAAATTGACCGATCCGTGGAGGATTACACGGCGACAATGATCAGCCAAGTGTTCGTCGATGATAAGCTGCAGGATGAGAAGTACTTGGCTTGCAAAATCCGTAACCAGCGGACAGGCGACGACGGCACAGAAGTCCCTTTCAGCGTCTACACAAAATTTCTCAAGCCTGCAAATGTAGCCGGACAAGAAGCCATCTGGGTTTTTGGGCGCAACGACGACAAACTCATCGCCCATGCCACTGGCCTGATGAATCTTAAAAGAGTCCACCTCGATCCGGACGGACGGATCGCGATGAGTGGCAACCGCTATCCGATACGCGACATCGGAATTAGAAACCTGGTCGTGAAAATGATCGACTTTGCGAAAAAGGATCTGCAGTATGACGAGTGCAGCGTTTCCATCAAGCGGAACGTAACCGTCAATGAAAGAACGTGTACCGTGATCGAAGCCGTCCATCCATTTGAGCGTCCGCACTTCGAGGCGCATATCTCAAGAATTTACCTTGATGATGAACGCAACATTCCAATCGCATTTGAAGGCTATCTTTGGCCTGAAAAAAAAGGCGACGAACCGCCGTTGCTTGAGAAATACTACTACACCGACGTGAAGATTAACGCTGGGCTGACGGATGAAGATTTCGATCCCGGAAATGAAGCTTACAATTACCCAAGTTGGTAGTTACTCAAAAATGATTTCTGATTCCTGATTCCTGATTTCGCGATTTTGGTTCTTTAGCGTTCCATGATTCCGCGGAACAGGTTTGACTGTTTTAGCTCCTGGGCAGCTAAAGCTTCTGTTAGCCATTTTGCTGGGGAAACTCTTGGGCGACTCTACCCATCGCGAACTTCTTGTTTGATTCGCTTGCCATGTTCGGGTGGATTCTTTGCTTTCGCCGACCGCTCCTATTGCATTTCTTGCCCCTTGGTTGTCATTCGTTTTGAGCACTTGTATGTTTAACGCTCCAGCGACTTTTAAACAACTTGTTCGTATCAACACCAAGGTGACAAAATGTTCAGGACGATATTGTTTTCGGTTTGTGTACTTACTTTGACTGCCGCCGGCCAGGCTGAAGCCCAGAATTTCAATTGGAATTACGGAGAGGGGATACACAAGTATTTTGCAGGGAACAGCAGCGAGTCGATTCAAGCGCTCGACGCGGCAATCGCTGAGAAATCAAACGATCCACGCCCCTACTATTTTCGAGGCTTGGCCCGCATGAGGTGCGGAGATTCATGCGGCGCGATGGCCGACTACCAAATGGCGTCGCGAATCGAGGCCTTGGGAAAACGACGCTCTCCTGCGGTTGCCAGGGCATTGGAGCGAGTGCAGGGTGCTGAACGAATGCAATTGGAGAAAGTTCGCACCGCCGCTTTCCGGCCATCCATGATCGCACATTCATATCCTTCGTGCCCGTGTGGAGTCATTCCTTGTGGATGTGCATCAAATTCTAGTGCTCCCCAGAATTTTGCGTTGCAACTTCCGACACGTAATAGCCAGCCTGTTATTACAATTTCCAATCAATCGGTTGGAGCACCAGTCGGCGTTGCCGCCATGGCTCCTCAATTGAGCGCGCCGGAAGTTGTTGCACCTCCGACCGCCAGTTTTTCGCCGGTTGAATCGACGCAGACTTCAGCGACGAAAGCGAAACAGTCATCAGCGAAAAACCCGATGGCCAAAGCTTCTCCGAGTCCGAGAATCAAGGAAAGCGATGCGAGTCCATTTGGTATCGGTGCTGATTCGCCAGCAACCCAGTCTTTAACCGAAGCACCTGCCCCTCAGTCGCCTTCTGAAGAATTGTTTTCCGAATTGAACTCGATCGACGAGGCAGCTTCGGAGAGTTCTACCGGCAAATAACCCGAAAGTTTGGCCACAAAAAATACGGCAGGCTACGTTCCGGCTTGATTGTGCCGGAAGTGGCTGGCCAAATTTTGAATTGCGCGTGAGGTTGCGAACCATTTTCTTGGCAACGCGTAATTCAAGTTGAACTCGGAGCTCAATTTCTCCAAGTTGGGAATCCGTGAACGCTTGACGTTCTCGTAAGCGTTTTGTCGATTTCCACAAAATGTTCGCCACCGTTTTCACTTCGTTTGGCTTACTTTTTGGGTTTCACGTTT
>CAZPTT010000086.1:25388-27744 GCA_964589435.1 uncultured Pirellulaceae bacterium
GTTTTGCGTTTTGTATTCGGCTTGACGACGCCGAGTCAGTTTTTGACATCAAATTGACACCGCAATGATTAACGATTCAACTCAAGTAAAAATGCTATCTTCTTCGGGGTAAAGCCTGTAATACTCGATGTTCTAGGTGATTCTTTGTCAGGACGAATCGGGCTAACTAAGCTTTGGCATGGCTTCTGCAATTCATCCTTCCAGCCGCAGGAAACCACACCTGCCGACTCAGTACTTAAGGAAGGAACTCCCCATGAATCGCCTACTCAAAAAAACAATAGCCACTTTCACTCTGTTAATCACCGCCGCTGTCGCAGGCCAAGCTTCGGCTGATACCTACGAACATTTGGATGACCTCGCGTTGCTCCTTGAGCGACAGGCGAGAGAGGTCGTCAAGGAAACTCGACAGCACTACCGAAAGACACCCGAGTATCGTTACATGCTAGAAGATGCCAAGGCCTTGGTGCAATCAGCCTCCCACCTACATGATGTTGCTCGTCGCCGCGGCAGTCTGGCACATTTGGAAGCCGATGTTAACGATTTGGACGCAACGTTTTGTCATATTGTGAAAGTTTTCGATCGAGTCGAGCGAGAAGCCGCCTTTGGGAACGGGTGCATCAAAGGCGGAACCAAGCATGTCAAACGTCTACTGGATTCAATGCAAGTTAATATTCGCTACATGCAAGCTGACATCGCGGAATTGCGAGGTCCTGTTTGCCGAGGAAGCCGTGACTACCGTTCAACAAGAGTTTACTACCCACAACGTGAAGCCTACACGCCGCGGCCGCAGCCCGGTTATGGGCACACGGCACACAATCGAAATGCGTACAATAACAGCCGTTATGGAAACAGCCGCGATGTTGGACGAACCTTCTCGATCGGTGGCGGCAGCTCGCGAGTCACTTTTAGGTTCTAACCAAACCTTGACTTAGAAAATCTTCGTTTGGAATAGCTCCTCAGCAAATCCGATTCGAGCCAACTCTCTCTTTGTAAATCAAAGGGGGAGTTTTTTTTGTCGTTATCCGGACAAGTACCCAGCTATCGGACGCAAACTTCCAGCAAAGTCCAAGCAACAACGTCTCGTTGAAAAGGTTGTCCACCCATGGGAACTTGATTTACAATCTAGGTGTTCGTCGAGCTGTAAATCTGCGATTTCCAAAGAAACCAACTCTTGCTGCCAGCCATAACTACACGCCAAATTTCTAAGGTCAATCATGCCGCTCAAGTCAACCGTTCGGGTCGCGATCCTCGTTTTGCTTTCATCAATCGTTTTTTCCACAACCGCAGTAGCACTTGCTCAAGATACCCAGCTCCGATTGGCAGGCGTTTTCGGTGACCACATGGTGCTGCAACGCGATCAGCCGATTCCTGTTTGGGGATGGGCGGCACCCGGCGAAGAGATCACCGTTTCGATGGCAGATCAGAAAACGAGTGCCACTGCCGGTAACGACGGTAAGTGGATGGTTAAACTTAACGCGACTTCCGCTGGCGGTCCATTCGAAATGGTTGTTCAAGGTAAACAAACAGTTTCGATTAACGATGTGCTGGTCGGTGAGGTCTGGCTTTGCTCCGGGCAATCGAATATGGAAATGTCGGTGGCAAGATCACAAGATTTCGAAAAGGAGAAAACGCTCGCCAACCTTCCCAACATTAGAATGATCACCGTCGCCAAAAACGCCCGGCCGGAGACTCAAGCAGACTGCTCAGGAGAGTGGACACTGGCTTCGTCGGATTCGGTTGGCAAATTCTCAGCGACGGCATGGTTTTTTGGCCGTAAGCTGCATGAAGAACTAGACGTTCCAATTGGCTTGATCGCCAGTTCGTGGGGCGGGACAGATGTTGCGGCTTGGACCAGCCGTTCTGCTCAGGAGAACAATGAGGTATTGAATGGAATGATGGAATCGTTTGATGAAAAAGCCCAAAGCTACGATGCCGAAAAGGCCAAACAAAGGCACGCCGCTGCGTTGGCGGATTGGGAATTGAAAACAGAAAAGCGGAAGGCAAGTGGCAAGAAGCCAACCCGAAAGCCGCGCCTACAGACTGACCCAATGTTGAACCAAAATCGACCGTCCAATTTGTTTAATGGAATGATCAACCCGTTGGTTCCTTATGGAATTCGCGGAGTGATCTGGTATCAAGGCGAACGTAACGCGAAAACAATCGAGAGTGGAAAGCTCTATGCTGAACAGCTTACGATTTTGATTACCGATTGGCGAACACGGTGGGGTATCGGTGATTTTCCGTTCATCACCGTTCAGCTTCCCAACTTTCACAAGCCAACCGACGAAGCAGTGCAAAATACGGGCTGGGTCTTGTTGCGTGAGTCGCAATTGAAAACACTGGCGTTGAAGAACAC
>CAZPTT010000087.1:0-9179 GCA_964589435.1 uncultured Pirellulaceae bacterium
CGCAAGCCACCATCGCGAAACTGGAAGGTTTTGCTCGCGGCGGCGGTCATGAGTTTGCGTTGGCTTGCGATATGCGTTTCGCAGTGCGAGAAAAATTCAAGTTTATGCAGATGGAAGTCGGGATGGGTATCCTTCCCTGTGGCGGCGGTGCTTCGCGCATGGCTCGTCAAACAGGTCTTGGGCGTGCATTGGAAGTCATCTTGAGCGCTCGCGATTTCACGGCCGACGAAGCCGAAGCCTACGGCACAGTCAACAAGGTTTTTGAAGCCGACGAAATCGGCCCCTATGTTGACGAACTTGCAAAACGCATCGCGACTTTCCCGGCGGAATCAATCAACGCGTGTAAGCAAACGGTTTACGAGTCCATCGGCAAACCAATTGACGAAGCCCTCAAGGCGGAAGCTTACTGGCTGTACCAAGCGACCAGCAAGACTCCGGCGATCAAGCGTTTCACCATCGCCGACGCGAAGAAGATGCAGTTGGACATGGAAAACCAACGCAATTGGAACGGCTTGGTCGAAGACGTTCAAGAAATTAGTTAGGAGACGGCATTGAACAGGGGATGGCATTGGTTCCGAGGATAGCATTGATTCAGCAGACGGCATTCTTAGTAGTGGACGAGGTTACGAGTCCATTGTCAAATTACCTTCGGACGGGACTCGTAACCTCGTCCACTACTTAACTTCGTCACTTTACTTTGCTCCTCTCTCCTGGAATAGTTCTATGGATAAGCGAAGCCACCTGCGACGGCTTTCCCGAGAGCACTATCTCGCCGATGCAACTGTCCACTGGACTCTCACGGTACTCGATCGAAAGCAAGGTTGGTTGTCGGTTCCTTTCTTCTACCGCTTTCGCGAGTTGTTGACGCATACGATGTTTCGATTTGGCATGGCGTGTCCGATGTTTTGCCTTATGTCGGATCATTTACATATGGTCTGGATGGGGCTATGCGATGGAAGCGATCAGCTAAACGCCATTAAGCACTTTCGAACGAATTGCAATGCTTCAATGAAGAGAATCGGTTTCGAACTGCAGGATCAGGCTTACGATCATGTATTCAAAGACGAAGAGCGTCACGATGTTGAATTTCGCAATGTCTGCGAATACATCGCACGGAATCCGGAAAGAAAGGGGCTTGTGGAGCTGGACGGCTACGCTTCCTACCGGTTCACTGGTTGCCTTGTACCGGGCTATCCTGAATTGCGCCCATTCGATGCAGAGTTCTGGGGTGATTTCGACAAGATTATTTCGTTCATTCGCAGAGAAGGCCTGATGAGAGTGTAGCTGTTGATGTCGTTGTTAAAACTCAGTGACAGTAGTGGACGAGGTCACGAGTCTTAGCAGACGACGAAATAATGAAGGACTCGTAACCTCGTCCACTACCAGGCGTCGTTCACTAGCAATACCACTACATTTTGAATTTCACAAACGAATCAAGGAGAGACAAGTGAAAGCAATGATCCTGAATTCATACGGTGCAGACGCAGCGTTTGAATCTAGCGAAGTCGACAAACCCGAAATCCAACCCGGTCACGTCTTGGTCAAGATCGCGGCGTCGAGTGTTAACACGGTCGACACCATGATCCGCAACATGGGCAAGGACTTGCCGTTGTCGCCGGACACTCCAGCGATTCTGGGAATGGATTTCGCGGGCACCGTCGAAGAAGTCGGCGATGGCGTCGAGGGACTTTCCGTTGGCGATGAAGTCTACGGTTGCGCGGGCGGACTTGCCGATCTTCCGGGAACGTTGGCCGAATATATTGTTGCCGACGCGAAGCTGGTTGCACTGAAGCCGAAAAGCATTTCCATGCGTGAGGCGGCTGCGCTGCCGCTAGTCGCGATCACGGCTTACGAAGGCCTGACCCGCGCGGGTGTTAAGGCTGGCCAGAAAGTTCTCGTCCATGGTGGCTCTGGCGGAGTAGGCCACATTGCTGTTCAGCTTGCCAAGCATTTCGGCGCGGACGTCTATTCGACAGGCGGTGGCGAAAAACAGCTCGCTCTGATCGAAAGTTTGGGCGCGACCGGCATCAACTACAAAACAGAAACGGTTGCTGATTACGTTGCCAAGCACACCGATGGAGCGGGCTTCGACGTCGTCTACGATTCCGTCGGAGGAGCGAACTTACTGAATTCGTTCGAAGCTGCTGCTCTCAATGGCCATGTTGCGACCACCGTTTCGATGTGTGAGCTTGACCTGACCCAGGCACACTTTAAAGGCTTGTCGCTGCACGTCGTGTTCATGTTGATACCGATGCTGCACAACTTCAAAAGAGAAGAGCATGCGGCGATTCTGAGCGATCTTTCAAAGATTGTAGAATCCGGTGGCTTGAAGCCCGTGCTGGACGACAGTCAGTTTTCCCTTGAAGAAGTCGGAAAAGCGTATGCTCGATTGGAAAGTGGCCAAGCGATGGGAAAAGTGGTCATTGAGAATTAAAGATCTAGTTCAATTGCGAAATGAATAAAGTTTTGGATTTTGAGACAACTGATTTTCAGCCGATCAACAAAGTCGACGATCGTGTATTTCGTGTCGGTAAGCTGAGCGTTGGACTGGTTGTTCCGATCGAGAACTATGATCCTTCGCCTGTTCCTACGATGCATCGCCATGTCGAACGCGTGCAACTGGCCGAAGAGTTGGGGTTCTCCGCCGTCTGGTTGACTGGCCAAGTTTCGAGAACTCCTTTGGAATCCCGAAAGGCCAGATGGACATGCTTCCTAAACCAACCGGCGGAAGCCAACAGAACGACGCCTGGCTGGCACGGCGTGGCGGACGGGTCGAGCCAATCGAACCTGTCATAGCCGAGGTTCGCGGTGTGGTCGACATCATTGCATGAGTAACGCGTCGCAGCGCTATTAAGCATCTTTGATCAACCCGATTGGTCAGTTGGTTCCAGATAAACCGCTTGGATTACTTACCCAGCGACGAATCGCTTAGGTTGAATTGGTAGACTGGCCGAATCGGCTCAGTTCCACTTGCTTGAATTACCTGAGGTTGCCCCCTACGCCCTTGTCTTGAAAAGTCGTTGGCAGGTTCTCTTGGTTTGATTTCTTCAAACGTTTGAATTGGCTTGGCTTGACCACTCGGCCGTGCGTCTCGACCGTTTGGTTGGTCGGGCACAGGAAGTTGTTGGACGCCCGAATCTTCCTGTTGGATGCCAGTACCCATGTCGCTGAAGTTCTCTTCGGCATATCCAGATGATTCTGACTGAAGAGATTGTTGTTTGGGTGGCGGAGTCAAATTTGAGATGTTCGGCGTTGGGATGCTGTTGTCAGTTGGAATGGTTCCTTGATTCAACCCAGTGGACGGAGCCTCGTAGCTTGCGGGTGGCGCTTCGTTTGTTGGTTGAGTCCCAGATGTATCGCCAAGCGGTAAAAGTTGTTCCTGTGAAATATGTATTGGCTTACTGTCGCTACTCAGTTGACCAGTCTTGGACGCAGTCGGCCTTCCAATCGCCAAACCTGGAATTGAAAAATTCAAGGCCGACTTTTTTCGTCGACGAGCTTGATCGGCCGCTTGGTTAAGGGCTGCCCGATTCGTTGGCCCTTCGGCAAGCTCAATATTGTGATAGTCAAACAGAGTCCCTTTTTCAAAGTGAATTGATTTGATGGCAAGCATCATTTCAACTTGAGTTTGAAAATACTGCAGCTTGCCTTCGATCACTCGACGTTGGGCCTCGAGAACGAGGTCGATCGTGGTGTCTTGCTCTCGCCAGATATTTTGAATCGCATCGAACTGCTCTTGAGCTGCATCCAACCGATTTTGATTGGCCGTGCGAACTCGATTGGCTCGATTGAGTTCGCCAATCGCATTGCTTAAACCGAAAATGACCTGACGTTCCTGCTCTTTGAGAACCGCATTTTCCCTCGCAATGTTTAGTTCCGCGTTACGCATGGCGGCAAACGGCTTGCGAAAACCGATCGGGACACTAACGTCCAAGCCGACTTCCCATTCTTGTAAATTCCCGTTGGCCAACGTTCCGAAGGCACTTGAGTCAAGCTGTTGTTCCGTCGTTCCGTTGACGTTCAGTTCGTTCCCGTCGCCAAACAAGTCGTGGCCGAAACCCTTCAAGCGATACTTCCCGATCAAGTCTACTCGCGGCAATAGGTGGTTCTTACTAGCCAATAATTCCAGTTCCCAGCGTTTTCTTTTCCACCGCTGACGTCGCAGTTCCGGCCGTAAAGAAAGAGCCTCTGTTTTTGCTTGCTCCCAGTCGAAAACACTGCTGGTGTTGGTTGGCAGGTCGGCTGGCACGACCAATTTACTATCATTCAGCGTCATCCCCGTGATCAAACGAAGACGCCGTTCGGAGGTTCGAACGCCTCCGCTGCGACGGAACGTACCACTGGGGCTACCGTTGTTAGTACGTGTACCATCAACCGGTCGCCCATGAATTGCGTCTTCGACATCAGCCGCAAAACGATAGTACTGCTCTTTCGCTTGGCCAATGACGGCAGCATTTTTCTCTTCAATGTTTGCTGCCAGATTGCGCCAAATATTATAGGCTCCGTTCCTTGCCTCGATTTTGGCTTCCAAATCTCGGTAAGCAAAATACAAATCCCAATAGGCATTTTCAACATCGCTAACCAAGTCGCGTATCTTTGTTTCAAAATCGGCCAAAGCGATGTCGGTATTGCTGCGCGCGATCAGTACACCACGATTGACACCGGGTGCGTTGTTTGGCCCCGCGATCCGATTGAAAGTCGTCCCGGCACCTTGAAAGAGCGGCTGCCGTATAAAGCCTTCCAGGAAGGTGTCGTAGGCAAAGCTTCGATCGGCTCGATCGTTGAATCGATTGGAAGGCGAATTGTTGAGGTCGTAATCGATTACGTGGTTGAATTGAAACTGAGTTCCTGTGGCTGCCAATTTCGTCAAGCCAGCCCGGTAGCCAGCGAGATCCTGTTGCGAGCTGCCCTCACTGCCAATGAACAGATTGTTGTAAAGGCGATCGTTCTTTTGAAAAATGAGCTGCCCATTGAATCGCGCATCAAATTCGCTCAGCGCTGCTTCTTCACCAAATCGAGGATCGGTGTAAGCCAAAGCTGGATCGTGAATCGTTGAGATTGAGTCCGGTGATCTGAGAATCAATCCGCCGAGATCACGAACGACCGGTGAACCCTTGAGAGCCTGGCTGATACAGTCAGCTAGCCCCAAGCGTGCATAATTGTCCGCGTTCGAAAAGTTGAAATCATCTAAGGGCCCATGATCGAAATTTGGGTTTGATTCCGGGTGTTCGCCTGCGGAGAGTTGGGTGTCATTTGTTCTGGGTTCGCTCGGAGTCAAATTTGTTTGCGAGATGAGATCTTCGTTACCGTAAAACGAAACAGGCAAGTCCTTATCGATTGCCGTACAGCCACACATCACCGTCAAGGCGGTTGCGATTGAGAATAGGATGTACTGACGAGCCACCATGTTTTGTTTGACTTTTAGCCGTAAGTCTCAGAAGTTGAGTTGGAATTTGTTGCCAATGACCGCGACCGATCCGAATCGATTGGAATCGCGCATGGACAGCGCGAAGCTCGTCGTACAGACTTACCGCTGTTAAGGTTTATCGGTTAGGCAAGCAGTTCTGGTTAAGTTGACCCTGTCGATTCCGAAACTTTAATCAGATCGGAATTGCGAAGAATGGCCCGAAGGGCGATATTGCTGGTGGTCTGGAAAAGATACGTGGAATACCTAAGAGCTGCTTCCCTTCATGAATGAAAAGAAATCGAATTCCGATTTGCAATCAGGCACGGAGCAAATGGAGCACAAGCTAGCAGTTTTTGATTCATTGCTTGATAATTTGGCCCGCCAAGCGGGGGATCCGAGCACCACAGCGGACGCTTTCTTCGACGCCGTACATGATTTGATTGATGGAATCATCTCACCGGAATGGCGAGCTGTTTTGCTGGCCGGGCCACGAGGTTCATTGATTGCAGTTGGACCAGAATCAATATCAGATGATGGCAAGCACTTTGGATCTGAGTGGTTTAGCGATGCGAAAGAGGGTGGCAGTCCTAACTCTTCTAACTCGGAACACCGGCAGCTTGAACTGCTGAATCCTGACGTGATCGATGCGCCATTTGAAGTTGCGAATGTGACTCGCGGCTGGCTTGTGGTCAAAGTCAAGCAACCGCATTCGGCCAGCACACGCGAGATTCTCGGCGGCGTCGCAAAGATCATCTCCGATTTTATTGTCACCCAAGATTTATCTCGACAAACGATTCGTCAACAGGAGATACAACATTACGCGAACAATGTTCATTCGAGTTTGAAAACCAAAGAAGTCGCCAATCACATCGCCAACGATGCTCGGTTGCTGATGAATTGCGAACGCGTATCCGTATATTCGATTCAGCGAGGTCGAGCGCGGTTACTTTCGGTTTCATCGGTAGCAGCGGTTGAGAATCGAACGGACTTGCTGAAGCGACAAAAAAGTCTCGTTGCGGTTGCCGCTCAGATGGAGGAACCATTGGGTTCGGATCGACCTCCATCACTTACCTCGCGTCACGGCAAAGCTGTCAATCGATTGCTTAACGACTATCAGGCCAAGTCAAATTTTCCGTTTCTATTCGGGATTCCGCTCTCATCATCGCGAACCCATGGAAGTTATTTAGTCGCCGAATCAACGGCTGACGTCAATCGCTTGAATTTCGCACGGGCGGTTGCTGATGTCGTTCCGCCGGCGGCAGTAGCGATGAGCAATGCGATGAAGCATGAGTCAATTCCATTCGGCGGCTTTCTGAGTTCGATAGCCAGCGTATTTAATTTTATCAGCTTGCCAAAATTTGTGGTTGCTGTTGGATTGCTAACGATGATCGTCGCGGCGATGTTCTTGGTTCAAACGGATTTTAAAATCCGAATGGAAGGCGAACTGCGTCCGGTCGTCCGGCGTGTGGTGTTCGCTCCCGCAGAGGGAGTTGTCGAACGGGTATTGGTTCGTCAAGGCGATTTGGTGTCGGTTGATCAGCCGTTGATTCAGATTCGTTCGCCGGAACTTGAGCTGTCATTGTCTCGCAACGAGGGTGAGTTGCAGAAGTATTCAAAATTGCTTGACTCAAAGAAGATCGCGCTCAACCAAGCTTCATCAGATCCCAACACGGCGCCTGCCATTATTGGTCAACTTTCAAGCGAAGTATCCGATACGGAATTCCAAATTGAATCATTAGAAGATGAACGTGACTTTCTTGAGGGCGAAGCGAAGAAACTGTTGGTTGTCAGCCCGATTGCTGGCAACGTAACGACTTGGAAAGTCGAGGAAACGTTAATCAAACGGCCTGTGCGTTGGGGGGATTCGCTTATTTCAATCGCCTATGAAGAGGGCGACTGGGAGATGCGGTTTCGCGTGCCCGAACGCAAAGTGGGTTACCTTTTAAATGCCCGGAAGGAACAATCTCCATCCGATCGAGATCCCGCGAATTTGGAATCGGGAAGTGACGTTGAATTTTTCTTCGAATCAAATCCAGCGAAGAAATTTACGACGACCATCAGCGAATTTGGCAAATCAACAGAACCCGATTCAAAGTTAGGCCCCGTTGCAGTCGTCGTTTGCGGCGCGCCCGATGGAGACTACGACCGGCGACATGGATCGCGCGTGCTGGGTGACGTAGATTGTGGCAAAAAGTCGATCATGTTTGTGTGGACGCGCGAATTGATTGACTCGTTTCGGCGGAAGTTCGTTTGGTAACGATTGCGTGCCAATCATTCTGGCTTGGCTTTCCAAATGATAAAGCTATTGTCGCCTCCGTTTTTCTCGGCGGAAATGACTTCCGTCTCGCCATCTCGATTCTTGCGGAACCTGGCGATGGTGATGGGAGAACGGTGAGTGTCCGGTAAACTCAATATTTCTCGATCCGCGCCAAATATTCTCTCCTTAATATCGGGGTCGGTTGGGTCGACCAGTTGCAATTCGTTTTCTTCTCGCTGGCTGTCTTCTTGTTCCGTTGCCACGAACTCAACGTTCCAAAGAATCAATCTTCCCGATTGAGTACCGGTGATGGCTCGCTGACCGTCGGCCGAAATGTCTCCCGCGCTAATTCGCTGGCCACTGTCGGGCTGGATTTCGAAAGAGCGCCAGTCGTTGTCTGATTTGTGCGAGATTCTTGCCGTACCTTTTTCAGAATCAATCGACATGATCGTTTGGCCATCGTTAGCGACTGACAGGCTCGTGATGTTCTGTTGGGTTCCCGGCAGTTCTTTGACCTTGCGCATTGCGGCGCGGTTGTCCGGTTGGCTTGCGTTGAATGCGTCAATTTGCCAAATTTCGACCGTCCCAGAGCTTGACGCAACGGCTATTTTGTCCGAGGTGCCGAACCAACAAATGGCGGTTGTTTCTTGCGCCTGCTTTGATGGGATAGTGGTGATTGTCTGACGGCTGGTCGGATCAACCAAGACCACCTGCCCTGTCGATGTAACGACAGCCAACTTTGTTTCGTCTGGAGAAAGTCGGCATGAAAGGCAATCATTTGTCAGGACACCATTGGGACGCAAGCCGTTTTTGTCGACTCGCCACAGACATATTTGATTGCTGGCGAGCGTGATCGCCTGGTCGCCTGCCACTGCACAATAGTCAACCGATGGCTTGGCCAATACTCGAAGATTGGCATTAGTGAAATCCTCTTTGACGGAAATGGTGTTCCAGTTTTGCCGAAGCGGATTGACGGGGTTACGCGTTACAGATTGGAGCGTCAGCAATCCGTCGGCGGACTCAATCGCCTGTTTGACGACCCGAAAGCGGTTGCTCAATTGAAGTTTTGGTGAAATTTCCATTGGTGACATTGTCTGTGTGTCTGATTGGTAGCGAGACAATTTCGAGCGATTGTCTTGTTCCGTGATCACGATGATTTCGGTTGGTTTAGTGCGGCTAAAGCTTGCCGATTTGGCTCCTGAAAAATATTGCAGTGGAGTCGCATTGGCAAATTCATGGAGTGCGATTCCAGCACTTCGCTGCGTACTTCCTGTGGCTCTAACCAGTAAGCGAATCCGTCCGTTTACCAACATCGCGTCGACAATGTTGGGTTCATTTCTGTTGTACGAAAGTTGAGACAGATTGAATCGTTGGTGAGCGTTTGCGTTGGCTAAATCGAATAGGTCGACTCGACCTTTCCAACTGGCCAGGAATTTCGAAGTTCCATCGATGAATGCGATTGAACTGAGTGAAGTTCTGGCCGCGTCAGCCGGCGGTTGGTTGATACGTTTGCGG
>CAZPTT010000087.1:9189-27505 GCA_964589435.1 uncultured Pirellulaceae bacterium
TACCGGTTTGTGTTGACCAGGCGAACAGTCCAAGTTTTCCACCCACTGCCCATTTTCCATCAGGCGAAATTCGAACGGCGAGTAATTGTTTTCCAGTGTCAGTGCCGAATATTTCTTCCTGACCGTAATCGATCCGATGGAGGAGTTCCTGCGTTTTCAAATTCCAAATTTCAAATTCTGCCGCGCCCTGGTTACGAGTCAAAACGGCGAACTGACCGTCGGCGGAAACATCAAAGCTGGCGATTTGGGAGCGAACAGTTTTTCCGTCGGAAGATTGCGCTCGCTTGGCAAGTTTGGTCAAAACGGATTCCAGCTCGCCTGAACTGCGGTCATAGCGATAGAAGTAATCGCTGCGGGACTGAGCAAACAGGAACCGATCGGTGAGGTAATGATTCCGCCAAGCTGAAACCTCCCACTGAATTAACTTCCCTTCTCCGAAGATATTTCGTTGATTGGCTTCGTTCAGATCTTCAAAAAGTACAGCCGCTTGTCCTTGATCATTTCCGAACGCCGAACGATGACTCAGCGAAGATTGAAAGATAGAGGATGGAGATGGTTTGTCGTCGCGAGCCGATTGAGCGATCGCTTGCGAGACCTTGTCAGACTCATAAGTCGCCAGATCCGTTTTAAGAATCTCAGAATTGGGGCCTGTGGCAACCGAGACGATTACGTGATCGTCTTCCGATTTGCCTAAGTCAATAACGCAAAAGTCGGCGCTTTTCGAGTGGCCTTGAAAGGATCTAGCTTTTCGGTTGGTGAGATTCCAAAACGTGGTTTGTCGATCATCACCACTGGCCAGTAACCATTTGTCAGCGGACGCTAGATATAACGCTTGATTGTCAATCTCAGCGATCGTTGTGATTCCGCTCGGCGACGTGCCGTCAAAACGAACATTGGTTCGGTTTCGTTTTTTAGCCGATGGGTTCCAGCGGCGAGGCGCCCAGGAAATCAACGAATGAGTTCCTGCTTGGGGAGAGCGAGCACATGCAATGACCCGGTAGGAGGCGTCGTCGATAAACGTGGCGATGTTCAGGCCCGAAACTGGAGACTGAGTAAACCAAGAGAATCCATTTGCAGATTCGGCAAAGACATGTGCGAACTGGTCTCGCGGGAGACCGGAGCGATTGCAAGTCAAGACTCTCGTTCCATCCGGTGAAAATTGAGCGTAATTGAAGATGGGCCGGGAGCCTTCTTTGGCAGTCAGTTTGACGTCGAGTGGTTTGCCATTTTCCCAAATCATCAATTCTTCGACGTCGGTCGTGGAACTGCTCTTACGGATGGAAGAGGGTTTTCCCACCGAAAGCAATCGCTGTCCATCGCGACTGAACTCAATGTGGTCAATCGAAATTCCTTGTGCTTCCAGCGTTTGAATTTCTTTGGGTTCTTCTATGTTCGAAACGTCGACAATTTTGATCTTGCCGGGGCGGGACACATCGCCTGAAGGTAAACCAACGGCAATTTTTTCGCCGTCCGCAGACAAAGCAATCGCTGCAATGGCGGCAGTCCGAATGGTGAGTTCGACGGAGCGAATATCTCGATTGGATCGTATTTCAACCCGGTCATTGAACACGAGGCCCAGTCGTTTTCCGTCATGCGAAGCGACAGCGTTCAGGATGTCGTTCTCAGGAAAGTCAGCCGCTATTTCACGATGCGTCAACAAATTGAGACGAGCCCATTCCCACGCGTTTTTAGGAAGGGCGGAATCTAACGCTTCGCGGGCGCTGCGGAAGTTGCCGTTCTGAATCATTTGAACGACATCAGCAACCTTCGTCTTTAGCGAGAGAATCTTTGAGGATTCTTTTAGGTTCGAGATTTCGGAACCAAGGTCTGCAATTTCTGAATCGAGCTCTTTTTTTCTGCCATCGAACATTGCCTTTTCATTCGCTAGTTCCTCACCGAGCTCTTTCTTCTCTGCTTCAATTGCAACTTTTGAGCGGATTTTTTCCTCGGCCAACCTCTTTCTTGATTCGTCCTTTTCACGTGCTAAATCTGCGGCATTCTCTTCTTCAAGTTCTTTTCGTTTCGCATCGAAACCTTGTTTTTCAAGCTCTAAATTTTTTGCGAATTGCTTCGTTTCGTTTTCCAACGTCACTGAAAGTTCGGCAAGCTCATTTTCTTTGTCATTCGCCTTTTTAACCAGCGCCGGAATCTCGGCTTCAATTTCGGCTTTCTCGGCGACGGCTAAGTCTCTTAGTTTGAGCGCTTTTGCATTTTCGTAAAACAAATAGGCGTTGATGCCAAGCCCGACGATGATGGATGAAACGAGGCCTAATGCCAAATATCGAACCAACAGTTTACGTCGGTCTCTCAGACGCTTCCCGCTGATCAATCGTTGATGAACTTCCTTTTCGGCTTTGGTTTGAGGAGTCGCAATGACATCGATTCCCAACTCAAAGTTTTGATCCGTCAGGGCGTGCTCGGCACAGCTCAGTTTGGCATCGCCCAGCCCGCGGTGGGCCAATGCGTTGTCTTGCCATTTTTCGATCGATTCTTCATAGCCAAAACGGGCTTTTTGGAAATCGTCGTAGCTCTTTTCGGATTTGGCATCGGCCAATAGTTGGTCGGCGCGCTTTCTCAGCTCGATACTCAACGCACGGGTTTCAAATTCACGAATGGCCGACAGAAGTTCGTCGATCGTTTCAATGTGATCCGACTCGGAGACTCGCAAGGCCCGCCGAGCAATTTTCATTAACTCGTCGTTGAGAAAAGAATCGTGGGAAACCATGTCGTTGTGACAGGCTCGGCGAATGACGTCGTACGGTGTTTCGCCGTCGCTACCTTGGCGGAGAAGATCCCCCGTGACACATTCAAACAGAATCGCTCCCAATTGATAAACATCGGAGCGAGGGCCAACGTCAGCCTTGGCAGGCGAGTCGGGAACTTTGTCGAGGTACGTGTCGCACCAATAAGTCGCCATCTCTGGTGATATGTAAGCCGGTGTGCCACCGGGCCGAACTGACTCTGGTTGAGTGAGATCAATGGCTTGACCCCAATCGACGACCAGCACTTCCCCGAACTCGCCCAGCATGACATTTTCTGGCTTCAAGTCACAATGCAAAACGTTTTTGCTGTGCGCGAACGCAATGGCCTCTGCTACTCGTTTTAGAATGTTCAGGTTTTCCGTGCGCGGCAAAGACCGAATTTTGTCCATCCACGAATCGCCATGAATTTCCTTCATGACGTAGAACGGCCGACTGGAGCTACCTCGTCGCCCAGTCGTCAACCCAATGTCGTGAACTGGAACAATATTCGGATGTTCAAGTTTGCCTGTGAATTGCGCTTCACGTAAGAACTCAGCTTGGATCCGCTCTCGTTGCTTTTCGTTGGCGGCGTCGCCGGTGGTGAGAATTTTTAAGGCAACGCTTCGATCCAACGGAACTTGAAGTGCACGGAAGACAACTCCAAATGACCCCGAGCCAAGCCGTTTACCCAGTTGATAATCCTGAAGCTTGCCTGATTCAGCCTGACGCGATATCGAGCGCGGAGGAATAACACTGGCGATCGTTTGAGACAAAGCCGTCGGTTGTTCGCCGGCGCTCTCATTCGCATCGACGGGCGCTATGATGGTCGGGTCAAGTTTCGGAAAAGGCTGAGTCTCGTCGTCATCCTTTCCTGTTACATCCGCTCCTTTGTCGTCTGCTGCTTTGTCGTCTGTCTCATTACTTGACGAGGCGTGTGGTGTATCCGAATCCTGCTCCGTCGGGTTTTCAGGTGGGGCTGCATTGGGGGCGGCAGATGGAGGCACGAGTGTTGGGACGTTCAACGAGTTCGAGGTTTCGGTAAGCGATGGGACGTTCATTGGAGAATCGTCGCCAAAATCGTCGAGAGTCTCTCCCTCTATTTCCGATCCGCCGAAATCAAAAACGTCTGAACCTTCGCCATCTAGTTCCACATACTCGTCCGCTTCGTTGTCCAGCGAGAAGGCTTCTGAAGAGATTGGGCGAACAACTGTCTTTTCAATTTGCAACTGGACGTCCCAACCGCAATCCGGGCAAGCACCATCGCATTTTTCAACGGCGATGTTCAACTTGCAATTTGGACAGACGATGTTGGGCATGAGAAATTGGTGTCGTAGGTCGTAAGGTAGTTTCGAGCGTCTTTTTGCCGCCGCAGGATTTCTGGCGCGGGATGTGTTGCTATTCGATGAACCAGCTAAACGCTTGGATTCATCTTAGCATTGTTAAGTTAGGCTTCGTTTTAAGTGTGATCGCAATTTGCGTTTCAGCCGGTCGAGGTGGCTGAATCCGGTTGGTGAATTTGGGCATTCAGCATCTTCATCAGGCGATTTTTCAGGTTGTTTCGAATTGGTTTGGTCGTCATTTTTTCTTTGTCGCGTCAAACCAGCGAT
The DNA here is from genome assembly GCA_964589435.1 of uncultured Pirellulaceae bacterium. Lineage (GTDB taxonomy): Bacteria > Planctomycetota > Planctomycetia > Pirellulales > Pirellulaceae > Mariniblastus. The sequence continues at coordinate 13,538 of CAZPTT010000087.1, forward strand.
TAGCAGGGAACTGGCGGAGATTCCAACCGACGCGCTGGCAGAAACTGGATGTTTCGAAATGTCTTCTCGGTTTTCTAACAACAGCCCATCCCGAGGCGATACCCCCCCGGGGAAATCAGGGTCGAGTGGTTCGCCACCATCTTGCGGTTGAGTGCTCTCGTCAATTTGTAAAGCGGGAGATGCTTCGTTCGACGAATCTGAATCTCCTGAGTAGTCAGAGTCCTTAATCGTAGAGAAATCGTTCGGTATGTCGTCTTCTTCAGAGAAATCGGATTCTGGGCCGGTATCGGGTTGCGGGAGTTCGCCAGATTTTAAATGGTAAAAGAACAATTCGTCGTCGCGGTTTCGGTAGTCTTTGAAAATTTTGTACCAGTAACCAGGCTCGGCATCGGGCTGGATTTCGATGGCGTTAATGATTCGTTCGACTTCATTCTCACCGATGTCATCATCGAGCTGAAATTCTTTGGCTCCTTCGGCTTGTTCGTAATCTTTGGTTGGATCTTTCAGCCGCAACTCACTCTCAAAAGATTCTAGTTCGTCGAGTGGGATTTTGACACGCGTCCATTTGAGTTCGCCGGTTTCAAACGGTTGAACATCCCGCGAGAAAGAAGAAGAGGTGACGTCGTCGGGAGTGGTTGGTTGGATAGCAACGTCCGTCACCGTCCGAGTTCCAATCGGATTGATCGGAGTGACGTTGGGCAATGGCAAAGCAAATCGTTTGGGAGAATCGAGATCAGCTCGAATTGTTTCAATCGACTCGTTTAGCGAGTTGTCCACTGTATCAATTGCGCCGGCAAATAAATTGATGTTCTGATCGTTGCGAACTGTCACGATGGAAAACGTACGGAAGTCGAACTGGTGGTTGGTGATCGCATCTTTGGAGTACGCATCTACTTTTGAGATGGTCGTCCGCCCGCCTTCGACGCCATTAAGCTGGAGTGTGCGGTTGGGGTTTGTTTGGTAAATGAAATCGTCGTACGCTTCCGAGGCATCGCTCGGATTGGTGACATAGGTGTTGATTTCTTCTGAGGGTTGGTTTTGATTTCCCTCTGGGCTGAGGAAGTCCCACACAACGCCGATTCGATAGCCTTCCTCGCCGGTATGTCCGTAGTCAAGCACGATGTCTTGCTCGGCCGAACCATCTGAATTAAGAATAAGAAACTCAGTCGTGCCGCGAAACACGAATCCTTCAGAGTCAAAGAATGTAGCGGTCGTTTGAGCTGCGTTGACGATGCCAAGGTTGCCTTGCGGACCACCGGATACTCGGATTTCTGCTTGACCAAAATCAATATTGGGTTCGTCCGGTGTCGCGTTCTCGACATAAACCGTGATTTGCGGGTCGACCGCAGTCGCCAGCGCAACGACGTCTTCGTTGATGCGGATTGAGTCAGCGGCGCTGATGAAAATGCTGCCGTTCATTCCGTCTATGCCAACGACGGTTGCAGATGGATCTCCGGTGGCCGAAGCAATTGAGTCGATCTTCGCATCGCCTTGATGGAAGAACGCAATTGATTGTTCCAATGATGAATCGACTTCTCCATTTTGGACTTGGCCCAATCCGTCTAGGCGATTCTGTAAGTTGTTGTTTGAGAGAGGGGCTGCAGCATCGGCGACAATTGCGATCGACTCATTAAATGCACCAACGCTTTCTAAGTGAACATGGCCATCTGCATTTAACGCCAGCCGTCTCGCGTTAATATCACCCTCTGTTTGCACAATTTCGCCGGCAGAACGAACATACATCGTTTGCTCAACTTGTGTCGTCAAGCTGATTGGAATTGTCGGCGGTGCTGAATCTGCTGGATTAGTGTTGAGGAAAATGCCTTGGTCAAGTTCGAAATGAGCGTCGGTCGCGACCACGCCAAGCGATCCGAATCGAACTTCATCACCAGTTTGGTTTCCAAGAAAGACATCGGTAGCTGCGTTCAGTTGAGTCTGGCGACCGACGACAATGGTTGTGTTGGGGTCGTTGGTGATGGAATCACCACTGGTCAAAACCAAGTCGTTTTGGATTCGATTTGAAAACATTAAAAGCATCGAATCGTCTTCGGTAATGATTGCGTTGTCAGCCCGAAGAGACAGCGATCCAAATTCGACGTTGGCGTTCGCCGCGCCGGCCGGTTGACCGTCTTGGCCAACTCGAATTAACGCTGTGTTGAAACTCGTGTCACCACCAATTGAAATGCTGCTGGCGGTTGAGTTGGCAAATTCTATCGACGTCAGTGCTGCAAACGTGGCGCGTCCCTCGGCACTCAAAGAGCCCGTTGCTGTATCCGCAATCGACCCGTTGGCTGCCAGCAATAGAACATCATCTGCGGAACTCAGGATTGTGGTCTCGATTGAACCGTTGACTGTTTCGAGGCGAACAAAGTCCAAATTGTCCTCGCCAGCCTCGGTCTCATTCGTCTGAACGTCGATGGCCTGAATGTCTTCAATGGCTTCAATTGATATGGAGCCGTCGACAGTGTCGAGGTTGGTTAGTTCGATGGATGTGGCTTCGTCAATCGCGATGTTGCCAGCGAGCACCGAGGAGGCGTCCAGTCTGCTGATTGAAGTTTCCAACGCGTTTCCATCGCCAATGCCACGCCCAGCGGTGATCGTCGTTGTCGCGCCGGATTGTTCGGCGACCAAGTCTGTGTCAGAGTCTCCGCTGTCATCAACACTTCCGTTGGTTGATGTGATTTGAATCGCATCAGTTGTTGCATTGTTGGTTTGAATTGAACTGACAGAAATGTTGCTGCCAGCGACCAATGAAGTCGTACCACCCGCTCCACTCATTGGCGAACCGTTTAAAACCAATGAAGGATTGCCGGGGTCGAAGGCTCCGCTGATCCGCCCTGCGACGATGCTTGACCCGTCGGTCATGGCAATTTCTCCGGCAGCGATCAATTCAATGTTGCCGGCAATGGTTGATGCGTGTCCCAATGTGTCGAAAGCCAGGTTGTTGCTGGCGGCAACTGAAATGCTGCCGTCGTCCGCAATGATCGCGTCCTGGATTTCGATGTCCACGCCAGAGATTTCAATGTTTCCACTACTTGAATTGCCATCAAGCGAACCGGCAACAATGTCGTCCGTGACGATCAGGTTTGCCGCGGATCGAATTAAGATGTTGCCGTTGTTGGAATTGCTGAATGCCGAAATCTGATCGCAATTCAAATCGAGGAATTCGACGGAGGTTCGGTTTTGGACAGACAGATTTCCTTCCGCCGAAGCATCAATTTGGTTGGCTGACGTGAGTAGGTTGGCGTTGGATCCCGAGGAAAAGAGTAGACGATCGGCAGTAAGAACAATGTTGCCGTTGGCGGTCTGGACATCGTCAGCGCCTTCAACCCGCAGGTCGTTGGTCACCGTCAGCGTAGTCGGAAGGGAAATGATTTGGTCGGAGAGAAGCGTCAGGTTGGCGAGCGAGCTTGAGTTGTTCTGAAATGTGACGTCACCGATGGAGTTGATGTATGCGTTACTCGTATCGATGGTGAAGTTCGTGTTGCTCGACGTCAGTTCCTGAATAAAGAATCGATCGCCAGACATTCCATTCACCACCCGCGAGGCCGTCTCGATCGAGTCGTAGTCCGCTTGGGTGGCTTTGAAGAAATCAATGTTGTTGGGCGCTGCGCCACCGACGCTGCCCGCTGCGTTGATGTTGATTTCTCCATCAAGCGACACCAAGTTTGCGGTTTCACTCGCGGTGTTGTCCAAAATATCACCGCCTGAATCAATCGAGATTCCAATTGTGGAACTGCCCGAATCCACGTTACCCAAGAGAATGTCGCCACCGGTGGCGGTGTTTAATGATACGGAACCCGCATCGGTCACGATCGACGCCCCGTCGTTAAACAAGATGCGACTGAAGTCATCGTCGACAATTCCATCGATTCCAGCGGTGAGGCTGACATCACCGAGAAGCCCGCTCGCGATCCGCGATTGACTGCCGAGTGAGATTGTGTCGTTTGCATCAATCAAAATTGAACCCGACGTCGTCTCAACGTTGGCAAGAATGAAAACGTCGCCGTTAATGCCTGCGACGCCGCCAATTGATTGAATTGTAACGGACGCGTCTTGGTGGTTCATCTCATTTCGAATGTCGCCCGTCACGTTGATGTCGCCGGTTGCCTCAATGGCAATACTTGCCGGCACGGTGGTTGCGTCGTTCGTGTTTGAATCCACGAGCGATAGGTTTTCGATCGTTAAATTGCCTTCAATGGTTAAGTCGAGGCTTGAATCGACCGCCGTGATGTTTGAGATGTCGAGAGTGCCAACCGTAAAGTTGGAGCTGGTTTGTGTTAAATCAACGTTAAGTGTTGAAGCTGTCTCGCCATCGATTGAGATCAAACTGTTGGTGTCTCCATTCAACACCGAGGTGGCAACTTCGAGCAAATTGTTTGTGCCACCATTGGAGCTGCTGACCTCAACGCCGTTGGTGGGCACAGTCCCCAGCCAGCTTCCACTTGAAAGTTCGAACACATAGGCGTCAACAGTTTGGCCATTGATGTTGGCGGCGTCTTGGCTGAATTCGAGATCACTTCCTGAATCAAAGTCACTCAGCAGCAACTCCCCTGCCCCAAACGCAAACGTTGCACTCAACACTTTTCGGGCTTCAAGTTTTTGATAGCCAATGTTGGCCACGAAACTTGTTCCGGAGTCTCCCACATTTTCACCGGGCAAGCCTGCTTCGAACGAATCCGGTCTGTCGGCGCGCGGACGCTCTCGTCGCAGACTTCGAAAAATTCGATTCCAGATTGGCATGTTGAGGACGTCGTCGTAAGGAAAGGTTCGTTCGATGAGCTGTGTTTAATCACAGAGTTTCTGGCTGTAAGCGCACCGGCGTAGTATCAAGGTCGGAATGTCACTCGGTTGGATTCAACGGGAAATCGTAAATGACATTTTTGCGGCAATTGGGTGGACAGCTAGCGGTCGAGACTTTTACGATTGGAGAGAATTTAAGGAGCAAGTCTAATCGAAGGCGTTCGCAGATGCCGAAATTCAACCATATGATCCCAAGTTGCCAGCACCGAGTTAAGTTGCGTGATTCAATGAAGAAAACGAGCGGCCTACCTAGAGTGATTATTCGATGGGTTCCCAAGTTTGAGAACCCATTATTCGTTCGGCAATTCGGATTTGTGTTGGGATGTGTTCGAGGCATGAAGCTGAAGGTGGTCGCAATCTTGATTGGACTACTGGCCACGACGACACCAGCCGGCAGTCTTAATTCTCAACTTGCTTTGGCCCGTCAAGATTCACAACAAACGTCGGGTAACGGTTCTCCCGTTGTGATTAAGAACAGCTTGGTGACGTTGTCAAAATCCGTCAACGTTCCGGTCGAACAGGCGGGAGTTTTGACGGAGTTGCTTGTCCGTGAAGGCCAGCTTGTAAAACGCGGGCAGTTGATTGGAAAGCTCGATGACTCTGACTTGTTGTTGCAGATAGAGCGCGCCGAAACGGAGAAGCGGATTGCCGTGATGGCCGCCGAGAGCCAGATTGACATTGAATACGCTCGAAAATCGCGAGACGTTGCATCGGCAGATTTGCGACGATCTGAGCAAGCCAACTTGCGGGTTGCCAATACGGTTTCCGTCGCCAAAATTGCGCGGCAAACTCTCGAACGAGACCGGACGATGTTGCAACTTCAAAAAGCCGAACGCGATTACCGTATCGCGGGGCTTAAGGCTCAGTTGGCGCAAAAGGATATTGATATTGCCCGTTCACAGCTTCGTAAGACGCAAGTGTTGTCACCCGCAGGCGGAATGGTGGTTGCTGTTAAGAGCGAACCTGGCGAATGGGTCGAGCCGAGCCAGACATTGATCACGGTTGTGCGTGTTGATCGTTTGCGAGTCGAGGGATTCGTCAAAGCGGAAACGGCTCGCTTGGTTAAGGTCGGAATGCCGGTCGAAGTAAAGTTCAAAGAAGACTGGGTCAGCGATAAATTCACTGGAAAAATTGTGTTCGTAAATCCAGAAGCCAATCCCCATAACATGACGATTCAGATTTGGGCTGAGATTGAGAACACCAATCAGGTTCTGTTGCCAGGTCTACGTGGCGATATTCATGTCCAAGATCGTTAAGCTGTTTCTGAATTCCAAATTGTTTCGGTCGCCATGAAAATCAGAATGCGCTCAGACCTTTTGTTGTTTGAAAGAAACCAAGGCTTTGAATCGTCTTGGGTTATCAAGGATCCGATTTCGTTTGAGCATTTTCTGTTTTCGGCTCGCGAGTTGTTTTTGCTTCGGCAACTTGATGGTGAAAAGAGCGAAAGCGAAATTGTCAACACTTGGAAAGACACATTTAAGAGCCAGTCGTTGACGATCGAGGAGTTACGACTGTTTGTTCGCCGGTTGATTCGCGATCGCTTAGTCATCGTTGAGCAATTGGGTTACGGCCGGGCCATTGGGACTCAACAAGGTAAGAACCGGGCTAGGGTTCGAACGGGTTGGTTGTTCAATCCGTTGGCTATTCGGTTTCGCGGTTTCAATCCAGCTTGGGTGCTGCGCAAACTGAGTTGGGTTGGGACGATTCTGTTCCATCCTGTGGTGGTTGGACTGGTGATGCTGATTTCGTGTCTCGTGTTTGTCCACGCATTTGGTCATTTCGAAGACGTCGTTGCTAAGCTGCCAGCCATCGAACAGCTCTTGAGCACTCGGGGATTGATTGGGCTGGTGGTAACCATCTCGATCATCAAAATTCTGCATGAGATGGGGCACGCCCTGGCGTGTCGGCGATTTGGCGGGGAGTGCCATGAGATCGGAGTCATTTTGTTGGCTTTGATTCCTACGCTCTATTGCAACGTTTCTGACGCGTGGACGTTCCGATCACGTTGGAAGCGGATGATGGTTTCGTTCGCCGGTATGTATGTGGAAATTTGCTTGGCGACGATCGCAGCAGTTATTTGGCTTTGGACGCCACCGAGTATTGTGAATGCCGTTTGCTTCAATGTCATGTTGCTGTGTTCGGTCAACACTTTGCTGGTCAACGGAAATCCACTGTTGCGGTACGACGGCTATTACATGTTGATCGATTGGTGGGAGAAGCCAGACCTTAGCCGGCGCGCAAACGAGGCCGTCTCTAAATTTTGGCTTTCATTATTTTTAGTGCCGGATAAGACTCGGCAAGAGCCAGTTTTGATTCTCGCTTATGGGCTGTTGTCGTCCATCTATCGTTGGTTCGTTTTGGCGATGATCTTGCTGGGGATCATCATGGTGGTCGGCAAAGCTGGTTCTTATCCGATTGGATATGCAGTAGCGACCGTTTTGTTAATCACCGTGTTGGCGGCGACGATGAAAAGGAACTTTCAGATAATGCGTGGTGTGCAGTTTCAAGGATGGTCGCTGGCGCGGGTTGCAGGTTCAGCGATCGCAATATTTGGGCTGGGGTGGTTTGTCTGGTTCGTCCCACTTGCCAGCTACGTTTATTGCGCTGCTTCGGTTGAGCAGTCGGATCCGGTACGAATTTATGCCGCCAGCGATGGCCAACTCGTTGGTGTTGTCGCGAACTACGAAGAAGTATTCGCTGGCGACGAAATTGTGAGAATCGAAAATACTCTTTTGACACGAAACCGCGAATCCAAGCGGAGACAGATTGAACAAGATGTAAAGCGATTGTTGGCTTTGAACCGCCGAGTCAATCAAGAGCCGAACTTAGTCGCGAAGATTGGAACGCTAGAAAAAAAAATCAGCGCTTCCAAAAACGAGCAGGCGCTGCTTGATAAAACAATTCGTGAACTGGTGGTCGTCGCACCGTCGGACGGTATGGTCTTGCCAGCCAAAGCGAATAAATCGCGTTTCCTGGATGAAATGGACGTCGACTCAGGTAATGAACACGGACACGGCAAGTGGGAAGGCCACGTGAATGCGGTCAAGAATGAAGGCTGTTTTGTCTCTCGCGGTCAGCATCTACTCACTATCGGAGATGTTGAGAATCGCGTCGTTGCTTTGTTGGTGAATGAATCCGATATGGGGTTTGTTGAGATTGGTCAGGAAGTTCAGGTTCGGTTTGAAACGCTACCGACCGCCTTACAAACAGGACGAGTTGCCAAGATTCAACGCCAGGAGGTTCGACTGGATCAAGAGATGATCGACCTAGGGATTGTTACGCCGGATATGATGTTCGTGGATGATGGTGGCAAGTCGCAGCTCTTGCAATTACCTTTTCGTGTCGAGGTTGAATTCGATGACTTGGCAGCGCGGGCGTTTACAGGCTCGTCCGGGAAAGCCAAAATATCGGTTCGCCACCAAACGGTTGCCGAACGCGTTTCAAGATTGATCAGCCGATCGTTGGCGACCAAACGCTGATTGAGCTGGTTTTCAGCGAGGTGTAGGTTTCTGTTGAGCGGCACAATTTTGGTGCACATTCGTTTTCACGATCGCATTTCATTTACCAATTAAGCTGCCTGAATTTTGCATGAACCAAGCCAAACAACTCAACGTGATCTCGGACTGTAGCGGGTGCGGAGTTTGCTGTTTGCACATGGGCTATCCGCCTTTCATCCGCCCTGCTCCGCCGATGTCTGCTGCAGAAATTGATGCGCGGATTCAATCGGATGAAGAGTTTGCCAAATCGATCGCAAAGGATCCTCTTAGACGTACGGATTTGGAGCGAGGGCGCGATGGAGAATCTTGGTGGCACGATTTGCCCGAGCCGTTGCGCGTCGAGCTTGACGCATATATCTCGGACTACGCTCATAAAGAGTACGGCGACGACGTTAGTACATTCGATGGCCCCTGTTTTTGGTTGGATCCCGAAACACGGCTGTGTAAGAACCATTTGCACCGACCGAACGTTTGCCGAGATTTTGAAACGGGAAGCAAGCAGTGCTTAGAATGGCGCAATCACTACATTGACAAGGTCGAGCAGTGAGTGGGAGTCATGAACTGAGTGATGTTTGCAATCACTTGCTCATAAACTTGTCCTCATTGTTCGCGATTGCCTTTATCGCGATTGCCTTTATCGCGATTGCCTTTATTTCGATTGCCTTTATCGCTATCGTCTTAACTCGCGAATCAACAAGACCAAGCCGATGCTCATGCAAGCGGCATCGCCAAGCCAGGCGGCATAGGGAGGCATTGTTCCTACTTTCGCACCGGTCAGTCCCATCATGAACAATGGATAATAGATAAAGAGAATCGGTAGGAAGCAGACGCCAAACGTAGTTGCATAATTAGACGTTTTTAATCGCATTGCAACCGGGATGCCGATCACGACAAATGCCAAACAGCTAAATCCGTTGGCCCAGCGCCGATGCGGAACCATGTACAAACGCCGCAATCGGTGGGCGGCTTCTTCCTCATCTTCCAGTCGCTGCTTCCAAGCCGTGTTGGTCATGCCGACCAAGTCTCCGCATAAGAGTTGGCTGCAGCATTGAATCGCATTTTCATTCTTGATGCGTTCCAAATCGACTTCTTGAATCTTAATCGCTCGTTTGATCTGGCTGAGATAAAGATGACTGGGGTTGTTAATTGACTTGGCAATTTCGGCCGACGACTTGAGTGGAATGTCTTGCTTTTCCGAATCGTCAAAAGAGACCTGCATGCCGCCTTGGAGGTCAGCCTGCCCTTTGGTGACCGTCAACGTCAAGCTGTGTTTCTCTGGGTTGCTGACGATCTCGGCTTCGAGTGCGACGACTCGCGTGTCGCCTCGTTGGGAGTCTTTGTTTTTGATCGTAATGACTGGGTGAATTAATCGCCGACCTTCAACGCCGTCGACTTCGATTGAAAAACGATCCGTGCTAAAGCTGCCTTCGTTTCGCAGCACGCTGTAGATGATTTTGTCAGTGCTTTGGAGTACGACTCGCTCGACGCCCCAATAGCTCCATGCGAACGAAATGTCGTTGACCCAAACTGCAAACAGGCTGATCAAGAACGCGAGCACTAGCGCCGGGAAAACGAGGACAGTTTTTGGGAGGCCCATCGATTCGATCGCTATCATTTCGTTGTCCGCGGAGAGTCTGCCGAAAACAACGCAAGCACTAAACAGGCAGGTCGCCGGCATGGCAAACATAAGTGCTTTGGGAAGCACGTAGGGAACGATCTGGAGAATGACGTCCGGACCAAGTCCGTGATCCGATGCTTCTTCGGCCAAGCCGATCATCACCATCAAGGCGACAAATCCCGTCGATGAGACCAAAAAGATTTTGGCCAATTCCCAGATGACATATCGAGTTATGAGTTTTGGAACCAACGGATGCCTGAATTGTGCGTGTCATGAAAGGCAAAACGCAGCTCGAACAATGGGCAACATAGCGAGCGCGATTCGGACGATTTCAACTACCTTTTTCAAGGAAGGCAGACGTTATGGGAATCGCAGAAAAGCGTCAATTCCAATGAGTTGCTTCGGAATGGTTATTTTCCGGCATATCTGCAGCATTCCGCACGTCATATTGGTGTGGAGGCCTGTTGGGCTGGCAGAAAATGGGCGGACAGACGCGAAGTACGCGTTGGCAAAATTGCGTTTAACCGCGGTTAAACGAGAGCCCGTTAGAGGCTGGCGCAAAAAAAGCCGCTTGCAGTGCAAGCGGCGCTTGGGAAGCAAGGAAGCAATTTACATTCTCAGAGGTAAACCAAGATGCACATCGCGGCTGTTTGAGAAACCGCTAGTGCAACTGTGCTAGTTGCAAAAGTCGAGACTTGATCAAACCAACTGCTCGTCGATTTCTTCGCTGCCTTCTTCGTCAAGACCACCGACTTCTTGAGGCGGTGAATTCTCATTGGGATCGTAGATGGTTTGCGATTCAGCGATCTGGCGATAGCCAAGTTTTGAGATGACTTCCAGGATTTCGCTGCAAGTCGGAAACATTCGGCCGCTGCAACGTTTGTACTCGTCCATGGCTCGCATGAATTCAATTTCCGGATCCGAGTATTCTCGTTCACAAGTCGTCGGGTCAATCTGACGGCGTCGTTTCGTTTTACGCTTCTTGGCGATTGGCTGTCCGTCTGCGTCGACGTCCATTTCGTCCTGACGTCGATCTTCACCTTTGCGAAGGCCAGTTTCGTTCAAGTTGTTTTTTGATTTTTTGGTCGCTGATTTTTTGGTAGTCTTCGATTTAGGCATCTTCTTATCCGCTGTAGTGGTTATGGGGAAAACCGGATTCAACGTCATACTTGGGTTATTGATGACGTTGAAAAAATACAGCGCTTAGGCAAGAAGTCGGTGAAAAAACGAATCATCTGCTTAGATAAACTTGCATGGTTGGGCAATCAAGCCCTCTGTGACGGTTATGCCGGCGTAGTGGCTGCTTTGGCTCAACCAGCCAGTCGCTTCGCTCGCAAGCGGTTCGGATCGAGCCACATGGTCGCTCAGCTTTCAAAGGGGCGCATCCTACGAGCCGCGTTGCTTAGGCGATCTACTTTGAAACAGTGGTTACATGCTTTGCCGCGCCTCCGACGTTGCAAGAAAATTCATTCTCGGTAGCACGATCCCAAAGAACTCTTAGCCGATCGTCAACAAATAGACAGCTTGAAATAATTTAGACATAGTAGTTCGCCTCTCCGAGGCGATAGGCTTACAGCAACGGGCTCTGAGAGCCGAGCTACTTTGAAACGGCGGATATATCCTTGGAAACAGGACGCGGCTCGCAGGATGCGCCCATCTCTGAGCTGATTGCGTGTCAATCAAGGCATGAAAGTATTTTAGGTCTGCGACTTTGAGGCGTCTGCTTTCCAGACGATTGGCGGCTCTTTAAGTCGTTACCGTACCAGAATCTTAGGATCTTGCGTGGCTTTGGCGTTCAAGATCGGATTGGGCTTCGTGTGGTAGAGATGCCGGGCGGTCTCGTCGGTTTCGATGACGATCGTCCAGTCCAGCATCCGGCGAAGATTCTGCATCTGCTTGTCTGACGAAACGATGATCGAACTTGGATGTTGTTCGAGAAACCGGCAAACGCTGTCGGCCTCGTCGGATTCGAAAAACCGGACTTGGTTTGGCGGTAGGGTTAGGCTGGCTCCATGTTTCTCTCGACCAAAAAACACAACTGGAGCGTTGTGAAATTCACTGGTGCTTCGCAAGTACTGAGCGGCGGAGTGAACGGAACGTGATTCTGCGATAAGGGGAGCCAAATGATTGACGCCAGCGATAACAAAGCAGAATGCCAGTAGGCCGAAGCAACTCCAGGCGGCTAGTCTAGGTGTTTGTGGCCTGCGAGATACGATGACCAGCGCCGCCGTCAAAATGGTCGCCGATACGACGAGCGGCCAAGGGACATCTGTTTTGAAAACGATTTGAACGGTGTAAAAAATAGCCACCAACAGGCACAGTAGCTCGATCGGATTTCTCTGCGGAAGTGATTCGAGAAATGACTTGCGATGCGTGGCGAGCGATTTGACCCAGCCGCTATGAACTGGCGAAATGATTTTCTTGTCTAATAAGACGCCCATCAAAAGGCACAGTGGCGGCAGCGCCGGCAGGATATAAGTTGGTAGTTTGGATTCCGAAAGTGAAAAGAAGCCAATGATCCAAGCTGCGAATAGCAGCAGAAAGCCGTGGTTGGCGCTCCGTAAATTACGATTGGACTCGCTTCTTGAGCTGACGAATTTGATCAGCGACGGGAGAAGATAAGACGCCGGAAACATCATGATCAAGGCGGCCGGTGCAAAGTACCAAAATGGTTCCCGGTGATTGAATGCATCGGAGAAGCGAACGACATGGTGCTTCCAAAAAAAGTACTCGATGAATTCTGGGTGGACGATCGAAGTGGCTAAAAACCATGGGGCTGCCACGATCGTAAATGGAATTGTGAACCAAAGCCAATTGCGAGGACGCGAAAAGGATCGATTTCTAGCCAGCCAAGACGCGGCCAAGACTGGCGGAAGGCCAAGCACTAATACGACTGGGCCTTTTATCAGAAACCCAACTCCAGCGGCGAGGCCTGCAATGATGAGCCATTTTTGTTTCAATCTGTCTTTGAATGCCAGCATCAATGCGAAAGACAATATCAAAATGCTGCAAGTCAAACTTGCATCCATCGTGACGTAGCGCCCAATCAGCACGAAACCAGAGCACAGCATCAGTAGGAACGCACCTAGAAAGGCGGCTCGGAATCCAACCAGTTTTCGGCCGATCGCCAGTGTCAGTAAGATAGTAAAAGCGGTTGCCAATGCACCGGGCAAACGAGTTGTAAACGGGCTGATGCCAAATAGTTTGTAGCTGGTAGCAATCGCCCACATTTGAAAAGGAGGCTTGTCCCAATACGGCTTTCCCTCAAGTGTCAACGACAACCAATCGCCCGTGGTGACGATGTTAATTGCTAGTTGAGAGTTGCGGGCTTCGTCCGGTTCGAACAATGGGTAATTCAGGTTGCTAAACAGAACGGTTGACATCGCGAGCAGTAAAATTGCCCACGCTGATAGTTGCCAACCGAGGCTGACCTTCGATCCAACGGAAGGATCCTGGTGGGTAGCAACAGGAAACATGATTCGATTCCACCACACTCGAATGGAGTCTTTCGTCGACGCTAACAACTCTTTGGAGCTTATTTTTGTTTGAATGTGTCCGGCACGAGGGCTGCGGATCTCAACCTCTTCGATGGGAGACTTCGCCAAACGAGCGGCGGCGAGCAAGTGCGTGTTTTCTGAGAGAGCCGTTGTCGAACGTGCCGCTAAGTTTGGACTGGATATTCGGCAAAGAGAATGCTGGGGGGCGAGCCGTTTTGGTATGACGACAAAGCCCGAATTGAATTTGGACTTGTTGGTCTTGAATAGCAGACGCACGAGAAACTGGTAAATTGCCAGCCATAGTTTTTTGTGGCCTGAAGCATGTTGCCGCTGAAAGTAGGCCTGGATTTTAGAATCACAGATTCGACTAGCAACCCAGCCCCATTCCGCAGGCTCAATACTTGTGCTTGGGTCGGCAATCAAAACCGACGGGTGCTTGGCCGCGGCGATGGCTTGTTCTGTTGTGTTGAAGACTCGCGGGACTGGACGGTAGGTCAACCGAATTTTCGTTCGCAACTTTGGTTCGTCACGTTCCACGCTGTTGGCTGCGCCA
>CAZPTT010000088.1:0-5008 GCA_964589435.1 uncultured Pirellulaceae bacterium
CCATTTGTCGATGGATAGCGATGCGGATTTTGAAAACGCTCAGTCTGAGTAGCTAGGGCGGCTTGTGTGAAGCAAAACCAGAATCAGAAGAATAAATGTTCGTTGGTAAACTGGCGAAACCTGCCCAGTGTGGGTTAAAATCAGCTGTTCGACGTGAAGAAAAAATGATCGATTGCGACGGCAAATTATGCTGGGCTTGCCGAACAGAGATTGGCAATTTCAACGAGAATTTAAACAAGTCGCGACAAACAATACATGTTGCATCTTATCTGCGGTGCAACGACATGCTTTGGAATTGATTGGAATTAAAAGATGAATGACCGCGTTTCTGGTGGCCAAGTTGATTTGAGTGGCGAAGACATCAAGGCCTTGGAAAAACTCAGCGAGACCTATACTGCGGTTCGGACTCAACTGGGCAAGGTGATTGTTGGGCAGGACGAAGTAATCGAGCAGTTGATGATTTCGATTTTTGCCAAAGGCCATTGCCTGCTCGAGGGCGTGCCGGGTTTGGCGAAGACTTTGATGGTCAGCACACTCGCTCGGACTCTATCTTTGGACTTCAATCGGATTCAATTCACGCCTGACCTGATGCCGAGTGATATTGTTGGAACGGAAGTGATTCAAGAGGACAAAACAACCGGAGCCAGGGAGTTTAAGTTTCTCAAAGGGCCGATTTTCGGCAACATCATTCTGGCGGACGAGATCAACCGAACGCCTCCCAAGACTCAAGCGGCGCTATTGGAAGCGATGCAGGAAAAGCAGGTCACCATCGGTGGCGAGCGGCACCAATTGCCGGCTCCTTTCTTTGTCCTCGCGACTCAAAACCCGATCGAGCAAGAAGGAACGTATACGCTTCCTGAAGCCCAGCAAGATCGTTTCATGTTCAAAGTCTTCGTGGAGTATCCCAGTTACGAAGAAGAGTTTCAGATCGCCGCCACAACGACGGCGGACGTTGAAACGGATGTTTCTCAAGTCCTCAGTGGCGAAGAGATTATTCGTTTGCAGCAACTGGTGCGGCGAGTTCCGGTTGCTTCGCATGTGATTCACTTCGCGCTTCGTTTGGTGCGGGCGACTCGCGTACTGGAAGACGACTGTCCCGAGTTCGTTAAAGAATCCATTAGCTGGGGTGCCGGGCCTCGTGGAGTGCAGAACTTGTTGTTGGGTGCGAAGGCAAGAGCTGTCTTGGTAGGGCGTTCTTATGCTACGACCGACGACGTGCGTGCGGTGGCCCGCCCCGTATTGCGGCATCGCGTGATCACAAACTTCAATGCGGAGTCCTCGGGGATTACTTCTGACAACGTGATTGACCGATTGTTGACCGAGTTGCCTGAGCGAAGCGACGGTGATCAAGTGGCTCCAGAAGTCAAGCAAGCATTCGGCTAGACATTGTTTGGCCGTTGGCTCAAGTGGGCCATGGTATTCGTGATCAGCGTAAGTAGATTTGCTGCGGCTGCGTTTTTGCGTATCACCTGCAACAACTTGCAATTTTGAAAAGTATCCTGACAAACAACTAGTTTATGGCAAGTCCTGAATCATCTGCGAAATATCTTGACCCAGAAACGCTTGATAAGATCAAGCGTCTGGACGTCCGCGCGAGGCTGGTGGTGGAAGGCTTCATCACCGGACAGCATCGTAGTCCGTATAACGGATTTGCCATCGAGTTTGCGGCTCATCGTGAATACGCTCCCGGTGACGATTTGCGCCACATCGATTGGAAGGTCTGGTCGAAAACGGATCGGCTTTATATCAAGGAATACGAAGAAGAGACCAACCTGAAGTGCCACCTGTTGGTCGATTGCAGTAAGTCCATGCGGTACGGGGAAAAGACGGGCTGGAGCAAATTTGACTACGCCTCCACCGCTGCCGCGAGCGTCGGTTACTTAATGCAGCAGCAGGCTGACTCGGTCGGGATGGTTTTGTTCAGCAATAAAATTGACAAAACCCTCAAGGCGAGTTCTCACCCTTCGCATATGAAATTGATTTTTCACGAACTCGAAAACACGGTTCCCGACGACGTGACCGATGTTAGCGATCCGTTTCTTTCGTTAGCGTCCAAGATCAATCAGCGCGGCATGATTTGCTTGTTCTCTGATTTGTTTCTTGATCCGGAAGAGCTGGGAAAGTCGCTTAACCAGTTTCGTTTGCGACGACACGAGGTCGTCGTGTTCCATGTCATGCACCACGATGAACTCGAGTTTCCATTTCAAGACAATACGCTGTTCCGAGGAATGGAAGTCGACGCGGAACTGCATACTGAACCGCGAGCATTGCGGGATTCTTATATGGAAGCCGTCGAGCGATATATGGCCCGCGTCAAGAAGGTTTGCGCGGTGGCCGGGATTGACCATGTGTTGTTGGACACTTCGAAGCCACTGGGTGGTGTGTTGTCCAGCTATTTGAATTTCCGTGCCAAATCTCGCAGGAAGCTTGTTTGATGCTGAGCTGGTTTCTAAATCCATGGATGTTGCTGGGCGGCTTGGCCGTTGCATCGCCGATTCTTATTCACCTGCTGAACAAGCGGCGATTTAAGATTGTTGAGTGGGCTGCGATGGATTTCTTGTTCGAAGCGGATAAGAAAAATCGCAAACGCGTGCAAATGGAGAACTTCATTCTCTTAATGCTACGGTGTTTGGCGATGTTGTTGCTGGCGCTGATGTTTGCTCGGCCGTTTTTACCGTCAAGTTTGACCAGTGCGCTCCAGCAATCACAGAAATTCGAACGAGTCATTTTGATTGACGATTCGCTTTCCCAGCAAGTGCTCGTTGGGGCGTTACCGGCAATGGATTCGGTCAAGAAGAGTGCTGAAGAATTGATCACGCGGTTCGCCAACTCGGATAAGTCTGAGGATTGGCTGACTGTGATGTTGACCAGTCGTCCTGAGCAACCGTTGCTTGCCAATGAGCCATTGACCACCAACACGTTGCCAACGTTGACGCAAGCGATTCAGGATATTGAATGCTCATCTGCCTCGATTGATTATTCGGCGTCTCTTGGCGAGCTTCGTCGGTACGTAAGTGGCCAACGTGAAAACATCAGTCGCGTGACCTATGTGTTTTCCGACATGCGGCAACGCGATTGGGTTGATGCGACCGAAAGCGATTCAGAATCGGCTCCCAATAAGATCATGAATGATGTTGCCGACGCGTCGCTGGGTTGTTTCTTGATCGATACCGGAAGTCAGCAAGACGATAATTTGGCGATCGTGGATGTCCGACCGGAGACGCTGCAAGTTGCTGGGAAAACGCTGCGATACAACGTTCGGGTTGCCAACTATGGAACGCAAACAGTCAATCAAGTGCGTGTTCTGTTGCAGATTGACGATGGCCAACCGGACTACGAAGTCATTCCATCTATCACGCCTGGAGCGATCGAAGAAGTTGCGTTTCGCTACGTGTACTCTCCGCAAGTTGTCGAAGGCAGTTTGTTGGGTGATGACACGGATAGCTTGCCCTTGTTTCAGAATTATCGAGTCCGTGCGGAGATTGATCGCCAATCGCTAGGCGAGGATGGTTTGGTCAACGATCAACTCTTGGAAGACAGCAGTGCCGTATTCGCGTCACGAGTCATCGATGGCATTTCTGTTTTGTTGGTCGATGGCGATCCGTCCGCCAATAGCGAGCGAAGTGAGACTCATTATTTGCGCAGTCTTGATGTCATTGGGACGGGTTTGGATGTTGAGATCGCGACCGTCAGCGATTTGGAAACGGTTTCGCTTTCCAAATATCAAGTCATCTATTTGTGCAACGTCGACGAAGCCTCCCCCGATCGAATCAAGTCGTTGGGACAATGGGTCGAGGATGGCGGAGCTTTGGTTTTCATGCCGGGCAACCGCGTACGAGCTGCGACGTTCAATTCGGCGTTCTACAAAGATGGTGCAGGATTGTCACCGCTTTCTTTAGTTGGGATTGCCGGTGATCCGACGATGTCCAAGTGGGTCAACTTTGAGATTGATCCGCAGATTCATCCAGCGCTGGAAACGATCGTCGATAGCGATGCTTCCAGTTTGAGTAACGTGGATGTGTTTAGTTGGTGGACTTCGGAGTTGGTCGCGGAGCAAGTTGGGAAAACGATTTCGGTGCCACTGCGATTGAGTGATCGAGATAATTCGGCAGCGATGGTCGAACGGGCATCGGGAAAAGGCAAGGTCGTTGTGTTTGCGATTCCTGGTGATGGTGATTGGACGATGTGGCCCAGCAGTCCGACTTTTGCACCGGTCATGATTGATTTGGTGGATTACCTGGTCGGCACCGAAGTAGATAATGCTTCGTTGCAGGTTGGTGGTTCGATTTCGTATCCGATTGATCTTTCGGTCTACGACAGTCGCGTCGGTTTGCGAGATCCCAAGAACGAAAAAATCGAAACCGTGGCCAAGCCAGTTTCTGATGAGCCGTCGAGTGAAGCAAGTATTCTTTACAACGCTCGTTTTGACAAAGTCGACCAGCGCGGTTTCTACAATCTTGAACTGAATCGACACACCGGTGAAACCGATACGGTCCTGTTCGCCTCAAATCTGGATCCGCGTGAAAGCCGGCTGAAGCGTTTGCCAAGCTCTACGTTGGAAAGTGATTTCTTCGACGACAAAGTTTCGTTGGTTTCGACGGAGCAGTTGTCGACTCAAACCGTGTCCGGTGGCAACACGGAAATCTGGATGCAGTTGTTGATGTTGCTGTTTGGTATTTTGGTTGTCGAACAATTCCTCGGTTGGTTCTGGGGGAAAAGGCGTTAAGCGTTTTTCGAACTTTCGGCATCTTGTATTCGCAATGATGCTGGTTTGAAAAAATTTGACGATTGAGGATTGAAGCATGACTCGAACATTCAAAACAAACGAAATTGCTGCCTTTCGCAAGGTAATTCGGCGAACTGTGATTTCTTCGATCGTGTCGACACTGGTATTTGTCGGCGCGGTTCTAATTGGCGGACTCCAAGTTCTGGCATGCCAAGATGAGCGACAAGAGCATGCCCAGTGGTTGCTTGAGTTGTTAGACCAAGATAGGCTTCGCTCAAATGT
>CAZPTT010000088.1:5108-23098 GCA_964589435.1 uncultured Pirellulaceae bacterium
CAAATGTCGTTCCAGTTGGTTTTGCGCAGCAGGCAAAACAAAAGCCTGATGAAGAATCTGGGGCGGTGTTAAAAACGGATCCGGATCTGGAGCAGTCACTAGCGACGGCCGAGCGACTAAAGAACGATGGTAATTATCGCTACGCAACACAAGTTTGGCAGGCTGTTCTGCAGCGGAGCGGCGACTCGCTTTATTCAACTGACAAAGTCACCTACTTTTCTCTCGTTCAGCAAGTCGAACAAATTCTCGCCGAGTTGCCTCGCGAAGGATTGATCGCTTACCGGATTGTTGCCGATGCCGAAGCCAAAGAGATCTTGGCCGAAGCCGGTGATCCCAACGATCTAACGGCGCTTAACAAAGTAGTTCGGCAATACTTCATCAGCTCACTTGGTGATGATGCGGCATATCAACTGGGATGTATTTACCTCGATCGCTTTGATTTCACCGGTGCCCGCCGGATGTTCGAAAAGATCATCAATCATTACCCAGATCCTTCTGTAGATAAGCAGCAGGTGCTCATTCGAATCGCGCTTTGCCAATCGTATTTGGCAGATGTTGAAGGCGCTCGAGAGACGCTTGAACAAGCGAAATCACTTGGCAGCGACAGCAATCAACTTGAACAAGTCAAACGCTCGCTCGGTGAACTTTCTTCCGAGCGTTCAACTTCGATCGTCAATGCAAGCTGGGAAATGCCGATGGGTTCATCTCGGCGCTACGGCTTGATGCCATCGCTGCCTGTTGGATTAATGGATGGTGATTTAGCGGCCGTCTGGCAATTCTATTACCAGCCCCGTGATAAATATCGTTGGACGGATGCGAAAGGCCACTTGTTGGTAGGTGAGCAAGCTGCCGACGATGAAGTTGCCGGAACCATCGAGCCCACCGAAACCAGGATGATCGATTCATGGAAGAAGAACCCTTGGCGACCTTCCGGGCATCTACTGTTGGATAAGGGGCGAGTTTATTTTAAGTCGGCTGTCGATTTGGCTGTTTTCGATTCCGCTAAAGTTGATCAATTGATCGCCGAGACTCCCAAGTCAGCCGCCGTCAATGATGCGATCCAATGGCGACCTGTCTGGCGCAACGCATTCGAAGTCGATGCCGCGACACAAATGGTTCAAACCATACGCAAGAGCTGGGGTGGATACGGCAATCGCGGTGGTGCAAAAACCAGTTCCGGCAAACCAGAATCCATCGCCGAAATTCAGTTGTTCGGTGACGAGATCTATCAGCAAATGTCGATTGCCAACGGAGTCCTTTATGCGATCGAAGGCAAGCACTTCGACACAAAAGTCACCGGGACTCGGCCGCAGCTTCGACCTGCGTGGAATACGACGTTTCGGCGAACCCGTTCCAACTATTTGACTGCCTATGATGCTGCTACGGGCGAACTGAAATGGACCTTGCCTGATCAGAAACAAGAAACGAACGACAATCCGACTGACGATGGTGGCGAGCCCAAATGGTTAGAGGGTGGAGGCTTTATGTCCGCCCCCATTTCGTTTGGAGAACTGTTGCTTATTCCCGTCAATAACGGCGGCTCGATTTCGATCTACGCATTGGATCCAGAGCAGGATGGAAAAACAGTTTGGAAGTCGTTCCTGTGCGACGAACCCGATTCCGGTGCCGAAGCCTTTGCTGCCATCAACTTAACTTTGGACGGGAGCGACCTGTTTGTTAGTTGCGGCATGGGAGTTGTTTTCGTGCTTGACCCCGCGACGGGATTGGTTCGCTTTGCCAAACGATATAACCGAGTTGGAACGCCCGATGATTTTCGACGTCGCAGCGGTTGGACGGTCAATCGTTTGAACTTTGACGGCTGGTCAAGCGATGTCGTGATTCCATACGGTCGAGAGATGATCTGTTTCAGCTCCGATACTGATTCGATCGAAGCGCTTGATCGAAATACAGGTGAGACGATCTGGCGAAGTGAAATGAGCCCGATTGGCTATAAGGTCGATTACCTGCTGGGGGTTTTCGACGACGTTTTGTATGCCGCCGGTCGAGAAACCATTGTTGCCTATGACTTGAAAGGCGAAGGTCGAATGATTTGGGGAGCCGAACAGATGTTCGATGATAAAATTTCGCGAGGTCGCGGGATGTTGACGCCGGATGGGATTTATATGCCTGTCGAAGATTCGATTTATCACTTCTCGTTACCACAAGAAGAAAACGAAGCCAAATTGCTAAATCGAGTCCAGGTCAACATGGGAACCGAAGCACCCGTCGGAAACCTGTTCAGTGATGGATCGCGAATTTGGGTTCACGGTGCCAATCGGTTGTACGCATTGGCCCCTAAATCTGAATAGACGTTTCAAGTCGTTCGATCGAATTACAAATCAACTAAACGAATAAATGAGTCAGCGTTGAACATCATTGCCAAAAATCGAGTGCTCGAATGGATGATTGGAGACGATCCCTCCAAAGCCGGCACGCCGCAATTGCAGTGGACGAATTTGCCCGAATCATGGGGCGTGTTTGTGCTTTTGGCTGCCATCGGTGCGGTGATTTTTGGAGTGTTTTGGCTGTACCGCCGCGAGATCAGCACTTGCCCAATGCCGCTCAAGTTGTTGCTGGGCGGTTTGCGTTTGTGCACGCTGTTGTTATTGGTAGCGATGTTTTTGAAGCCGTCGGTCTTTTATCAGCAAGTCAACGAAATCAAACCCACGATTGCTTTGTTGCGTGACAGTTCAATGTCTTTCGAGCGCGGCGATCGGTATCGAAACAAAGATCAAGTCGACCAACTGTCGGCGGCTTCCGGGTTGCCCGCTGCTTCGATCGGCAGCGGTGAGACGAAACGGTCTGCTCTGTTGAATGGCGTTTTCAAGAATAACCCAGATCTGATGAAGGTGATGCGCGACAAGGGCTCGATTCGCGTGATTGATTTTGCTGAAGGCAATCGACCAGCGGCCTTGATTCCCGCAACGAAGAAATCGGATGAGAAGAAAAATGAAGAAGACAAGGACGACGATGAAAACGGTGAAGAGGCTGAATCCAACCCCGAAAGTTCTGAAGCAGATGGCTTGATTCAAGAAGCCATGCCAGATTTGATCGCCGATGGATTGGGAACGGATATTTGGCAAGCCTTGAAAGAGACGCTCGACGAACCGGCACGGCTGTCATCTATCTTGCTGATTTCAGACGGCCAGCATAACGGTAGTGAAGATCCGATTGAGCTGGCGAAAAAGGCGGCTTCTCTCGGATTGCCGATCTATGTGGTTGGCGTTGGCGACCCGAATCCACCTAAAAACCTAGCGGTCAGCGAAGTCTACGTTCGCGATAAGGCTTATCCAGACGAGCCGTTTGAAATCGAAGCCGTCCTCCAATCCAGCCAAGTTGGCGAGTCCGGTATGCCGCCGCAGATTCAGGTGCAGCTTTCTCAGCAGCGAGTCGATCCGAAAACAGGCGAGCTGGGTGCTCCGCAACAAGTCAAATCTCAGGAGGTAACGGTTCCGGAATTTGGCGGGCGTATTCGAGTGGACTTCGATCATATTTTGAACCAAGCTGGCAAGTATGTCTTCTCGGTGGCGGTTGATCCACTCGATGACGAAACGGAGACCGACGACAACCAGCAGGCGGCTTCGATGATGGAAGTCGTTGACGAGAAGGTTCGGGTCTTGCTGATTTCCGGCATGCCGAGCTGGGACTATGACCCTGTGAAAAAATTGCTCCAACGTGACCAATCAATTTCGCTTAGCTGTTGGTTGCAGTCGATGGACGAAACCCGTCAACAAGAAGGCAACGAACCTATCTCATCGTTGCCGCGAACAAAGGAAGAGCTTTATCAATACGACGTCGTGATCATGATGGATCCGAAGGCCGACGAGTTCGACGCGCAATGGATGGAGCTATTGAAATCGTTTTGCAAGGACAACGCGGGCGGTGTCCTGTTTATGGCTGGAAAACACTACACCAGCGAATTCGTGACGATGAACCGGCTGAAGGGGATTCGCAATTTGCTGCCCGTGCGATTCGGTGACAACGAGTTCATTGACGCGATTCAGGCGTTGACCTCGGCCAAAGACAACAAGCCCGGCCAGATGATGGTCGTCAATCACAATATTGATCATCCCGTGATGAGCTTTCGAAGCGATTCGCAAGAGACGCAAAAGATTTGGTCGACGTTGCCGGGAATTTACTGGAGTTTCCCAACCGGCGCTGCGAAGCCGACTTCCCGCGTTTTGCTGGAGCGAGGAGATCAGGTCAATGCAGAAGGCAACCAACCGCTCATGGTGACCGGTCGTTACGGAGCCGGAACTGTTCTGTACATGGGATTTCAAGGCACTTGGAAATGGCGACCGGCTGGTGTGCAGGCTCAGTTTTTTGATCGTTTTTGGATTCAGGTCGTCCGGTTCTTGGTGGAGACTCGGTCACTGCAAGGATCACGAAGAGGATTTATCGACGTCGATAAGACCGAGTTTGAATTGGGTGATCGAATTACGTTGATTGGTCGTGTGCTGGATCAAGAATTCAACCCATCCAAGGAACCGTCCGTCGAAGCGGTCGTGCGATCGGGTGATGGTCGCTCACAAAAAGTCACCATGAAGTTGTTGCCGCAGCAGGAAGGACGATACGAAGGAATCCTGGTTGCCCAGCGGATTGGCAGTTTCGAAGCAACCATCGATCTTGGTGCCAGTGACACCGATGAAAAGCTGATCGATCCGATCTCGTTTCGAATTGCTCCGCCAAGTGCGGAGTCGGGAGCTTATTGGTTGAATGAAAAATTGCTTTCTGAAATCGCAACTTTGTCGGGTGGCCAGTATTGTCGTCTGGAGAAAATCGAAGAGGTGACGACGGCTTTGCCCACTTCCATTACCAAAGCCGAATTCAACAGCCCGCCAGAACCGTTGTGGGATATCAATCAGTATTTGAGATGGCTGGCGTTTGGTTTGCCGTTCGTCTTGCTGACGGTCGAGTGGGTCATTCGAAAGTGGTACAAGCTGCTTTGATCGAGAACGAGGCAAGCGAAACGAATTGCTGAAAGCGGAACGAACACGGATCTTATTTTTATGCCCACTTCCAATCCAACGAAAACTTCTGACGACATGACGGCATCAAAGGTCGTGCTCAAAAAACTGCGCCACTTGCGGCGAAAATTGACGGGCTGGATCCTTGTTCAAGGTGTCGGCAAATGGCTGATCGCGTTGCTGGCTGTGTTGGCGTTTGACATGCTCCTGGATCGCGTCTTCAAAATGGATTATGCCCAGCGGTTAATCATGCTGGTGGTGATGGCCGGTTTGGCGATCGCGTACTTCGTTTGGCGGGTGATTCGGCCACTTTCTTCACGCCCAAACGACGACGCGCTAATCTATCAAGTTGAAGCAAAGAACCCTGAGTTAAAAGAAAACCTGATTTCGAGTTGGCAGCTTTCGCGCGAAAAAGATCTGGCTTCACAAGGTGTTTCCAAAGAGCTTGTTGAAGCGACGATTCGTTCGGGTATCGAAAAAGCCAATCAGCTTAACTTCGGAAAAGCACTTGATGTTGGCCAAAACCGGAAAAACTGGTTGACGTTGATCGCGGCAATTGCGGCAACGGTTTTACTGGGTGTGGGAGTTGCAAAAACAGAATTTTTGAGCACTTGGTTTAATCGCAATATCATGTTGTTGAATGATCAATGGCCTCAAGGAACTTATTTGGAGATCGCTGGCGCTAAAGATGGAAAATTGACTTTGCCCAGAGGTGCCGATCATCGGCAAGTGGTGACAATCACCGAGGAAAGCACAACCCAAGACGTCACGGTTTCAATTGAAGTCGACAACCCTGGCGGTCGAACGGTTCACCAGATGAAGTCGACTGGAAAACTCGATGGTCGGGAACAGGTGTTTGTGTTTCACAATGTTTCATCGCCATTTCGCTTTCGGGCCTCCGGAGGTGACGATGTGACGGAATGGGTCGACGTGAAACTGGTGGAGCCGCCTTCGGTGATTGAATTAGCGATGCAGACATTTCCACCGGCATACACGGGTGTGTCTTCGGTTGAGTTAACGGGCAACGGGCCGCACGCGGTTTTGACGGGAAGTGGTTTGCAAGTCGGGATCACTGCCAATAAATCGCTCAGCCGGGCCGCGTTGAAGCTTGGTGACGAAACACTTGAGATGCAGCAAATTGCAGAGGCCGATGCCGATGCCGAGGGGGCAGACGCATCGAAGCGGTATCAACTGAATATTCCCGCTGGAGAGTTGAGTGGTGGCGAATACGAGTTTCAATTGATTGATCAGTCGGGACTGGCGAACAGCCGGCCTTCGAAATTTACGGTAACGATTCGTGAAGACCAACCGCCGAAAGTTCGCGCGAATTTGCTTGGCATTAGCGGTTTAGTTGTGCCGCGTGCGATCTTGCCAACTCAATACAGTGCCGCTGACGAATTCGGTTTAACACAACTCTCGTTCGATTGTCACTGGAAGCTCGGTTCTGAAGATGCTGAGTCGGTCGATCAGGAAATGATCTTCGCGGATTTTACAAACGGGACCGGGGGTGAGTCTGAGCCGAACGGCCCGATTAAATCCGTGAAGGACGTGGCGGCACTTGATCTACTGCCGTTGGGTTTAGAGCCGGGAACAAGCTTTCGTTTTTCTGTGAACGCGGCCGATAGTAAACCGGGAACGCCCGGTATTGGTCGTTCGCAAGAGTTTTTGTTGCGAGTCGTTTCGGACGATGAGCTACGGTCTGACTTACTACGTCGAGAAATTGAACAGCGAAAAGCCTTCGAGCAGGCTTATGAAGTTCAAATGGAATTGGCCACCGAGATTCAAGCCATCGCGGTTCGTGAACCGGATGCTGGTGTCACGACCGAACAATTCCTGGCTCAACAAGAATCGGATTTGATCACATTGGTTCAAAGCCAAAAGAGTATCGGTACGGCGATTGATCGAGTTGCGGATCGTTTTGAAGAGTTCCTGGTTGAGGTCAAAAATAATCGTTTGGACGAGGCCGAGAATGAAACCTTTCCTGAAAAGAGAATCGAACGACGATTTGACGAGGGGATCATCCAGCCGATTCGAAAGTTGGATGCGGAATTGATCTCGATCGCGACTCGAAACTTGGACAATTGTCGACGTTCGGTGAACAATGCTGGTGAGTTGAACGAAGCCGTCGCGCAAACCAAATTGATTCACGATGGAATTCAAGACGAGATGAAGAGGATTCTTGACGCGATGAACGACTCAGAGAATTTTCAGGAGATCATCAATGATTTTCTCGAAATCAAAGAAGCCTCCATTGGAATCCGAAAGGATATCGAGAAGGAACTGAAACCAAAGAATATCTTCGACGACAACAAAGGTATTTTCGACAAGTAATGTTGAGTGGTTTCGAACCTGGCGATTTTATTGGCAGCGCTGAAGCAAGTTAAACGATGGACATTTTTCGTTTGGAGAAACAATGAATCGATTCACAAAACTATCTCTGTTTCAGAATATGACTTTGCTGGCGTTAATCGGTTGCTTTTCAACGCCTTTGGTTGCCCAGGATGATGCCAAGCGGCGGAATGCGATCGGCTTGCGCCAAGAATTAGTGAAGCGAAAAATGGTGGAGTTGGAGACCCAGCTCACAATCATCGCCGAGAAGCTTCAGGAAAAAGAGCCGGAACGTGCCAAGCGTTTGATTCAAGCGTTCCAAGCTTCCAAAGAGCAATTGGTCACCAAGAAGATGACCGAAGTAACGCAACTGCTCGACGAAGGACGGTTCAAAGAAGCAGAAGCCAAAGTCATCGAGGTGATCGACAATGTCGTTGCTTTAATTCGTTTGTTGACAGACGAAAAAGAGCAAACGATGAACAAGCAAGAAGAAATGAAGATGCTGGAAAAATGGAAAGAGAACATCCAGCAACGAATGAAAGAACAAACGGTTCAACGCAAGGATACTGAAAAGGTCTCCAATAAAGACGAAACGGTTAAAAAGCTGGAGGCCCAAATCAAGAAACTTGAAGGGTTGATTCAGAAACAGCAGGCCGTGATTGAGGAGACTGAAAAGAACGCGAAGGCTGGCTTGCGACAGCTTGATAAGATTGCCGACAAGCAGTTCGAAGTGCGTAAAGGAACAGATGAACTGAAAGAAGACCTCGCTGGTGAAGACGAGCCGACTGAGCCTGGAGAAGCTGGCGAGCCGCCCGAAGATGGCACGCCCGGAGATTCGAAATCTGGAAAAAGCAAAACCGGAGATGGTAAATCCTCAGATGGAAAACCGTCAGAAGGTAAACCCGAAGATTCGAAGCCAAGCGACGGTAAAGCCAAGGACAAGAAACCTGGTGAGGACAAGGCTGGCGAAGGCAAGCCGAGCGATGGCAAGCCTGGTGAAGGTAAATCGGGTGAAGGTAAATCGGGTGAGTCCAGCGAAGGTAAGCCCGGAGAAAGCAAGTCTGGTGAAAGCAAGCCTGGTGAGTCGAAACCGCCCGGCCAACAACAACAGCAGCAGCAAGCACAACAGCAGCAACCTCCACAGCCAGGGCAACAGCCGTTGGAAAAAGCTTCCGAGCATCAGCGCAAAGCGGAAGAGAAACTTGGCAGTGGAAAATCGGAAGATGCCAAACGCCAAGAAGAAATGGCGCTCAACGAAATGGATAAAGCCTTAGCCGAAATCAAAAAAGAAAAGCGACGAATCGAATCGCTGCCTCCCGAAGCGTTCGAGCAGATGGCCGAGGCTCAGCGCCGCACACGAGACAAAGCACTCGATGTGCTTGAGGAAATGAAGAAGGCTCCCAAAGCCGCGCCGGATCCAGAAAACCAAAGTGCGTCCAAGCCAAGTGAACAACAACCTGGCCAACAGCAAATGGAGCAAGCTGGCGAATCGATGAAAGAGGCAGCGGATGATTTAGCTGAGCAGAATCCAGAGAACGCTGAGAAGAAACAAAAAGAAGCCGAACAGCAAATGGCTGAGGCACTAAAAGAAATTGAGGAACGGCTGAATCAGCTTCGCGAAGAAACACGCGAAGAGAAACTGGCTCGACTTGAAGGTCGCTTTCGAGAGATGCTTGAACGACAGCAAGTGGCTTCCGTGATGACGATTGAGTTGGATGACAAGAAAACGAATCTTGGTGAACTCCGGCGTCGTGATCAATTGCTTCTGTTACGACTGTCCAGTGAGGAGCGGGAAATTAGTGAGATTGGTCAGCAAGCGTATGATTTATTACTGGAAGACGGCACGAGTATCGTGTTCCCGGAAATTGTCCAGGAACTGAGAGACGAGTTGGAAAAGGCCGCTCAGTTGTTACAAGACGAACGGACTGAAGCGTTTACGCAGCTTATTCAGAAGGAAATTGAGACCACCATCGAAGACTTGCTCGACGCACTCAAAGAAGCTCAGGGCGGCGGAGGCGGCGGTGGTGGTGGAGGCGGCGGAGGCGGGGGAGGAAAACAACCGTTGCTTAAGACATCTGCAGAACTTAAAATACTAAGAATGCAGCAAAAACGGCTTAATCGCAAAACGAAGGCTGTAGAACAGATGCGTGGCCAAGGTAATGCTGGCGAAGAAGCGAGCGGTGGTAACCCACTTCGCGGCAAGAATGATGAAGAGAATATTCTTGACCGAGAAGCAATGGAGGCGGCCGAACTCCAAGCCAAGTTGCTGGAAATGACCGAAGGCATCATGGAGAAGAGTGACAAGTAGGTGTGATGGCGGAAATGCTAGATTGGGCAATATGCTAGGTTAAAGTAGCGTGCCAGATTAGTTTCTTCGTTGTGATTGTTACACTGAAGACTGAATGCATCTGCAAATCTCGAAACTTTCATGACCGATCTGGGTTTGAAAGAGGAGAGGTGGTAATAGAATACTGAGGGCTACCAACTTGCTAAGGCGACCCAGTAAAGAAGTGGTTCCAAGAACAGAAGTGGTTCCAAGAACATCGAAGGCAACGAAGACACCTTTATAAAAGGATCGACGATGAAAAGACTCCGAAAGAAATTTTCACTTGCTCTGATGGCAGCCGTTGCCGTTCTAGTAAGTTCATCCTTCGCTCAGGCTGCGGCTGTTGGCGACAATTCGGAAGTCGTCGCTTCCTTTATTGAACACCTTGATTCACTCAAGGACGTTGATCAGTCGACTAAAGACAAGGTCACTTCTGCGATCAAAGAGCTGGGTACAGATTCAAGCGACGCGGTAACAGAAGGGCTGTTGCTGATCTATCCGAATTACTCTGCCGCCGTTGAGTCTTCGGACAACGAAGATGTCGCCAAGGCAATTGATTTGCTGACACCGCTTGCCGACTCCACCGATAAATTCTTGGCGGCTGATGCGAGTTTCTATCTGGCTCGTACGCTGATGAATAGCGAACAATTTGAAGAAGCATTGCCACGACTGAAAAAGTTGAATCGTGAGCTAGTAGATTTCTCAGCTCATCAAGGGAGTTCACAGTACTTTGTTGGTGTCGCCCAAGCAGGCATGCTAAAGAACCGTGAAGCGATCGAGTCATTCATGCAGTTCATCCAGTTCAATCCGGATGCTCCAGAGCGATTGCGAGTGAGTGCTTGGCGTCAAGTTCAGCAGTTGCAAGCGATCGAAGAGGGCAAACTTTCTGACGTTCATCAACACATGGATTTCTCGCGTCGGCATCTACAGTTGGCCGACACAGGAGATCAAACTCAGAAGGAGCAAGATGACATTGTCAAAATGCTCGGGGTGTTGATTAAGGAACAGGAGAAGAAAGAGTGCAACTCAAGTTGCAAGAAAAGCGGCTCGTGACAGGGCTCTAAAGAAGCTTCTGGTCAGAAGCCAAGTCAAAAGCCCGGTGAGAGTAAAAGTCAAAAAGGCGGTTCAAGTTCCAACCCCAACGGCAAAGTCGTGAAAAAGAATTATGACGATTCGCCTGCCAGTGCGTGGAGCCGTTTGCGAGAGCGAACTCGTGATCCAGCCAATAATGCTTTCAAAGAAAAATTGCCTGCCAACTACCGAGATATCGTCGAAAAGTATTTCGAAGCCGCCAACGGCGAAGGCGAAAACTAAATGAGCTTTTAACAAGAAATGGACGTAAAACTTCGTTTAATGTTTCTTAAGTAATCTCAACGGCACGTTCCACTAGAACGTGTCGTTTTTTATGCGCCAGTCCGATGTGGCAGTCTGATGTGTAATTTGATCCGTTTGAGAAACCCCAAGCCACTCGAAATCATCTAAAATATGAATGCGGTAGCTTTGAGTTTGGTTTAACTCAAAACGAATCGCTCGCAACTTTTATCTAGGACATTTGTCTCAAACGTTTAAAGGACATCACAGATCCTTTGACTGATCCAAGAATATCGAATCAGGAAAACATGATCCGAACGAACATAAGAAATCAATCGAAGCACGCATCGCACGCGAGATTTCTCTGCAGTGTCAGTTGCCTCCTTTGTGCCGGCTTCTTTAGTGCCGGCCCTTTCTCGTTGATCGCTACGACCGTGGCAAAAGATCTTGAGTCGGTAACTGTCCGGCAATTTAATGGAAGCTCGGCCAAAGGAACAGTTTCTTCGCTTGATGAAAATGGAGAATTGGTTGGCGACGATTTTCCCACAGGTGTTCGGCTTAGTGAGGTGCTGTCGATCGAGTCGGATAAAGCTGTCTCCATCGATCCGAACTTAAGCGTCATTTTGCATCTGGTTGATGGTGGAAAAATCCGAATTAAGAACCCCCAGATCGCCGATGAAAAAGTCATCTTTCGATCGGGCTCTGGGATTTCCGAGATTCCGCTTCAAGCGTTGCGGGCGATCGTCTGGAGCGGATCGGCAACCGTTGAACGGCAAGTGGCTAATCCAGCGATCGACAAAGACGGTGTGATTGTTGGAGGGGCCAACGGCGAGCAAGGTGTTGCTGGGATTATGGAAAGCCTGAACCTCGACAAGCTTCATCTTTCTTATGAGGGCAAATCCGAAACGATCGATGTCGGAAAACTCAAGGCCTTGGTCATGGCAGATCTAGGGCTCAAGCGTCTTGGCGGTTCAATCGCGACCATCAGTTTGATCGATGGCTCAACGGTTGTTGGAGTCATCTCCAATATCGCTAACCGAAAAGTTTCGGTTTCGCAATCAGGAAATACGACGATTGAATTTCCGACTAACAAGATTGCCAGCCTCGTTGTCGAATCCGATCGCCTGCAATACCTCTCCGACCTTGAGCCCACGGATGTACAGCAACGAACTCAGTTTGCTTTGCAGCGAGAGTGGAAACGAGATCGAAGTGTCGAAAATAATCCACTAAGAATCCGCTTTGGGAAATCGGATAGGATTTCGCAGTTCAACAAGGGGCTTGGCACACAGGCGTTTACGGAACTTAGTTTTACCAATGCCAAGAACTTTGACCGCTTCAACGCGACGGTTGGCATTGACGCGGAAACTCAAGGCCGTGGTGATTGTCGTATGGTTTTGCGAGGCGATGGTATTGAGCTTTGGTCAAAACGTGTCCGAGGCGATGGAGATCCAGAAGATGTGGATGTTGAGATCGCGGGAATGAAAGTTATCTCACTGGTCGTTTACCCGGGCGAGGATTTTGATTTGGCCGACCATGCCGATTGGGCCAATGCCAGGTTTGTTCGCACCAAATAGGTTGTTTAAGTCATTCAGTAGAACTGAAGCCGCAGCGATGCCCATTGTTGCAATGCTCTTCATGCTATTTACTTCGTAGCAATGTCAAAAGAATCAAGTCATGTCGAGGTCGAAGTCATGTTGTTGAAAATTCGCTTCGCTCACTGCCCGACGGCAAAGGGTGCTCGTCAACGTACCAAGCCCGCCCCGGTGCGGTTCTCCATCTTAGTCTTGCTGTTGGTCCTCTTCGGTTTTGTTGTTGCGCCAACGGTATACGCGGACGATCTGTCGGCAGAAGATATGCGCCTGGTTCGCAAGCTGGAGCAAAATCGCATCACCGCGATCAACTCAGTGATCGGCAGTGTTATCGCGATCTACGACGAAGACCGGCAAGGCGGCGGCTCCGGAGTCATCATTGATCCTTCTGGCATCGCACTTACCAATCATCACGTGATCATGGGCGCTGGCGTGAAGGGCTGGGGAGGTTTGGCAGACGGAAAGCTCTACCGCTGGAATTTGATCGGTACTGATCCAGGTGGTGACGTTTCGATCATCCAGATGGAAGGCTGGGTAGATGACGCCGATGCAAACGAGACCAACGATGAGATTCCAAAAACGGAAGACAAAGTCGCCGGCCAAAAGTTGCCCGCGATTCCATTTCCTTTCACGCCACTCGGCGATTCCGATGCGGTACGCGTTGGAGATTGGGCGCTGGCGATGGGGAACCCGTTTATTCTTACGGAGGATCAATCGCCAACCGTGACCCTAGGAATCGTTAGTGGAATCAAACGATATCAACCGGGAGCCGGAGCCAATCAGTTGGTCTACGGTAATTGCATTCAGGTTGATAGTTCGATCAATCCTGGCAACTCGGGAGGGCCGTTGTTTGACTTGAACAGCCGAGTCATTGGGATCAACGGACGAGGAAGTTTTCAGGATCGCGGGCGAGTTAACGTTGGGCTTGGTTATGCGATTTCTGCGAACCAGATTAAGAACTTCATTCCAGATTTGTTGGCAACCAAGCTCGTTGAACACGCAACGCTCGACGCAAGCTTTTCTGACCGCGAGGGAAAGGTCGTTTGCTCAACGATCAACAAGGACTCTGCCGTTGCGATTCGAGGCTTGAAATTGGGTGACGAATTACTTGAGTTTGAGGGCCAGCCAATTGTCAATGCAAACCAATTTACGAACCTGATTTGTACGCTTCCAGAGGAATGGCCGACCCATTTGAAAATTCGTAATTCGAAAGCAGAGGTCAAAGATATCTACGTTCGTATGCTGGGCCTGCCCTATCGTCAGCCACAAAAAGCTCAAGAGCCCAAAGGCGGTGGCAAAAAAAAGACTCCCGACGAAGAGCAGAAAGCAAAACGGCAACGTGAAATGGTCGAATTGTTGTCAGCACCTCCAGGTGAAATCCGTCACGAAAAAATCAATCGCGGGTACGCCGATCATGTGATTCGGGATTGGCAATCGCGCGACGGCCAACTGCTGGCAGAATCGAAAGTTCCTCGAACGATCAAAGTCGTTGATCAAGTGCGGCGAAATGGCGAAAAAGTTGGTGAGCAGAAGTTGTGGTTGTCGACCGACGGAAAGATGCGTTGCCAATGGAACGTCGGCGACGAAGCAAACACGTTTCTATTCGACGGGAAGAATTTCTTTGCTGGCGAAGGTGGCGGTCGATTGGAGCAGTTGTCGCTTGTCCAAGCCAAACTAAGCCTGCCGATCGTGCAAGCCTTGTCGATGTCGGCCGTGATTCAAGACTTACCCTTTTCTGTATTTGGCCAGCCAATGATCGATGGCAGCGGCAAGGCCCAGCGACGAAACGCGTATCGGTTGCGCTGGATGGATGACGATGCGGATCCATTTTTCGTCTGGCTCGGCATGTATGACGATGCCGGTTTGCCGGCGGCTAGACTGTTAAAAGTTTCGGCGGACAAAGACTGCGGCGAGGACGGCGGAGTGGCGTTTGGTGGTTGGGAGTCACTAGACGGAATGCAGTTTCCGACTCGGCGTGAGTTCGTCACCGGATTGGCCGAAGAAACCAGCCTCATCTTGGAGACCGAATCGCGTCAATGGACTAAGAAGCACGACCCTGCCCTGTTTGCAAAACCCGAGCAAGCTTCTGACAGTAGTGAAAAACCTGATGCAAAGAGAGAAGTTTCGACGCCGGGAGAAAACAGATGAAGTACTTTCTTCGCATCATCATAATGTTGATCGTGATTTCCTTCGCTTCGATCACTGGTCTTTCTAGGGTTTTGGCTCAGGAACGAGACGAATCGTTTTTTGGAACGATCGTTTCCCAAGCCCAGCCGAAGATGGTCAAGGTTTTTGGGGCCGGTGCTGGTCGTGTTGAAAGCTTTGCGACTGGCATTTTGGTTTCCGGCGAAGGCCATGTTTTGACGACCCAAGGCGTTTTCCTAGACGGCCGCCAGGTTCGCGTCTTGCTCGCTGATGGATCCGAGTTTCGAGCGACGGTCTTACGACGTGACCGCGTCACACAATTGGCTTTGTTGAAGGTCGAAGCTGAAACGAAAGATTTTTTCGAGCTTTCAAAATCTCCCGTGGGTGAAAAAGGCGACTGGGTGGTTGCGATAACCAATGCGTTTAAGGTTGCCGATAAAGACGAGCCTTTGTCGGCAACACTGGGCGTTGTTTCCCTGCGAACATCGATGGAAGCCAGGCTCAACCGGCGTGACGTTGCCTATCAAGGCGACCTCGTTTTAATCGATGCCATCACGAGCAATCCGGGAGCCGGAGGTGGTGCCGTGGTGACGACGGAAGGCAAGCTGGTGGGGATGGTCGGGAAGATTATCAATAGCAGTGAAACCAACACGCGTTTGAATTACGCGGTTCCAAGCGCCGTGTTGGCTGATTTTGTTGAAGGCAAAACGACGGCGAAAGTAGCAGAGAACAAAGCGCCGGCCCAAAAAGCCGACTTGGGAATCGTGCTGTTCAAGTTGGGTGGAAGAAACAGCCCGGCTTACATCGATCGAGTTAAACGTGGCACACCGGCCGCCACTGCCAAATTAAAGACTGACGATATGATCGTGTCCGTCGCGGGTACACGTGTCGGAAATGCCAAAGAATACACGCGACAGTTGGATGCGTTGGTTCCAGGTGAGGAGATTGTTTTGATCGTCAAGCGTGGCAAGGAATTCTTGCGAGTCCCAATCGTTCCCCAAGTTCGCAAATAGGATTTAGCGATGCCCCATTCAAGGTTGAAAGCGAAATTGAGACTTGGTCTACCCGGAAATGGTGCGGCTTCTTGGGCGCGCTTTGCGAAGAGAGTCGCGTTTTTCTGCGCAGTTTTTGGTCTTTGTTTTTCTGCAATGAGTGTGGAAGCAAAAACGAGAGCGCAACACCCCGAGGGATCGACTCGCGTGCCCGATGATCCAATGTCGAGGGCCGACGTGTTTCGCGCGATGTCGTTAACATCGAAAGCGTTCCGCAACGCAACAGAAACCGTTTTGCCGGCTTTGGTTTCGATCGAATCGTACGGTGGCGTGGGGGCTCGCCAAGGCCGAATTGGTGGAATTCGCAAACAGGGAGAAGGCAATACGACGGGGATTATGATTTCCTCCGATGGCTACGTCTTGACCAGTACATTCAACTTTATTCAACAGCCGCCGATCATTTCGGTTATTCCCAGCGATGGAAAGCGTCGATTTGCAAAACTAGTTGGACGAGACGATACGCGAAAAATTTGCCTGCTGAAGATTGAAGACGTCGAGGATATGCCAGTTGCAAAATTGGTCAGCCTTGATGCAATCGAAGTTGGCCAGTGGGCGGTATCGCTTGGTGTCGGCTACGGTGATGCCAGTCCAGCCATTTCAATGGGCGTCATTAGTGCCAAAAATCGTATTGGTGGTCGAGCCATACAAACGGACGCCAATATTAGCCCGGCTAATTATGGTGGGCCGTTGATCAACATCGAAGGACATGTCATGGGGATTTGTGTTCCGATGAATCCGCAGTCCCAGGCGATTGGTGCTGGCGTCGAGTGGTATGACTCTGGGATTGGTTTCGCGATTCCGATCGCAGGGGCGGAAGCAGTCATTGAACGGCTCAAAGCAGGCGAGCGAATTTCGCCGGCCTACCTGGGGGTACAAGCGATGCCGAATCCGAGTGGTAAAGGACTGTGGATCGAGCGAGTGGTTCAGGAGACGCCAGCGGATGAAGTTGGCCTGCTAAGAGGCGATGTGATTTTGGGCGTCAATGATGAAAAGGTTGCTGATATGCTGCGATTGAGGCAAGTCCTGAATCGCTTCGAATCGGGCCAAGAAATTGAGTTAGTGATCCTCAAAGACGGAACTGATAAGGAAACAAAGGTGAAAATTGTGTTGGGTGTGCCGCCCCGTCCCAAGGAAGAGGAGCAGTTGGAGGCTCCCAAGATTCGTTAACGTTGCGAATAAATGCCTTGTTCTGAAAATATTTCAAGTGTGAGCGAAAGTTCGTTTGATCGTGGGACTTCGCTTGCCAGAATATTAGTTATCGTCGAAAATCGAGAGCCTAACCATCAAGTCCAAGAATTGAACAACCTCGATCGGTGACCCAAACGATCGAAGCGAAGTTTTACCCTAAGAACAAATCATGAATATTGACTCTAGTACTCAGCCAATAAAAACCAAACCAATCAAATTTGATTGGAAGAAGATTTTGATCATCGCGGTGATCCTCGGGATCGCTGGTTACAAGTGGTATCAGGAAAACAAAACCGATCCTCAGAGAGAGGTTGCGACCACGACGGTTGACGACGAACGCTACAACGCCAAATTGCCGGATGATTTCGGTGGCAAATCGAATGCACAGAATTCGAACTCAGAAAAATCGAATTCAACTAAATCAGATTCGAATAAGTACGACGCGAAGCTTCCGAAGTTGGACATTGGGTCGACGGCACCCAAAGATGACAATTCGTTTCGAAGCAATGGCGCGTCTAAACAAAACACTTCCGCCAAAAAACAGTCCAACCGGAATCAAAAGTCTTCTTCAGGAGAGTTCCTGACATCCATTGGCCGAAACAAACTTAAGTCTCCGGCTGGCTTGATTTACGGAATGGGCGGAGGCGGCGAACATCGAGTCGATCATGTTATGCGGCACGGCAGAGACGATACCAGTCGGCCATCCCACGGTGTTTTCGATGGCGACAAAGACACGATTCTCGCTGTCATCGACGAAGCGTATGAGATGGTCAAGAGCAAGTCGAAGTACGTGAAATCGGAAGCGTCTCGCGGCAACATGGCCTATACAATCTCCATGGGCCGCAAGGTCGGCTACGAAGGTGGGCAAAAAGGTAAACGCAACAACCACCGACCACTCAAGAGTGTCCGACTGATCCTCGACGGCGATCGAGTCATTACGGCTTATCCGTATCGTTGAAACCAAAACCGCTCAATGAACGTAGCCATATTCAATGGATGGTACTGCGTTTAAACCGGGTTAAACGTGATCGAGACGTTTCGCAGTTCTGTTCGATAATGTTTCGATCAACTAACTTTCCATTTG
>CAZPTT010000088.1:23198-27110 GCA_964589435.1 uncultured Pirellulaceae bacterium
CGAGACGTTTCGCAGTTCTGTTCGATAATGTTTCGATCAACTAACTTTCCATTTGCCTTAATAGTTCCAGCAGCTCAAGCGACACTGGGCGATGGGTCTTAAAAGTCTCCTCGAACGGAACGGAAACACATTGGTCGTCCTTCGTTCCGATCATCACACCGGATTCGCCATTGATAATGGCAGCGACCGCTCCGCCACCCATTTGCGAAGCGCGACGCCGGTCTTCTGGTGTTGGCACACCGCCACGTTGCAAGTGCCCCAGCACAATGGTTCGCGTTGAAAATGGACATTCGTGGGCGATCAACTGCTTATTGATCTCTTCGACGCCACCTTTCTCGTCGCCTTCAGCCACGATCATGATCGCCATTCGACGTCCCTGCTCTTTGAGACGATTCAGGTAAGAAACGATCTCGGGAAAGTTCGTGTCAGTTTCCGGAATCGCCGCTACGTCGGCTCCGCCAGCAAGTGCCGTGTACAGTGCGATGTAGCCGCTGTGTCGGCCCATGACTTCCACTAAGAACATGCGATCGTGACTGGATGCCGTGTCGCGAATCTTGTCGACGGCTTCAACTGCTGTTTGTACTGCGGTCGAAAATCCGATCGTGTAATCGGTTCCGCATAGATCATTGTCGATCGTTCCGGGGCAGCCCACGATCTGACCGCCCCAAAGCTTTCCCAGGGCCACCGCACCGTTAAAAGTGCCATCGCCGCCGATCGGAACAAGGGCGTCAATTTTGTTGGCTTTGAGGACTTCAACAGCCTGCTTACGGCCTTCGAGGCTTCTAAATTCCTCGCTTCGGCTACTGCGAAGGTGAGCCCCGCCATGGGCCGCCCAAGTCGTGACCCGAGAGGGGCTTAATAAGGGTATGCCATCGCTATTGAGGAAGAACTCCTCGTTAACCAACCCATGATACCCCCGCATGATCCCAACGACTTCGTGGCCGCTGTGATTGGCCGACCGAACGACGGCCCGCACGCAAGCGTTCATCCCCGGAGCATCACCTCCACTGCAAAAAACACCGATACGCATCAAATTCCTCTTTTATGTGATGTCTGGAGCAAGTTATGACGATCCAGCAAATACTTCTTTGACCCTATAAATACCGAGTCTTTAGCCCTTGAAGGGGTCTCCCGGTTATCCTATAATTTTGCGTTTTCACCAAAGATCTTGTTGGCAGTTCGATGACAATTGACAAAAGCTTAAAAATTAAAGCCGGTTCCGTAAAGATGCGGAACGTTTTGACCCGCGCCGAACGGTTGGTCAAACTAACCGAAACTGACCGCTGGAAAGAAGGCGATCCAGTTTACGGCATCCCAAAAGTTCGCGTGCAGAAGATCTCTTTGAAGAAGAAAAAGAAGGTCAAGAAAGCCGACGAAGAAGAGAAGGAGTAGGCCAGAGGATTTGGGTGTATGAGGATTGGGCTGCCGAAAGATGGGCAGTTCGACCGCTTTGCCACTCCAGCGCCGATCGGCGACTCAGAACATACAGATTCAAGACCGCTTTGCAATTTGCACAGCGGTTTTTTCACGCGCTGACCCTACCTGCTAGGCTTGTCCAACTGGGCGGGCTACTAAATCGAAAAAAGTGAAATCGCTTCTTGGGGAACAACACCATGTTAGCGCTGCAGAGGCGCCCTTTTCCTCTTTTTCGTTCTCCTACTTGTACTCAGCCACCGGCGGCACTCGTACTCGATTGGCAATGAGGTTCAAGTACGAGTACCATTTCATTGAGTACGAGTACGATTTTGGGAAACTATCGGTGGCGCTAACCGAGAAGTCTCAAAGTAAAATCGCTTTGAAAGCGAGATCCGAACAAGGACACGCAAGGCCGGTTTACTAAGCGGCTCGGCGAATTGAATCGGGCTCAATGGCCGCCGAATCGATTTGGTTCGCACCCCGATAAAAAATGACGTGCTTTTCGTCCAGCATCCATTTCGCTTGAAATGCGCCCAGCGAGTACCGGATTCCGCAAAAGGCATCATCTTTGAACAAATAAGATTCCGTGCTGTCGGCTTGCTCGAGATTCGAAAAGCGGACAAGCCCGGACAGCGCGATCGAGCGGACTCGATTGATCGTTTCCGTCAAAACTTGATTGGATGATTGAGTCAACGTGGTTCTCGCAGATTACATCAGTCACGGAAGATTGATACTGGATCTATCGACCAGCCAACCACTTCCAGTTTTCAGTAATCCCAACAACCGTCAAACTTGACCCATTTTGACATTTCAGTTCCAACCCACAGATCAATCATCAACCAATTGAAGCAATTTTAGCCCGGCGAAATCACTCAGCTATCTACATCGACAAAAGCCTGTCGATTCGATCAAGATGATTTGGGCTTAGATTCCACCCCATCGCCCCGGCAGTTTCGCGGATCTGCCAGTCACGTTTTGCCCCGCACAAAGTCGAGGTGATACCGGGTTGATTCATTGTCCAATTGATGACGACTTGAGCGACTGACTTCTCCGCTTCCGCTGCAATTAGATCTAGTTCGTCAAGCAGCGTCTGTGCTTGCTCAAACTTTTCACCGCGAAAGACATCATAGCTGAGCCGTTTGTCGGCAGGGTCGAATTGGTGACCGCGCCGAATCTTACCAGCGAGCAAGCCCTTCATTAATGGCCAATAATTGATGACACTAACATCGTTTTCCAAGCACCACGGAATGATGTCCGACTCAATACTTCGCTGCAGCATGTTGTAGGGCGGCTGGACTGCGGCGATGGGACATGCGGCATGAAACTGTTCGAGCTGAGGCACATCAAAATTCGACGCCGCGGCGGCTCGAATTTTTCCGGATTCGATCAATTTAGCAAACGCACCAGCGGTTTCGGCGACGGGGATCTTCGGG
Organism: uncultured Pirellulaceae bacterium; assembly: GCA_964589435.1. Taxonomy (GTDB): domain Bacteria; phylum Planctomycetota; class Planctomycetia; order Pirellulales; family Pirellulaceae; genus Mariniblastus. The sequence goes on from CAZPTT010000088.1 coordinate 26,048, forward strand.
TCGGGTGAATGCAAGTAGTGCAGATCAATAACATCGACATTCATTCGCTGCAGGCTTTCCTCGCACTCTCGGATGATTCGTGACGGAGAAGCGTCGTTAATTTTGTTAACGTCCTGGTCCCAATGAATCCCGCCTTTGGATGCGATCACGATTTCGTCTCGTCGGCCATCGCGAATCAGCGGAGCAATGGCTTGCCCGATCAGGCGTTCACTTTCGCCATTTGCTCCGTAGCAATATGCCGTATCCAAAAAGTTTATTCCGCTCTCAAGCGCCGCTCCAATTGTCGCTCGACTGTCATCGTCGTTTACATCAAGGCTGGTCATACCGGCGATTGGCCAGCAACCGAGCGCCACCGGAGAAACTTGGAGTTCTGATTTTCCGAGCGTTCGAAAATTGGAATGGGTTGGTTCAGGAAGATTCAATTTTAGATCCAAAATTAATGAGTTTGTTCGTCCTTCAATTTTGAGAGTTAATATTGCTGCCGCAAGTGGAGCCCCCGCCCCGAATTCAAACTGCGATCGCAGTTTTCGCAGATTATCAATGTTGAATTGGCCAGCTTTCCGACGTGCCACACCTCGCACAGGAAAACTGCAAAGCCTACTTCTCTCATAGCGGAACGGCGCGAGCCGTCCGGTTTCGTACGCATCGGGTGGCTTGCGCCAATCCGCTAACAACGACTTCAGATTTCTCATGACACCTCGCTTGGATTCATAGATTCCGCGACTTGGAACGGTTACAATTCTCGCTCCGACCTGCGTCCGCATGCTCTTCGAAACTCTACGACACTACCTATGGCCAAAAAAGCTGTCACCAAGAAGAAGGCAACTTCTAAAAAGAAACAGGCCCCCACCAAGTCCTTCGAGCAAACCCTCTGGGACACCGCCGACAAGCTTCGCGGCACCGTCGAGTCATCCGAGTACAAACACGTCGTCCTCTCGCTGATCTTCCTGAAATTCGTCAGCGACCGCTTTGAAGCCCGTCGCCAGGAGCTTCAATCGGAGGGCCAAGGCGACTACGTGGACATGGTCGAGTTCTACACCATGAAGAACGTCTTCTACCTGCC
>CAZPTT010000089.1:0-20700 GCA_964589435.1 uncultured Pirellulaceae bacterium
CGGCGCAGGCGCGTCGGTTGCTGAGGCTTCTTCGAGTTTGGGTATGAGCCAATTCGAAATGAGCCAATTCGAAAACGATTCATCAGCAAGTGGTGAACTGGAGGAGCAAGCCGGCACGACCACTTTCCAGCAACGAAGCTTTGGCAGTGACTGGCCGACCTTTCTCGGCCCTACAGCGGACGGCAAGTCAACCGAGACTGGAATCCTTAAGGATTGGACGGACGGGAACCTAAAGGTGGTCTGGCGAAAAGAACTTGGCGAAGGCTACGGAATGGGCACCGTGTCGGCGGGACGCTATTTTCATTCCGACAGACACGAGGAGATGGCTCGGGTTCGCTGTTTCAACGCCGAAACCGGAGAAGAAATATGGACCTTCGAGCACGAGTCAAACTACAACGACCTTTATGGTTACGACAAAGGTCCGCGGGCCAGTCCAGTTGTCGATGGTGATTACGTTTATATCTTCGGCGTGGAAGGCATGCTGCACTGTTTGGTCGCCAGCACTGGCAAAATCGTTTGGAAGAAAAATACAAGCGAACAATTTGGAGTGATTCAAAACTTTTTCGGGGTCGCCAGTACACCAGTTGTTTTTGAAGATCTATTACTCGTGATTGTCGGAGGAAGCCCCGAAGAATCAAAATTAGTACCGGCGGGCGCTTTGGATCGTGTGAAGCCCAACGGCTCAGGCATCGTCGCTTTCGATAAATTGACAGGCGAAGTCAAGTATCAGGTTGGCGATGACCTGGCGAGTTACTCAACGATCAAACTCGCAACGATTGACACGCGGGCAGTGGGGTTTGCTTGGTTGAGAACAGCACTGATTTGTTTTGAACCGCAAACTGGAAACATGATCGCTGAATTTCCTTGGCGAAGCAGGAAACTGGAAAGCGTTAACGCCAGTACTCCTGTCGTAGAGGGCGATCACGTCTTAATATCTGAATGCTACGAAATGGGTAGTGCCTATTTGAAATTGTCTGGCGATGCATTCGAAATGGTTTGGAATGACCAGGGCAGGCGCGATCAGAGGATGGCTTCACATTGGAATACGCCGGTTGTTGTCGATGGCATGCTGTACGGATGCAGCGGACGTCATTCAGCCAATGCGACGCTGCGCTGTGTTGAGCTTGCGACTGGGGAACTTCGCTGGTCCAAAGAGGGGTTCGAGCGATGCTCGTTGACCAGTATCGATGGGCATTTGATCGTGATGGATGAAGCCGGGCGACTCTTGCTGATCGAGGCAAACCCCAATCAGTTCAAGCAAGTCACGGCGTTTGATGGCGGCTCAGAAAAAATAAGATTCAAGCGGCCTTGTTGGGCGGCTCCAATCGTGTCGCACGGTTTGATGTACGTGCGAGGCAAAGACGAACTGGTTTGCTTTGAGTTGATCAAGCGACCCAAATGAATGCGTAGCAATTTGCGCACGACAGTAATGGGCGCATTTAGAATGCCGACGGCCAGATATTCCCTAAGACCGGTGAGAGGTTTTGTGCTGGGCCGATTCGTTTTTGACCGCTGGAAGAGTGAGAAGTTCTTGAATGGAAGATCGTTTCAGATATTTCATGGTTGCTTCGAGCATCTGAGAATAATCATCGGCCTTCGCACCGGTTCCTACGACGGCTGAGCCAAATAACTCGACTTCATAGTCACCGCGATATCCAAGTTGTTGGAATTTACGCAACCAGCTTTTAATTGGAACGTTACCCGTTCCCAGTTGTCGTCTCAATTCAGGCCCAAGCGATGAGCTTTTTCGATCAGCCAATTGAATCAAGGCGACTCGTTTTATAAATTCGGGAAGGTTTTCGAACGCGTCAGGATTTAATCCGACATGGTAGAGGTCTAGCACCAGACCTACGTTTCGAAATTCGAATTCGCTGATCAAATCAAGAGATTCGTCGAGCCGTTCATGGAAAGTCCATTGTGATTGGTGGTTGCCGGGAATGGGTTCGATCGCAAGCTTGACGTCGAAATCTTTTGCAACTGGGGCCAGGTTGCTCAGTGCGCAACGCAGCAATCGGTTGGCGTGGTTGAGTGTGTGACCATTCCGTGCTCCCGGATGAATGATCAAACAGCCAGCATTGAGTCGGGCGGCCAATTGGATGGCGTCCATCGCGTCATCGATGGAGTCGATGAACGAGCGACCTTCCGACCCGGTAAATCCACCCGCCCAGTGAAGGCTTGAGACTCTCATTTTCATCTCAAACAAGAGATCGGTGCCTTCCTCGGCACCAAAGTCGCTGAGTTTCGGCCGCCAAACCCCGAGGGATTCGAGCCCAAGGGACGCGAGACGAACCGCATCCTGAAAAAACGACCAACGCAAAGTAGACAATTCGCTGATCGAAATGCGCTGCATTTTTTACTCGCTCTGAAACTTCGAAGCAAAAATTCAACCGTCTTGCGACGTGTTTGAAAATCGAAATTAAAGTATGTCGATTGTCTTCAAAACTGTAAACCGAAGTCTGATGTTTGAATGCCAATAAAGTTGAAAGTCTTTCCGAATTTTCCGAGATGAGCCTTTGAGCAATTGATGGAAATAAAACGGCGCAAGATCTGGCACGCAAATGATTCAATCAGAACAGATGGTTCCGATCGTTGATTGACGCCTCGCATAACCGACCGGGTGTCTCCTGATCATTTCTTTTGATGTTCCGGATATGAACTTCTATTTGCCGGCGATTATTACTTTTCCCGTTAGCCAACGTTTATTGGTTGAGCTGGCTCCAATGTTTGGCTACCTCGTTGACCTAGTTTGACAACGTTATTGCCAAGCACATGTCTTACCAGGATCTTCAGTTGATCGAAGGCGTGATTTGCAAAAGTGATAGCACCTTCTAATTCTCGCAAACTTTCGGTCGGCATCATTTTTGTCGCGTGAGGAATCAGGGAACTGAGATATAACTAAGTCACACCCTCTCTTCAGAACCGACTTTGACAATTGCTCGCATGGAAGGATCGCTATGAGTGCTTCAAAGGTAAAAAGATTTGAATATCAAGATGACAAGGTCATGCAACGAGTTTCAAACTTCTTAGGCAGTCTCCATTTTCCAGCGTTCAGAAATCTGGATGTCAGCGTTTCCAATGGCACTGTAACACTGACCGGCAAAGTTTGCTCTTACTACGAAAAACAAGTGGCAATCACATCGTGTCAACACGTCGTAGGCGTGGTGTCACTCATTGATCAGATTGTCGTTTCAGATTTCGAAGTAACCGAATTCGAAATGGACGAAACACAACGCGTGTCGGCCCCGAGCAGAATCGTTTAGGAAGTCGATTGCTCGCTCAGAGAGCGATTTCGATCGGGAATTCTTAGCAGCCCCAGCAGAGTAAGCTGCGAGGTGCGACCAACTTCTCACGGCTCAGTGATTACCGGAGTCTTGGCAACGAAAAGTCTTCTTTTTTCGTTTCAATTTTTTCTTTTAACTCGGCAATCAGCTCATTCTCAATGTGAAGCTGACGGGCAAGTTCGGAAATTTCGGCGGAAACGACATTGTTAAGATGGTTCGTTTCGGTTTTCAGAATCTCATTTAAACGATTCTTGTAACGCAAGATTCGCTGTTCATTTTCCGATCGAACAAGCTGATCAACCGTCGTTGAAATCTGAACGCCAAGATCGCTGTCGAATTCATAGTTGTAGTTGTCGAGAGTTCCGGACAAGTCGATCGTCGATTTGAATTGACTTACTTTTAATAGTTCCTGATTGATTCTCAGTCTTGTGTCTTCGCCGCCGGCAAGCTCATGTAACTTGTCGACATGAAACGACACATCTGAGTGGTGAAGTACCATTGTCCCGCTCAGCGTGTTGCCTTCGGCTTGCAAATTGATCTCTGCATGCATTCGTCCACCGGAACCCATGGTTACCAATAGCGAATCTCGATTTCCCAATTCGCGAGAGTCTATTTCCAGGTTGGGGCATTGGATGTGAAGTTGGTCGATCGGCTGTTTGTTCCGGCGATCGATGGAGCAATTCACCATTAGCTGTTGGTTGCCGAGCGCTTTTAGCTCGAAGGACGCCGGTTGTTCCATGAGTCGAGGTTGGTTTGAGAGATTGTAGGCAACACCAACAAAATTTAAGTGCTGGTTGGCGAGTCTTCCTTCACCCTTGAGTTCAAGTTCTTTGATCAAGAATTTCGGCCGTGCGTTAACGCCTTTGAAGGCCACATCGATTCCACGATGCGTTTGGGGGTGCAGATCCGTCGTGGGATCCGGTAGTGCCGTTCGGAACCAGCGAAACCAACCCACCACGTCGTCGACCAATTGGCCTTGGGTTTCGTGAAGTAGCAGTTGCGAAATTGCATCGCTTTCGAATTGGTTCGTCCAAGTCAATTGGCGAAGTTTCTGTTCGTCACGAATTTTGGCCGTGGTAAGCGACTGAATTTGCTCGGAAACTAGCCGCTGCATTTCTATAAGTTTCCCGCGAACCTCGGACGCTTCGTTTTCCAATTTTGCCAATTCCAGCTTAGCACTCTCGCGAAGATCGGCCCGCAGTGGATTGTGTAATCCTCCGTTTTTGCCGAGCGCGGATCGAAGGCTGACGATTGCCGGGTTGAGTTGTGCAATGTGGTCTCGATACTCAGAAATGCTGTCCCAGCTTTTTCTAGCAGCCGCCGCAACGTTTTCGATCTCAAATTGATTGATGCTGTGGACGGAGTTGTTGGGGTTGATCGTGTCAATCCATGCGTTTCCGATTTGTTCAACTTCAAATTCGAAATCTCGCGGCTCGTTGGATGAGCGGTTGAGTGCGAGTTCGCTGGTCGTGTTCGGATTTTGGTTTAAGCCTCCAATCGCACCGGAGTCAGTGCGGGGGGCGCCAAACATGACTTGGCTGGTCTCTCCGCTTTCGATGACAAACTCCCGCTTCCAAAGACGTTCAACATCGAAGTTAAGGTAGGCCAAATCGACTTGGATCAAGTTCCGCATTGGATCGCGTGGATCTGCGATTTGGAGGCCTTCAAGAAATAGTTTCCCGTTGGAAAACGAAGACCGAATCTGGCCGATTTCTGCTTTCGCGCCGACCGAATTCTGGACTTGATGAATCAGGAGTCCACGAATGAGCGGATCTCGACCTAGCCAGACTGCTGTAATAAGCAATCCAGAGATGATGATTCGTGGAATGAGGTAAGACCAGCGGCTCATTTTACGTTTCACTCAATGTAGGGGCTGCGGAACTCTTGCCGTGTGGCTGGTCGATGAACCAACTGACTGGAGCAGTATTGGATAGGAACCGATAAACGGCCGCCCCAAATGTTTCGAAAAATAGCAGGCTCAGTCGGTAGACCGGGATCAACGCGAGAATACCGACGCAAAGTGAACCCGTCACGACGGAATTGTCAAAACGCGTCCAAGGCACAACTGGCAATTCGATCAGCCAGGCCCATGTGGTTTCAAATGGATCAAACGTGAGCACTCGGATGCCAATTTCATGAGTCACTGGATCAAGCAATGGCCCGATCCAGGAAAAACAAACGGCTGAGCAAAACGCAGAAATCAGATTGGCTCGGCTGAAGATCAAAATTCCCAACAAACCCAAAGTAAACAACGAATCTTTAGGAACCAGGCCAATCACCATGCCGATCGCAACGCCAGCCGCCAGTTGACGTGAAGTATCAACGCCTTTGACTGAACTTCGGAACTTCGTCCAAAGATTTGTTATTTCGTTAACCATCGAGGTGTTTGCCGCCTGAGATTGAGCCGATTACCACAGCTTTTTAAATGAAAAACCCTGAATTCGCGGGAACGAACGCATTCTGACGTCCGTCTCACGTGGCGTTCCTCAAAGTAAGAATTCTTGTGTTGGGAGTTATTTAGCGAAATCAAACGTACGTGTCGATGCGTTTTTCCTGAGATACCAAAGTGTGGTGACTGACCGGTTTGCCGGCCAAACCAAATCAGGACTTGCAATTGTCTCGAGGGCAATTTTAGTCTTCCTGCCAGCGTCAGTTTACCTAGCTTTCGGTTTTTCGATCCCTCCGATGAAAGCACAACTGTGCAGTCTGGTTTTCGATTGCTGATTTTGTTATCTACACCGTATCGAGTTGGCGAAGGTCAATTCGACGCTGTGAGACTACAAAGCCTGTAGTTCCCAAAACGAAAATTGGTTAACCAGAAATTCGGAGTTGAAGATGTCAGATAAAGAACAATTCGCAGACGGTATTGGTGAAATTACCCTTTCAGGAGGGATGGTCCGTATGGATCTGGTCACTCTTGTTGGTTCGCAAAACGATCCCGAAAACAAGCCACGCTTGGAGTTTTCACAACGCGTAATCATGCCCCCAGATGGTTTTCTTCGCAGCTTTAGTGCAATGGAAAACCTGGTTAAGCAATTGGTAGAAGCTGGACTCGTGAAGCCACGCGAGGGCGGCGAAAGTCCGGTTGCAACGGATAAACCGGCTGGTGGTGGCGCCGCGAAATCTCCTAATTTCTAGCGAAAAGCGGATTGCATTGAGGCTCCCCAAATATAATAGAGATCTGCGTCCAAGGTTTTATGACGTTGGACTCAGACTCATGCCTCGAGACTTCGAGGCTGAAAGCAAGTGTTGTTAGGACTTAAAAAATGCAAAACACCAATCCACCACTAGTACAAACCGAGCCGAATGTTGTCGGTATTAATGACACCATTTTGTTTCGGGATCTATTTACCGTTTCGGATCCCGATCCGATGTCGGAAGTAACGCTGTATCGTTTTCGCGATAACGGCGCCGGCGGTGGAACTTTTGAAATCAACGGCTCACGCCAGGCCAGCAACACCTGGATCGAGATCACAGCGGCACAATTGGCCGCTGTCTCTTATCGCGGTGGGCCTGTTAAAGGATCCGAAACGTTCAGTGTCCAAGTCTTCGATGGCTCGTTCTTCAGCAACGTTGGCAACGGGACACTTACCACCGGAAATTCTTCCCCCGTCCTGACGGCCGATCCCGGACGTGTGGCTCCATTTGAATTCCAGCGTATTGACGAACAGTTCAGCATCGTCGATGTGGACCTTGATTCAGCGGTTCGTTTTCAATTGATTGATAGAAATACGAACGCGGATGGCGGTCATTTCAACTTGCGTCGCCAGAGAATTGCTTCCGGACAGTATTTCACTGTTGAAGCCGGTGACATGCCGAATCTCGAATACCGCGGTGGTGAATTCGGTCGTCAGACTGAAATCGTCAGCGTTCGCGTTTTCGATGGTTTCAGTTGGAGCGATGAAGTCAGTTTCGTCATGGCCACGACTACTGAGTCAATCATTACTGTCGCTGACCTAACAGTCTTGACCGATCAACGACGCCCAGCATTTTCGATGTTCACCGTATCTGATGAAGATAATGATCCGGTGTTCGCATACAACTTTATCGACCGAAGAATCAATGCAGACGGTGGATTCTTCGAGCTTAACGGAGTTCGTCAGCAGTCTGGACGTTGGTTTACCGTCTTGGCGTCCGAAATTTCGAACTTGAGCTATGTCGGTGGTACGACTGGCCCGCAATTCGAGACGATTGGAGTTCAAGTTTACGACGGTTTTGAATTCAGTGACATTTTTAACTTCGAAGTAAAAACAACACTCCGCCCTATCGTTACGGTAACAGGCGACGTATCTGTCCAAGCTGATCAGTTCTTGAACTTTTCTACGGGTGCGACTGCCAACACGGTTGACGGTGTGGGAACCCCGAATTCATTTCTGTCATACAGCTCTGATATCGAGAAATTCCTCTTTATCGACCGACGACTTAATGCGAATGGTGGTAATTTTCTGCTCAACGGAGCACCGATTCCCTCGGCTCGATACTTCACTGTCGATATCGGCGACATCGGAAACTTGGTTTACAAAGGCGGCGATTTTGGCCCGCAAAGTGAGACCATCAGCGTTCAAGCATTCTCCAATGGCGTTTGGAGTGCTGAAACAAGTTTCCAAGTTAATACTTTACGAAACACGTTCCGTCCAACTTTGAATCTTGGCAACGTCCGAGCCAAACTAAATACCTCTCTGGATCTGGAAGGCTTGTTTACATGGTCAGACCAAGATGGTGATTTGCTGCAATCGTTCGGGCTTTTTGATACCGGTTCGGCGGCCTCCAGCGGATTCTTTACGCTCAATGGAGTTGTTTTAAATTCGCGTGAATGGCACATTCTTCCGTTCTCAGATGTTGAAAACGTTCGGTACACCATGCCTTCGATTGGTGGAACTGAAAAGATTCGCATGTTCGTCAGCGATGGTACCAATGTCAGTATCCAGCAGACGGCGGACATGACCGCCGTACCGACTCCGGTTATTTCCGTCGTCGACGCCGACATCTCGGTCGATACGTTGGAAAGCGTTAGGGCGTCGACATTGATCACTCAAGTCGATGGTGGTCCTCCGCTGACTCAATATCAGGTCTATGATGAGAACTTTGACATCGATCCTGATACTCCGCCGAATGATCGTTCCGGCCGTATGTTCTTACGCGACGGTGTTGACCCGGACGGTGACGAGTTGTTGGGTGGAGTTGTTCATACTTTGTCAGCCGAAGAATTCTCTCGCTTGGAATTCCAAGGTGCGGAAGTTGACTTCGGACGACAGCTCGATCCGATCTTGGTTCGCTCAACTAACGGGGTTACTGGTTGGTCAGAATGGCATCGTATCAATATGAACACCGATCCAATCGGTGGTGATGCTTTAATTTCGGGAACGTCAGTTACCAAGAAGGCACCGGGCCCGAAGACGGTCATTACCTACACCTTTATCGACGGTGGGAACCAAGGTGGCGGTAGTCGCCCGGATCCTAACTATCCTCCGTTGCCGAGTTACTACCCGCCGAACGTTAATTGCCCTGGCCCAGTCGGAATTGAGGCGCTCAATACATTGGCTCTTAACCAATTGCAGCGTGAAGCCATCCGTGAAGCCAACGATCACATCGAGACCTATTCCAATATCGATTTTGTAGAAGTGCCGTATCAACTTGATGGCATGAATGCGGAAATTACCTATGGTGCCTGGGGCGCATCGCCGACCACGATCGGTACCGGCGGTTTTGATTGTCCAACAGGTGCCGGCGCATACGCTTACCTTCCAACCTCTGGAGATGGCCATGGGAATGTGGAAAGTGACATCTGGTTTAATAACGCGTTTTACCATCCGCTTGGTTTTGAAGATGGTAATGGAGGCACGGATCAAGTTGATACAACTTTGGGCAGCATCTTTAATGCAACCGCGATCCATGAAACGTTGCACGCTGTTGGTTTGAAGCACCCGTTCGAAGGCGATCCTGCTTTGTCGATCTTTAACAACTTCGACTACAACACAATCATGGCCTATGAGCATTTCAACTCATTCAGCCAATTTGATCAGGCGTATCCGGAAGATGTTTCGACCAGTAGTTTGTACGATATTGTTGAAATTCAGCGTTTGTACGGGGCGAACACCGAGCACCGAACAGGAAATGATCACTACGGAAACCTGTTTTCTGGTTCTCGCCCCCACTTCGTCAATAATGATGAGCAGCATCAAACAACTCTGTGGGATGCAGGTGGTATCGACACGTTCAACTACACCAACCACACTGCCGACGAAACGATCAGCCTTATTGAAGGTCAGTTCTCGTCCGTCAACGGCGTTCCCAACTCGTTAAGGATTTCTTACGGAACGACGATCGAAAATGCTCGTGGCGGAGAAGGTAATGATGACATTACCGGAAACGAATCGAATAACTTGCTATTCGGCAATGACGGCAACGACATTATTCGTGGCCGAGGTGGAAATGACATTGCTCGCGGTGGTGCTGGAGACGATACCTACGTTTGGTCGTTCGGCGACGGTCGCGATATTGTTCGCGAAGAAGCCAACGGTGGAATTGATACGATCCAACTTCGTGATGACGGTGGAAACATCACTTCGCTAGACGATGATATGGTCTTCCGCAAACTAGGTCGTGATCTAAGAATCGATCTGACATTCAACCAGGGCGAAGGCCAAGGCACGATGTTGATCGTCGATTACGAGACGACTGAATCTCGTGTCGAGACTTTGCAGATCTTCGGTGGCGGCGGGAATCAAATCGGTGGCGACATCGACTTGACAACTGTCTTTGCGACTGCCGATGTGACCCCGAAGGCTTATCGAGCCACTGGTGACCTTGGCACATTCGGCTTCATCGCCGTTCAAGTCTAAGCCCTCAGTTAAGTTACCGATTTTAACAATCGCAAACTAATCGACATCACCGGAACTCTTCTGATAACTATTACATCCAAACCCCGTTCAGCTTGCTGGCGGGGTTTTTTCATGGATGGGTCTGACTCGAATTCGATTCGAGGCACGCGGAATTGACACTTTTCTTCGGTTTGTGCCCCTCCAATCGTTGCTGGGCCTAAACGTGTCGTACACTTTTTCTCGAATTGCGATTCGGTAAATACCCTTTTTCGGTCTACGAGCTGAGGCGGATGGAATTGGTCTCGCCAAATTTTGCACCGACGACGCGGTACCATCGATTTGCCATTTACCAGCCTCGGGAAACAATGAGGCGACTCATTCAATCGTTAGTCTGAGTAAAGCTTCTGCTATCTAAATATCACTTTTTAATAAACCAGTTTGGCCATGTCGAATTCCAAAAATTCAAATTCGCAAGATGAACCGAATCGCGATGTTGACCAATCGGAAGCCCAGTCGGAAGCACTGGACGCCGCGTTTGCTGAGCCAGATGCGAGTCGACCGGGCGATGGGATTCCAGCAAGAGAAATTGCCAACAATCCAAGATACGCCAAGCCCAAATATCAGAATAGCGAAGCCTCGAAGACGCAACGTGACTCTCGAGACGCCGCTGTGCCGGCGCCGCAGAAACCAATTGCCGTTGCGGATTCTGACAGCGACGAGTTAATTGTAGGTGAAGACATTCCCGAATACGACGAGTTTAGTGACGATCCTTTGTTAAATGACCAGCCTGATCCAAGCGAAGAGGCCTCTGGTCAAGATGGTGGCGATGCCCAAGAAGAATCAAATCAACAAGGGACTTCTGATGGCGGGAGTTCATTCAACAATGATTCAACGACTACCGATGAAGAAGATGGCAGCGGCGGCGAGGATGATGAGGAAGAGCCCGGAGCTCGCCATACATCTTTGAAGTGTCTTGCTTTGATCGCGCGGCATCATGGTGTTGATGTAAGTGCCGACCGACTTGTCCATGACTATTCACTTGCCGACAAGGAGCCGGATCTCCGTCGGCTCTTGCGTATCGCCAAAGACTCCGGATTCAAAGCACGCCACGTGCGCCTGAAGTGGAAGCAACTCAAGGCCATGGGCCAAGCGTTTCCAGCGATGGCAAAGTTGCAAAATGGCAACTACGTCATCATGGTTGGAATGCGAGAAGCTGAAGGCGAAGATGGTAAGCCCGTTGATCAGATCGCCGTATTCGATCCACTTGCAGACCAGCAAGGGTTCGTTTATCTGACACGCGAGCAATTCGAAAAGTCATGGAAAGGCGAGGCGATTCTCACCAAGCGTTCTTTCTCGTTGCTTGATCGGAATCAGCCATTCAGTTTGAAGTGGTTCTTGCCAGAGATGTTTCGCCAAAGAACAGCGTTTACGGACGTGGCGATCGCAGCACTGTTCATCCACCTAATCGCATTGGTGGTGCCGCTCTATTTTCAAATCGTGATCGATAAAGTCCTCATCAACTACGCGGTTTCAACTCTCCAGGTGCTGACCGTCGGTATTTGTATTGCTCTCGTTTTCGATGCGATTCTCGGTTACTTGCGTAGCTATTTGTTGCTTCATGCAACGAGCAAGATTGATATTCGTGTTGCCACACGGACGTTCGGTCACATGCTGAAACTGCCGATGGACTTTTTTGATCATATCACTGCGGGTGTGCTTACCAAACACATGCAGCAAACCAATCAGATTCGTGAGTTTCTGACTGGAAGTCTGTTCCTGACGTTGCTTGACTCAACAGCCTTGTTGATCTTCTTACCAATCCTTTTGTTCTACAGTTTGCCGTTGACCGGTATTGTGCTCGGATTTTCGGCGCTCCTCGCGATCAATATCGGAGTCCTGTTGGGCCCATACCGTCGACGATTGGAAGCGTTATATAACGCCGAAGGTGAACGGCAAGCGATGTTGGTGGAAACGATTCACGGAATCCAAACCGTCAAAGCTCTGAGTATGGAGCCAGTTCAGCGCAAAGCTTGGGATCAAAGTTCGGCTCAAGCAGTCGCGATGCAGTTCAAGGTCGGTAAGATTTCGATTACCGCCACCACAATCTCAAAACTACTTGAGAAACTGTTGACAGTCATTGTGGTTTGGTACGGTGCGAACCTTGTGTTCGGCAAGCAGCTTTCGGTCGGTGAATTAGTCGCGTTTCAAATGATCTCCGGTCGCGTTACGGGCCCGTTGGTGCAATTGGTCGGCTTGGTTCATTCTTATCAGCAGTGTGCTTTGTCTGTCCGAATGTTGGGCACCGTGATGAATCATAAAGCCGAAGCTGGCATCGGGTTTGGCTTGCGTCCGCATATCGACGGGCATCTGGAATTCGAAAACGTTACGTTTCAATATTCACCGACGACGCCACCGGCTCTGGACAATGTTTCGTTCGAATGTCCAGCTGGTTCCGTCATCGGAATTGTCGGACGTAGCGGATCTGGAAAGACAACCCTGACGAGAATGCTTCAAGGCATGCACCAGCCGCAAACCGGTTTGATTCGCCTTGACAAACTCGACATGCGTGAATTGGATATCCAGCACGTACGGCAAAATATCGGCATCGTTCTTCAGGACAACTTCCTGTTTCGGGGTACGGTTCGCGAAAACATTGCGATGGCGAAACCAAACAGCAGTTTTCAGGAAATCGTCTACGTCGCCCGCATGGCTGGAGCTTCTGAGTTCATCGAGCGGATGCCACAGTCTTTCGATACGATGCTTGAAGAAAACGGCTCGAACCTGTCTGGTGGTCAGAAACAACGGTTGGCAATTGCGAGAGCGTTGCTAAAGGATCCTCGGATTCTGATTTTTGACGAAGCCACCAGTGCTTTAGATCCTGAAAGCGAAGCGATCATTCAAAAGAACTTGAAGGTCATCGCCAAAGGAAGAACCGTCGTCATCGTTTCGCACCGCCTTTCAACATTGACGGGCTGCGATCAAATCATTGTGCTGGAACGTGGTCAAGTCGAACAAATGGGGCCACACAATCAATTGCTTCAATCTTGCAAGGTATATCAGGACCTATGGTATCAACAAATGGGACGGTCGTAAAAGAATCCGTCAAAGACCAGCGTCAGCAAAAGCGGCGTCAGGCTCGGCTTGATGCAAAGCAATCTCGTGTAAGACGAAAAGACAAAGTTCTTGTCGAGTTTCAGCCTGATGCAGTAGAAATTGAAACACGTTCCATTCCCGGTGGAGCGCGCTGGACACTGTACACAGTGATTGCGTTGATTTGCGCTTCCGTCGCTTGGTCTTGCTGGGCAGAAGTCGATCAGATCATTGTCGCCCAGGGTAAAATCATCACGACGGTTCCACCGATCTTGATCGATACTAAACTCGCGACTCCGATCCGAACGATCGAAGTTGAATTTGGTGACCGAGTTGTTGCCGGTCAACAACTTGCGACGCTGGATTCGACTTTCTCAGAAGCCGACGTTGAGCAATTAGAATCGCAACGCCAACAGTTGGTGGCGCTCAAAGAGCGGCTGACTGCGGTTCAGGAACGGCGGGAGTTTACCACAGTTGGCCACGAGGACAACGCTGACTGGTTAATGCAGTATCAGGTTTTCCTCGAAAAGAAAAACGAGCATGACGCTAAGATTCGTGAATTCACCGCCGAAGGAAGCAAACTCAAGGTTCAGCAATCAAACAATGTTGGTGAAATCAAATTTCTCGAAGAAACCTACCGTAAATATCGGGCCTACGAAGAAAAGATCAAAGAGCTGAAGGCACGGGGGAGCAAATCGGAACAGGACGTTTTGAGCCGCGAGTTACAAAGCACCGACGCACTAAATAAAGTGCGCCAATCGAACAATCGAAAATTGGAATTGGTCGAAGAATTGGCCTCGTTGAAAACCCGCAAAGATGCCTATCTAGCTGGGACGCGCGCCGAAGTCGTCACGCAACTGGTCGAAGCCAGTGACAAGCTGGCGGGCGTCGAACAGGAACTGAAGAAGGCTTATCAATCGAACTCTTATGTTTCGGTTTGCGTCCCTGACTCGCTGCCCTACAAGGAGTTCGTCGTTTCTGATGTCGCGGACAATTCGGTCGGGTCAGTGATTGAACCAGGTAAACCGTTGTTTCGTTTGATTCCAGTGGGAGTCAAGTTCGAAGCTGAAATCGATATCGCTGGTAAAGACATCGCCAAGATCAAAGAAGGAACCATGGAAGAGCATGAGTCCGGCGAACTTCCTCAGGGCAGCGATGTTCGTGTGAAGCTGGCTTCGTTTTCGTTTCAAAAACACGGCACCCTTGACGGGATCGTGCGAACGATCAGCGAAAGCTCATACGAGAAAGAATCCCCGGGAGCTGTCCCGGCAACGATGTACAAAGCAAGGGTTCGCTTGCTTGAGCCGATCAAGCTGGACAACGTTAAAGACGATTTTCGTTTGATGCCCGGGATGTCGATGACGGCAGAAATTAAAGTCGGAAAACGGAAGGTGATCCAGTATTTCTTGTATCCTCTTATTCGTTACATGGATACGAGTATCCGAGAACCGTAGGTCGCGAAGGCCCTAAGTTCTAGTTTTGCATTTTTTAAGCCACGAAGTGGCGACCGCATATAGCCGCGCGGCGGAAGCCCGCGTTTAGTTTGACTTCATAGGCAAAGCCACGAAGTGGCGACCGCGAACGAATGGCTACCTTGCGAACCGCTACTTCGTGACTTGCTTGCGATGAAGCATCGACTCTGCGGACTCCCGCCCGCAGTTAAGTGCGACCGCTCCTTCGGTGCTATACCGAACAACTATTCATGGGCCACGCGGATCTCCACACCCCGTAATTTATTAAACCCAATTCAGCTAAAAGAATCGCTCATGTCGCAATCAAACGGTTCTAAAAAACGTCAATTTTCACTGGATTGAATTCTAGGTTCGTCGTCATTGATTTATCTTTCGCCAGATCGCCTTTGGTTGAAACGAAGGACACGAAGAGAATGCGAACTGCAGTAATTCGCCCTGCAGTCCGAAGACTCAACTTCTTGTGGATGTGCGACGAGGCCTTGATCCAAGGGGCGACCATAACAAACATCTGTCGAAAGCCTTGTTCACTTAAGTGCTGGGCTGTGAAAGACAGCAGACGTTGGTAGATTCCCAGGCCTCGCGTTTCTTTGTCGACGTAAGCACAGTAAATAATTGCCTGGTCGTCTCTCAAGCCGATCTGAAAACCAAGGTTGGATTCGAGGAAATTTTCTTTCGCTGCCCAAACGCCTCCGATCAACGGGTTGCTCCGGTCGAGATCGCTAGATTCGATCGCAGGATCTCTTGGATCGCTCTCGACCGTGGAAACTGAATAGCCAAAATCGTCTCGCGATGAAGACAGTTTTACAGAGTTCCAAGTTGCTTTGCGTAAGTCGCTTCGCTTCTTTTCATCTTCGACTAATTTGAATTGAAACCCTTGGTTGCCCTCCGGATTGAATTGCTCCTCTTGAGACATCTCGCAAAGCAACCGCATGTCCAATTCAAAAACGTCGCCAGTTGAGTAGCGAAAAATCCATGGAGGAACGAATCGGTTGAACGCCATTTCCAGCGATCGCACAAAGCCTCGCTGTTTAATTTTATCGAGGAGGGACATGGGTTGTCGTGTTGGAATTGAAGCTAGGAGGTTCGTCAGCCTACTAGACAAGCAAATCGTTGGATAGGCTTAGTAAGCTTCGGTCAAAGCTTGGGCCGTTGATGAAACGTTCAAAGCTCAAATACGACGAAAGTCGATTTCTTCGATTTGTCAGCAGGATAAACTTGGCGAAGTTTGGTCGGCTCAGGCGACAGATCGACTTGGCTTTGTGCGATCAGCAAATAGTCGGCTTGATAAGTTTCAGCGAATCGGAGCAATTGCTCATCTGAGTAGCTCATCAGGCCGTAGACGTATCTCTTCTGAGGATTGATCAAGGCCTTCACACGTTTGCTCCATTCGGAAATGCCGGCGGCATCTTGGGGAATATCCTTCCAGTTAACGACTTCCGTTCGTCCGGCGTACCACTTGAACGTCTGTTGGTCTTGGGGCGTTATGAATACCGCGTCGCTGGCGGTGTTCTGATTGATCCACCGGCAAGCCTTCAGCCAATTCTGATACGTTTCTTGCGTGCGAGTGAAGTCGCCTTCGTAGTTTGGCAGTGACCGTTGGTCGGCGACTGGACGTGGATCCGAATTCTTTTCGGCAATCAAGGCAGCCGCAGCAGCAACAACAGCGAATGCGAATATGAAGGCACATATTTTCTTGGCGATTGATTGGTCAACGTAAATCCAATGTCCGATCAGGATTCCCGTCGTCAACGCTGTTGCTGCAGGGATGGCGAAATCCGCAATGCGAAACCAATAAAATCGCAATAGTCCAGCCGACCGGGCCGCCAGGCTCGCGTCCGATTCTGCCAGTCCGCTCAAGAACAAACCGCCAAGCGAAATAAGTAAACAGCCAAACCCAAATGCAAACAATGATGAAACACGATCGCGATACTCAGGCAACCGGCTGGAAATTCCTTTAGATAGCATCAGCCAAATGAGAGCAAGCACTGCGAACCGAGCAATATGTTTTGTCTGAAAAGCATCGAAGGTGAGGTGGTGCGCGATTCGCTGATTGACGTAAACCAAATTCGCCAAACGTGTGTCTTCGGGGCTGGCAGACAGATCAGATAGTAGGGGTGGGATTGCACCAAGCGATAGCAGCACGATGCCGATCACAATTGAGGGGATTTGATTCCGCAGTTGAGTAAATCGAGTAAGGGGCGACACGTGACGGCCACTCGTTTGGAAAAACCAGTCGGTGCCAAGCCACGCGAATCCGGCAGCAAGGAATGCCCAGCCGCCAACTAAGACATGGAAAGCGGCTCCCGCGCCAAGAAGTGGCCAGACAAACATCCAGCGGTTGGTTGCCATTTCGCCCAATGCCAAAATGACGAAAGCGTACGCGATTACCTTGGCTTCAAAACCGCCGATGACCCATTCGCCAGCCATTTGAAACTGGTCATTGAAAAGTACAAATGCAATCGCGGTGAGCGTTGGGATAAATGGGAGTGGGATTAGTTTCCAGCTGGTTCTGCGCCACGCATAGGCAAGCAGCAGCCAGGAGAGAAATCTTCCGATCCAAGCAAACGTCGGTAAGGAAACAAATTTAGAAATCCATCCCAAGCAGCAATAGAATAGCCAATGTGAAAAGGATGAGGCCAGAAATAAGTCATTGGGGCACCAGTTCGGATTCCAAAAGTGCTTGGCTTTCGTCAAGTAATGCGACTCATTGACTCCCGGTGTGGCTTGTCCTGCAAACAGTGCAAAGACGATAAAGACCAATAACGTTTCGAGAATCGCAATATAAATCGAGCGGTTGAGCAGCTTCAGTCTGGAAAATGTTGAATTGGATTGGTCGTCGTCTACTGTTGAATTGGTCTGGTCTCGGTTAATCTGAAATGGCGTCAATTCGAATGCGAAGGGCTGCTGGTTAGTTAACGATTGGCTGGTTGGCAGTGTGGTGGCAATCTTTGACGCAAAACCAGTCCATGAGAGTTTCCTCAAACGCGATTTCATATTGCTGGCCCCTGCCCCGTTGACGTTTCAACGATCATTCCGGAAAAGGCGGTTGCTTGGTTTGATTTCGACATAAATAGATTTGAACGGAATGAATGCATAAAAAGCTTGGCCGAAATACTGTTGTACTATTGGGCGCGGGGCATACCAATGCCCATGTTCTTCGCATGTGGAAAATGCAGCCGATCGCCAACGCGCAATTAGTCTGCGTTTCCAATTATCCCTACGCATCTTACTCTGGAATGTTGCCTGGAGTTTTGGCGGGGCAGTACCCTCCCGATGCGATGGAGATTGACCTCGTCAAGTTTTGTGCGTCGGCTGATGCTCGACTCATTGTCGATGAGGTGGTGGGGCTGGATCAAGAGCATCGCCGCCTGGAATTTGCGAATCGCCCTCCGCTCAGTTTCGACGTCCTTTCGATTGGAATTGGTTCAATTCCAACTTTCAAAGGAGTCGACGTTGAATCAAGAAACTTGCTGATTGCCGTCAAGCCGATGCAGACGTTTTTGGCCCGCTTGAAAGAACGGATGAAGGTCATTCCTCGCAACAATGGGCCCTTCAAGATTTCGATCGTGGGCGGTGGTATTGGCAGTATCGAGATCGCGTTTTGTCTTCATCGCCGGTTACATGAGAATGGCGAAGAGTTTGGGGTGTCGCAAGCCAATGGCAAAACGGTCGAAATTTCGTTGCTCACCGGAAGTTCCGAAATAGGTTCGGGTTTGCTTCCGTCTACCCAAGCGAAAGTGCGCCAGCAGGTCGAAGCTCGAGGGATTAATTTGCGTGTGGGTTCGCGGGTTAGCGCGATCGCCGCTGATCACTTGGCGATCGCGGATGGAAGCAAGGTCGAATCGGATTTAGTCATCTGGTCGACGAGTGCCGCGCCGCCACCGTTGCTTGGCAAATTGGGTTTGGAGACCGATGAACGTGGTTTCATATCAACTCGGCCCACTTTGCAAACGGTGACCAACGATCGGGTTTTCGCCGTCGGTGACTCGTCCACAATTCAAGGCAGTCAAACAGCAAAGGCTGGCGTGTTTGCTGTGCGGCAAGGGCCGTTTCTGTGGGATAACATCAATCGCCTTTTGTGGAAACGCCCGCTGCAGACTTATTCGCCGCAAAAAGGGTTCTTAAAACTGGTCAACACCGCCGATGGAAAATCGATCGCTGAGTACTTAGGGCGAAGTATTTACGCTGGTTGGTGTTGGAAGTTGAAGAATCGAATCGACTCCAAATTCATGGCGATGTATCAAGACTACGAGCCAATGAAGATGGCCGTCCAAGAAGATGACACGGACGAGGTGATGCGGTGCCTTGGCTGCGGTGGCAAGATCGGAAGTGAGTTGCTCGGTCAAGTACTTAGTGAGTTGAAGGTTCCACCTCACGAAGATGTCGTGATCGGCCTAGAGAATCCTGACGATGCGGCTGTGATCAAAACGCATGACAATCGTGTCACCGTCACGACGGACTTTTTTGCTAGTCCGTTTGACGACCCCTATTTGGTCGGGCGGGTCGCGATGCTTAATTCAGCGAGCGATTGTTGTGTGATGGGCGCCCAGCCAACGGCGGCGCTGGCGATGGTGCAACTGCCGCTTGGTCACCCGCGAGCTCAATTGCGAGTGATGCGTGATTTGATGGCTGGCAGTATTGAAGAGTTAGAAAAAATGAATGCCACGATCATTGGTGGGCATTCAATTGAAGGCCCGCGGCTGTTGGCTGGATTTACGATCATGGGCCGGCAATTGGTTGATCCGAAAACCAAGGGAATGCTAAAGCCCGGTGATTGCCTGGTCATGACCAAGCCTTTGGGCACCGGAGTTTTGCTGGCAGGCATGATGCAAAGCAAGATGAATGGTTCTGATTACCCGCCACTGATGAAAGCCATGCTGCAAAGCAACTACATCGCACTTCGATTGATCACGGAGTTCAGTGTGACTGGCATGACCGACGTAACCGGGTTCGGGTTAGCCGGTCACTTGGCGGAAATGCTGCAGGCTAGTCAGCAATCCGCCGAAATAGAAATGGCGAACACTCCTTTGTTGCCAGGGTGTCGGGAGCTTATCGAAGCCGGCATTGAAAGTACTTTGGCCCCCGATAATCGATTGGTTGCTCAGAAGGTTCACTTGGAATTGTTGGGCGGTGAGTCAACACAAAACGCAGCCTTATTTGATCCGCAAACCAGCGGAGGTTTGTTGTTTGGAGTCGGCCAAGATCGCGTCGAGGGAATTCTGAAGTTTCTTCACGAGGAAGGATTTGAAGAGTCGGCAGTGATTGGAACCGTTTGTTCTACGATGGGCGAACAGCCAACATTGACCGTTAAGTAGAGTCGCATTCCTGCCGGCAAAACCCGGGTGTGATGGATGTAAGTGATTTATCTGATAGCTAAGATGAGGATCGGATGTCGATCGAGTTTCTTTGTGGTGAATGTAACTCCTTGTTGCGGGTTGGGGACGATTCGGTTGGAAAAGGAGCCCGTTGTCCGCACTGTGGAAACATTGAAATAGTCCCCCCGCAAGATGCGAAAGTGGCAGAAGCAAGTTTTGCAGAGCCGCCGCAAAATTCTGACGTTGCCAATGAGCCCGTTTCCAATGAGCCCGTTTCCAATAGACCCGAGCTGACCAACGCGACAGGGGAATCACCAAACGCGCAAGCTTCTTTTGCCAAGTCTACTTTTAGCCAGCCCGACACGTATGAGAATGCGAACCCGTTTGCGGCTCCCCAGGTTTCAGTGCCGACCAGCCGCGTTTACACGATGAGTCTTGACCAAGCGAAGAATCGCGTGCTTGTGCCCGCGATTTTTATTGTCATTTTGAGTGCGTTGGGTTTGATTGGTTCCATGTTTCTGTTTTTCAGCATGGTTTTGGAGATGACTCAAGGTCGCGCGGGTTCTGACAGCCTGATCGCGTTTGTCTTTTTTGGATTCGGGTTCTTGACCCAAGTCATTGGTGTCGCGGGCGGCGTTTTGATGATTCGAATGTCTCATTGGAAGTTATGTATGGCGTCGGCGATCGTGACGATCGTTGGTGGCATGAGTTGTTGTTTTCT
>CAZPTT010000089.1:20800-27110 GCA_964589435.1 uncultured Pirellulaceae bacterium
GGCCTCGCCTCGCAACTACGCTCGCCAAAAGCGTGGGAGACGCTCTCAGTTGGTGAACTGCCTTCTGCTACTGGTGTCGATGAAGAGGAAGGACTCTGGAAGGACTCTGGAAGGGCTCTGGAGCGGCTCCGAGTCTAGCTGCGTTCAGCCAAAACGTTTTCGGCGCACGAAAAAAACGTCCCAGAAATCTGAGACGCTCTTTTGGTTTTCGAATTTTCGCCGACCGCATTAACGCTTGGAGAACTGAGTTCCGCGTCGAGCACCGTGGAGGCCGCACTTCTTACGTTCTTTCATTCGTGAGTCACGAGTCAAGAATCCGCCATCACGAAGGGCAGCGAAGTGCTCTGTGTCGTAGTTGACCAACGCACGAGCGATGCCCATTTTGCATGCTCCGGACTGTCCAGTTGTGCCGCCGCCCTTGACCGAAATACGAACATCGACCGCGTCCAAAACGCCAGTCGCGTTCAGCGTATCTGTGATCGCTCGCTGGTCTTTGATGATTGGGAAAAAAGAATCGAGTGCTTTTCCGTTGACAACAATGTTGCCAGAACCGGCTTTTACTCGAACTCGCGCCACTGAAGACTTGCGGCGTCCTGTTCCGAGTGCTTCACCTGTTTTTTGGTCTGTCTTTGCCATTATAAAACTGCCGTTTGAATCGAATCCAGATTGGAAATTTAGATGTGTGAAACTGCCCGAGAAATCCTACCTTGAACAGTCATTGGTTGATTACTTAAGAGTTCGGCCGCCGGTCAGCGGTTTTGGGTCTTGAGCTTGATGTGGGTGCTCATTGCCAGCGTAAATCTTCAGCTTGGTTAGCATCTTGCGTCCCATCTTGCTTTTGGGAAGCATGCGACGAACTGCGTCACGCATGATCTGCTCTGGCTTACGTTGCATACGATTTCCGGCCGACTCGCTCTTGAGCCCGGTGTAACCTGTGTACCAAGTATAAGTTTTCTGATCCCACTTCGAGCCAGAGAACTTGACCTTTTCGCAATTCGTCAAAACGACGAAGTCGCCTGTATCAACGTTCGGCGTGTAAGTGGGGCGATGCTTACCCATGAGAACCATGGCAATATCTGAAGCAATACGTCCGACGATTTGGTCTTCGCCGTCAACGATCCACCAATTAGTTTCGATGGAATCTAGTTGAGCGTTATATGATTTTGTGCCGGGCACTGAAGTTCTCCGCAATTACGCAATTCAAGCGTCAAAATGAAGGATGTAAGTATGGTCTTGGAATACTCCCAATCCATAGTTTGAGCCTAGAGTCCATTCTCGCGACCCAATTAGAATCAACGATCTTATCGGTTTTATAACGATCCAGCAAGGGTCAACTTGGGGCAGAATTGGTTGTTTTTCCCGAATTATATCCAGTTTCAGCCTCCCCATCCGCTCGTTGACGAGTTTCGTCATTGGCGAGGTTCTCACGCCAACTCTTCCACGAAAGTTGGCCGTTTTTCCTGTTTCAGGTCATTCCGAAAATGACGACTCCCAAGGCGTCATCGCGAGGAATCAAAAGATCAAGACAGTCAATTCGTAGCGTAGCCCTTGGTTATTTTTTTCTTCCCGCGCGGCGTTCCAGCCAACCAGCCGCAGGATTGGCCGGATGATCGATACGATCGATTCGGTCAACCCACTACAAAGACTTTCACACCAATTTGCTCCCGATTGGGTAATTCACGCAAAGGTTGAGGCCGATAACAAAAGTAAGCTTGGAAGCGAAATCGAATTAAGCCATCGGATGGTGCCTCAAAACACACGGTGGATCGATGATGAATTCCGAAAATGGCATGCAAACTTTGGACTTTCAGCCAACACGGCTTGCACTTCACACTCGAAGAGAAGGCGACTCAGCTAGTTGCCCGTCTGAAGCACTTCCTTTGCCTCCTCAGATGCTGGAATTGTTCGAGCAATTGACTGGATGGGTGGTTGAGTTTCAGGAAACGCCAGCCAGCTTCAAAAACCGTCAACTTCCAAGCATGGATGAGAAAGTCGCCGAAGGCTCAATTGCGATTGTCGACATGTCCCCGGCTTGGCCGGCGAAGAAGCCGACGGCTCACCGAGCTAAATGTGACCAATTCGTTGGTTGTGTTCAAGAGATGCTGGTCGAACTACAGCAAACCAAAGCGCGCCTCTTAAAAGCCCAATCCCAACTTGAGTCGTATTCACCAGGGTCGGTTGAAGATGAAGAGGCGGAGCTTGTTGACAGCTTCATCCCCCGATACAACGATTCCGATTGGGACAACGAATTTGAAGTCGTCGCAGATCCTTCGGTTCATATCAGTAGCGATCCCAATCCAGCCGCAGTCGATCCCCCATTTGAGGGCTGGCGTCTCGGTGGCGCCCCCGGAATGTTTGGTGGCCGCTATGTTGATTGGAATCTTTCTGGCGACGAACGAATCAATTTAATCCTCGGTCAGATTGAAACGTTGGAAACATTGCATGAAGGTGAAGCGGTTTTGACCGTCGACCCGCTGACCAATGAGTATTTTGTTTCGGGAGACGAAGGGTTCGACTTTTATATCTACGATCAAAAGAATCAGAATCTGGCGACGGTCGAAGCAACCACGCAATATCGACAACTCAAATTCAGTCAAATGCTCATCTTGTCGACGTCGACCAAGCTGTCGAAACTTCGCCGTCACCGAGACGTTTCGCTAGAAGGTAGTCTGGACGAAGTTGTCGCAACTCTCCAAAAAATTGTAGGAGCGACTGAGCAGTTTCTCGTACTGAAACGAAGTTAGTTTTCGTTGGGTGGGGCAGTCGCTTTACTACTGAATTTCTTGCGTAGTAAATACGCACATAGAGGTGGCATGCTTTGCCCCGATTGAATGCCGCCGCGCGGCATCTCCCAATCTGAATGCAGCGAGCGCGATCTATTGGCCCCGAATGCTTGGCCCCGGATATACATTTGGAACCAATCGCTTTGATTGCTTGTCGTAAGACAGATAAACTTGTGTCCGGATATCATTTCATCCGCCAAAGTAAGCCAAACAAGTAGCCAAGCAATAGTTCGCCATGTACTATCAAGTTCCCCAAGACGAAGGCCCAGTGCCAGATGGTCGCTTGCGTGTTGAAAACTTCGAGTTCATGCAAACTTTCGCCGCTCGCTCCTTCGAATGGTTGCGTATCGACGCCAATGATAATTGCAATTTGAAGTGCACCTATTGTCGTATTCCACGTTCGAGCAAATTGATTGATGCTGAAGCATTCGAACGTTTCATGCACGACAAAGTGCTCGGTGTCGAAAGCCTGCAATTTGGGTGCGGCATGGAACCCACGATCGACTCGCGGATGAGTGATCTAATGCTGGTGGCGGCAAGGAGCCCTGCGAAGCCTACCGCTCGATTTGTCGTCCAGACCAACGGCACGAAGCTTCACAAACAAGATCACGAAAAGATGGTGCGGGCTGGACTGACGAGGCTGTCTGTTTCCATCGACTCCATGGATGAGGAGGTGCACGCATTTCAGCGTGGCGGATCGAGCGTTCAGCAAATTATTTCTAACCTTCAGGATTTTCGGCGGAATTGTCCCGATGTCGAAATTCAATTCATATGTGTGGTAACCAAAGAAAGCGTTGCCGGCTGTGAAGAGCTGGCGGATTTCGCGATCCAATTAGGGGTCGTTCGACTAGCATTTCGTGAAATGGTGTTCGTGCCTGGTGATCGAGTCACCGACCCAAAACAGGTGCAGCCTTTGGTCGTTCCGCGGGGAGAGTTTGAAGCGATGACCAATCGAGTCAAAACAGGCTTCGGAAATCGGGGTACATATTTCGATTTTTATCCGACTCAGCGCCTTCATGAACATCGGGCTGGCATGCGCAAGGCATCGTTTCCAGATGACCAGCAAGGCCCTAAGGTGCCCGAAAAGTAGTAAGGTTGCTCCTCTTCATTTTTGAGACCAAGCTTCCTAGCGAAATTTCCAAGCCAAGTTTCTGTTACGGTAATTGGGCATGTTGGCATTTGTTGACTCAGTATTTGGCGTCGGTTCAAATACCAATGGGCTCGAGAGTTTTCTATTTCGATTCAGCCCGATGATCCAGTTCGAATACCAACGCAAGGAGCCATTAATGAACCGGTACAGTATTGAAGAATTCGTCCAACAGACACAACAAAAGGATCGTGGTCAGGGAGCGTTCGAACTTGAAACCGAGCGGATCCTCGAACTGAATCTTAATGGTTCAGTTTGGACGAAGATGGGTTCGATGATTTCCTATCGTGGCGATGTCAAGTTCGTTCGTGAAGGAATTATGGAGCAAGGTATTGGCAATTTGCTCAAGAAAGCCGTTTCGGGGGAAGGAACGCGTCTGACAAAAGCTGAAGGGCGCGGCGTTGTTTACTTGGCTGACAGTGGCAAAAAAATCACGATCTTGAATTTGGCTGGAGAGTCCATTTTTGTTAACGGCAACGACCTGTTAGCTTTTGAACCATCGATCAAATACGAAATCAAAATGATGAAGAAGATGTCGGCGATGATGGCCGGCGGCTTGTTCAATATTCGTTTGGAAGGTTCAGGGATGGTTGCCTTCACTACCCATTACGATCCGATTACGTTGTTGGTGACGCCGGATAATCCAGTCGTTACTGATCCCAACGCGACGGTCGCATGGTCAGGTTCGCTTGAACCTCAGATCAAAACGGATGTTTCGTTCAAGACGTTTTTGGGGCGCGGCAGCGGGGAGTCAATTCAAACAGCCTTTAGCGGCAACGGTTTCGTTGTGATCCAACCATTCGAAGAAGTCTATTTTCAAGCCGGCGGATAGTGGGCCGTCAAAAGTATAGACGGCGACGGGTTCAATTGAGCGAAGGAAGTTTGCTGCCGGGCAGGTCAACCTCATTGTTCGACTGCACTGTTTGATTCCGACTTTAGTTGCCCCTTGACCCTAGCCCCCTGCCCTTCGTACACTTGTGTCACCGATTCGCGGACGTGGCGGAATTGGCAGACGCGCTAGGTTGAGGGCCTAGTGGGAGATAATCCCGTGGAAGTTCGAATCTTCTCGTCCGCACTCGATATACAAAGGGTTTCTGTCTTCTAGATGGTGACCCTTTTTTCGTGTCGCCAGCCCTTTGGGGGCATTTTGAGGGCAACATTTCAATTGCGTTGGTCTTGAGTCGCTGGTTCTTTCCGTAGCACAAACGGAAAATGAAACATGGCTTATACAGAAAAACGCAACGACACTTATCGCATCGTATTCCGGCTCGACGGCCAACGATTTAGCCGATCCCTAAAGACCAAGAATGAGGCTGAAGCTCAGCTTGCACTCGCGAGGTTGAACGATGGACTAAACCGGCTCAAACTTGGCCTACTTCATCTCCAGCCAGGTGATGATGTGATAACGGTTCTGTTATCGTCGGGAACAATTCGAAGTCAGCCAACTGTCCAGAAATCAACTACTGTCGGCAAGCTTTTGGATAGCTATTTGGAGGCGATTCCTAAAATCACAATCGAGGATAACAGTTATGGAATGTTGGGAACTCACATTCGAAACCTAAAACGGCATTTCGGCGTCAGAATGGTAGCAGACCAAGTTGAACTATCGACCGTTCAAGGGTTTATCAATTCGCGTGGTACAGATCGAGGCATCCGTGGAGGTATGCTTAGCCCAGTCACAATCAAAAAAGAAATAACGACGCTGTATAGTGCGTGGGCCTGGGCGATTGAATCCTCAATTGTTTCAAAAACGCTTCCCCTGAAGTCTCGACTTCGCTATGGAAAGCAAAAGCAAAAACCTCCGTTTAGAACTTGGGAAGAAATCGATAGAGTTATCGAGAAAGGCAAGCTCAATGAAGTCGAGCAGCGCGCTCATTTCTTGCTGACATGTTTACTTGTCAACATGCTTACAAGATTGTCATCAGGCGAGCTTGTTTTCCAGCAAACCTGCTGGACAGCACAAAAGCTTTATTGATTGCTGGAATGTTTGTTGTTTTTGCTTGCCAAGAGGTCTGTTTTTCGATATCAGCAGAGCATGACAATCATCGTGGTAGCAAACAGCAAGGGTGGAGTTGGGAAGTCAACTATCGCCGTTCATCTAGCAACATGGCTGGCCAAACAGGGGCACAGTGTGACGTTGGCGGACTGCGATGCTCAGCGGAGCAGTTCACAGTGGATCGCCGAAGCAGCTCCGAGTATTAACGTTGTGCGGCTTGAGTCAACCGATCAAATCATCGACGAGTTGCCACAGTTAGGGCAGGAAGCTGATTATGTGGTCGCCGACGGCCCAGGCAGCAATACCGATACGAGTAGGGCGTTGTTGTTTCGGGCTGATCTGGCGATCGTGCCTTGCAAGGCTTCGAAGCTGGAAGTGCGAGCC
>CAZPTT010000090.1:0-2052 GCA_964589435.1 uncultured Pirellulaceae bacterium
GGTGGTGACGTTGCTGGTGCCGGTGCGAAAGCTTTACAAGCTGGAAAACTTGATCACGATTCGCCACCTCGAAAACATGAACAAGATCATCATGGCAACAGGCTTGATGGTTGGAACGGCGTACGGCATCGAGTTCTTTATCGCTTGGTACTCGGGCGTCGAATTCGAGAGCTACGCGTTTTATAACCGAGCGTTCGGTAACTACTCCTGGGCGTACTGGATTATGATTTCCTGCAACGTCATCATTCCGCAGTTGTTCTGGTTCAAATGGTGTCGCACGACGACCTGGTTCATGGTGATCGTTTGTATCTTCGTGAATATCGGAATGTGGTTCGAACGATTTGTGATTACGATCACGTCGCTTTGTCGCGACTTTTTGCCGTCCAGCTGGGCTTATTTTCATCCGACCGGCGTCGACATCATGATGCTGATTGGAAGCTTCGGATTGTTCTTTTCGCTGTTCTGTTTGTTCTGCCGGTTCCTGCCTGTCATCGCGATGGCGGAAGTCAAAAGCATCATGCCGCGTGAAGATCACCATTAAAAATTGAATACGAGTCTTCGGACTCAAAGAGACAAACGAAGGTGGAAGCACTTTCGCTGCGTTTCGGAAACTGAACTTTGACCGGTTTCGTTTCCAACCAAAAACATTCGCTTGAGAAAAACTATGACTGAACTAAATGATCAAAATTCGAAACTAGTCGGCTTGCTGGCCCAGTTCGATGATCCCGGTACGCTGATCAACGCTTGTAATAATGCTCGCGAGCATGGTTACAAAGCGATGGATGCTTACACGCCGTTTCCGGTGCACGGCATTGATCCAGCGATTGGAATCAAGCGAAGCATTCTGCCTTTCATCGTTCTCGCGGTTGCCCTTGGCGCGGTCGTGATCGGTTTGGGAATGCAGTATTACACCAACAAGGCCGATTGGTCGCCGATGTTTCCCGGCTACGCTTTCAAGATCAGTGGTAAGCCGTACTTCAGCCTGCCGGCGAACATTCCGGTTACGTTTGAGATCATCGTTTTGTCCAGTGCCTTCGCTACGTTCCTCGGAATGTGGTTCATGAACAAACTACCAATGCTCTCCAACCCATTGCATCGTGTTTCACGCTTCAAGCGAGTCACCAACGATAAATTTTTCTTGATGATTGAAACCAGAGATCCGAAATACAACCCGGATTTCACTCGTGGTCAATTGAACGAATGGGGCGCGGTCGCGATCGACGAATGTCGGCAAGATCTTACCGATTGGAAGTTGCCGAAGTTTCTAATGCTGACTGGAATTCTCGCCGCCATCATGCTGCTTGTTCCACCGGTGATGATTTTTCGAGCCAAGGGCATGACCAACCGTGCACCACGACTGCACGTGATGCCCGACATGGACTGGCAACACAAATCGAAAACACAAACGATGTCGCCGAACCTTGCGAACGAAGGTGGCAACAAGTATCTGTTCAACGATTTCCGCGCGATGCGTAAACCAGTCAAAGGATCAATCGCTCGTGGGAACTTGCAGACTGACACAGAAATGTTTGCCGGTATCAAGCAGGATTGGACTCCCAAAGTCACGACCGTGACGACTTCGGCGGGTTCGTTTCGAGCCAGCACCAACGGCGCAACGACCCCGGCTGCCCAGGAAGAAGAAGATCTCAGCATGTACGTGACTGAGTTTCCTGCTGGCATCGAGGTCAACGACGAATTGGTCGCGCGAGGCCAACAGCGATTCAACATTTATTGCTCGGTTTGCCATGGCTACGCCGGTAACGGAGATGGCTTGGTCAACAAGCGGGCGTTGGCACTGGCCGCTGGCTCGAAAGCCAAATGGACTGCTGCAAAATCGTTACATGAACCTGACGTGAAAGATTCTGCGAAGAACCCGGTCGGGCGAATTTTTGACACGATTTCAAACGGACGCAGCACGATGGGCCCTTACAAAGACCAAATTCCAGCCGCCGACCGCTGGGCAATTGTGGCTTACGTAAAGGCCTTACAAGAGACCGGTATTCAACCGCCTTCAGCAGTAGCCGCTGCCGAGGCAGACGAAGCTGCCGATTC
>CAZPTT010000090.1:2152-19525 GCA_964589435.1 uncultured Pirellulaceae bacterium
GTATTCAACCGCCTTCAGCAGTAGCCGCTGCCGAGGCAGACGAAGCTGCCGATTCCGGAGATACATCAGAAGACGACGGAACCGATCCGAGACCTTAACAGGTATGGATGACGCGAGTCCTGGAACACAACGAACAATCTGATTCAAACAAATTTGATTCAAAAGATCTGACATGCACGAAACCCGACCAGCAAAAATCACTTCGCCAATTATCTCGCTAAGTGATGGCTACATTCGCATAATCCCAATCGCCCTAATTGTTGGAGCGATCGGTGTTGGTGCATCCTTGGTGCTTTCTGGATTCGACATGCGAGCGTTCTCGTATGTCTACCTGGTGAATTATTGTTTCTTGTTGTCGATCGTCGTTGGCTGTTTGTTCTTTGTCACCATCATGCACCTGACGCGTGCCGGTTGGAGCGCTACGGTTCGCCGAATCGCTGAACTGTATTCGATGTGCATTTTGCCAATGCTGATTCTGTTTTTACCGATCTTGATTCCGGTCGTTGCCGGCCAAGGCATCGTCTACTCTTGGGTGGAGGGTGGCTATTCGGCAATCGGTGATCCGGAACACGCGGCCGAGATCGCAGCGCTTCCGATGGCAGAGCGACCTCCGATCGAGATCATGAAGTCCGCCTTCTTGAATCCAACTTTTTTCGCTGTTCGAATCTGCGTTTACTTTGCGATCTGGACTTTCATGGCTTGGTTCTATCTTCGAACCTCGCTCAAACAAGACGAAACTGGCGACAAACATCTGACGTCACGAATGCAGGCTTTCTCTGCACCAGCCATGATCATCTTTGCTTCGACGGTTGTCTTTGCCTCATTCGATATCGAAATGACACTTTCGCCGTTATGGTTTAGCACGATGTTCCCGGTCTACTTCTTTGCCGGTGCTGTGCTAAGCAGTTTGTCAACGATCACGCTGACGGCGCTTTGGTTACAACACACCGGCCGCGTCACTGATGAGATCACAACCGAACACTACCACGACATGGGCAAGCTCATGTTTGGCTTCGTTGTGTTTTGGGGCTACATCGCGTTCAGTCAGTTCATGCTGATCTGGTACGCCAACATTCCTGAAGAAACATTTTGGTACAACTTGCGAATCAACCAACCCGGTTGGCAAACCGTTTCCATCATCTTGTTGGTCGGTCACTTGTTCATTCCGTTTTTCCTGATCATGGGACGAACCGCTCGCCGCAACAAATTTGTGATGGCTGGAGCCTGCGTGCTCTTGCTAGTGATGCATTGGGTTGACCACTACTGGTTGATCATGCCGCAGTACGACCCAACGATGCAATCACCGGCTCCGGGGATCGTGCAAAACCTACCTTGTATGATTGGTATGATCGCCATCTTCATCGCGCTATTTTGCTTGATCGCCAGAGATCGACCATTGATCGCCATCAAAGATCCTCGACTTGGCGAAGCCCTGAACCACGAAGTTCACTAATCGCTGGTGCCGAAAAACGACAACAAAGACAAACCCTTAAATCCCAATAAGATCATGACAACGACCGAAACCCAAACCGATGAACATGGAGCCCACGAGACTCCAAGTTATGACGACATCAATACACCGGTTATCGTACTAGTGGGAGCCATCAGCGCACTGGTTACCTTGCTGACCATCATGTTCGTTCAGGGCCTTTGCTATCACTTACAGAACAGCTACTTGCAATCAAAATCGACGGATGCAGTGAGTATGCCAGCTAACAAACAGATTGCTGAACAAAAGCAGATCCTGTCCGGCGGCGACGGAATCGTCCCAATCGACAAGGCGATGCGAAGTGTCGTGGCGAAGTACGGCAATTAAGCGGCTCTGACTCACTCTTTTAAAAAGTATCCGGTCGAAATCGACCAACCGATAACCATGAAACTGAAACTCACAAAATGTTCCTCCATCACCGCCGGCGTTTTCGCGCTCGTTGCGTTGGGCGCGTTTGTGTCGTCAGTTTCTGCCGATGAATCAAGACAGAAGAGTGAAGCTCAAATCAGCGCAGGTGATGCCGGCGAACTGACCGATGACGAAAAGGATCCGCTCGGCATTCGATCCCGCCCAGAAGAAGCCGAAGGCATTGGCGTCGATTCTTACGTTGGTGAAGTCTTGGAAATGGACATTCCGTTTCACAACGAGATTAACAACTTCGTCAAAATCTCAGACCTGTTCGATGGCAAGCGACCGGTCATGCTGTCATTCAATTATTCCAATTGTCCAAAACTCTGCAGCGTCCAACTTGAAAACATGACGCTTGCTTTACGGGAAGTCAGCTCCAAAGGAAAATTGGAAGTCGGTAAAGATTTCCAAGTCGTATCGATCAGCATCGATCCCACAGAACAAACGGTTCGAGCACGCGAAGCAAAAGAGAAATACCTTCACCTGTACAACAGATCTGAGAGTTCAGATGGCTGGCATTTTCTCACCGGCGATCGCAAGAACATTCGTTTCATCGCCGACCAATGTGGATTTCGCTATAAGTACGTCCCTGAGCAAAAGCTCTACTCGCATCCGCCTGTGTTTATTCTGCTGTCTCCCAAGGGAAAAATTGTTCGCTACATCCACGGGCTTGACTACGACCCAAACACAATCAAACTCGCTTTGGTGGAAGCCGCCGAAGGTAAAATTGGCTCCCCGATCAACATTCTCAGCTACGGACTGGGATGCTTTTCGTTTAACGAGTCGACTGGCAAATACACATTTCAAGCAATGGCGATCATGAGGATCGGTGGTGCCTTAACGGCTTTCGTGATGGTTCTGGGCTTGGTTCCTTATTGGTTCTTTCGCCGCGGATCGAAAACCGGTGAAGATGATTCAAACAGCGATGGTGCCGAACGAGAAATCGGCGAGATCAATACGAACGACCCACTGACCGGCTCGGCCGTTTAACAAAACATTACTTTGTAAGCTTCTAACCAAGTTTCGTGTGAATAGATGAACTGGCAATTACCTACACTTATCGGACAGGCCTCAGACGACTCGATTCGAGCCCGCGTTGAGGCGACGACTCTGCCGGACACGACCGTTCCGGATTCCGCTTTGGAACGAGTCGGAACGTCGAACCCGTTTGCAACCGAGTACTGGTTTCCGGAGCAGGCGTCGTCGTTCGCGTCGGATATTGATTCGCTGTACATGGGAATCTTTTGGATCAGCCTCGTCTTTTTCATTGGCATCGTCGGTTCGATGCTTTACTTCATCGTGAAGTATCAGCGAAAAGGCGATGTGATTGCTCCCGAGCCAAGCCCTTCCCACAACACTGCAATCGAAATTCTCTGGTCTGTGTTGCCAAGCATCCTGTTGGTCTGGATGTTTTACGAGGGAGCCACTGGCTACTTCGACATGCGGACTCCGAAAGAAGATGCCGAAGAGATTCACGTCATGGCCAGTCGATACAACTGGTTGTTTACCTATCCCGATGGCGACAGTTCATCTGAACTTCACTTGGTCATGGATCGCCCGACCAAATTGATTCTTCAGTCAAAAGACGTGTTGCACAGCTTCTTCGTCCCGGCGTTTCGCCAGAAAATGGACATCGTTCCGGGTCGATACACTTACGCGTACATCATGCCGACCAAACCTGGTCAGTATCGTTTGTCTTGCACTGAGTACTGTGGCCAAGGTCACTCGAAAATGCGAACGATGGCGGAAGTCCACACCAGTGATGAGGATCGAAAAGCCAACACGGTCTGGATTCGCGCTGATCACAAACCATGGGAAAACGGACAGCGGACTTACAACATCCAGTGTTCCGGCTGTCACAAGATCAATGGCGAAGCAGCCACCGGACCGGCTTTGAATTTACTGATGGGCAAGTCGGAAGAAAAACTCCATGGTGGTGGAACGGTTCCTGTTAACGACCAGTACATTCAGGATTCGATTTGGTACCCGGAAAAGCACGTCGTGGAAGGCTATGGGCCGGTATCAAAAATGAACTCCTTCAAAGGCCAACTGTCTGAAGAAGATGTCAATGATGTGATCGCGTTCTTGAAATACTTGAACGACCCAAACTCAGTCGGATCGGAACCCGCTGGAGAGACACCAGCGTCCGAGTCGCCTGACACTGAATCAGAAAACTAGAAACAACCTGTAGCGACAACTGAGAAACTCGAACGAAATGTTCGTTCAAACGACATCCTGATTTTTGTCGAGCCAATTCGGTTCGGATCGAATCAGGAAAAACTAAGGTTATTAAAATGGCAAATAAAGAAACTCGTAAGCAACTTTTCGATACGCCCGAAACGTCGTTTTTGAATTGCTCGAAAGGATGGAAGTCCTGGGCTTTCACCCTCGATCACAAACGTATCGGAATCATGTATTTGATCGGTGTCACGATTGCATTGTTCCTTGCCGGAACGTTCGCACTTGTTTTGCGTACGCATTTGTTTTCGTTCGATTCCGACATGCTGACGGATGATCAATACAACCAGATGTTCACGCTCCACGGAGCCATCATGGTGTTTGCGTTCATCATTCCAAGCATCCCGGCGGCACTGGGTAACATCGTGCTACCGATGATGCTTGGCGCGAAAGACGTTGCTTTTCCGCGAATGAACTTGGCTAGTTTCTACCTCTGGATCATCGGTACCGGATTGCTACTGGGTGCGATTCTCTTCGGTGCTGGCCTAGACACGGGTTGGACTTTTTACACGCCGTACAGTATCGAAACAGAGACTGGGGTCATCTGGGCCACCTTCGGAGCATTCGTGCTTGGTTTCAGTTCGATTTTCACGGGGCTGAACTTTTTGGTCACGGTGAACACGATGCGAATGAAAGGGCAGGGGTGGTTCCGACTTCCACTGTTCATCTGGTCGCTTTATGCCACGGCGATTATTCAAGTTCTCGCGACTCCAGTTCTTGGCATCACGTTGCTGATGTTGATCGCTGAAAAGACAATGCACATCGGTATCTTCGATCCGAAGTACGGCGGTGACCCGGTTCTGTTCCAGCACTTTTTCTGGTTCTATTCGCATCCGGCCGTGTACATCATGATCCTGCCGGCAATGGGCGTGATCAGTGAGTTGATTTCGGTTTACAGTCAAAAGAAGATCTTTGGTTATTCGTTTATCGCTTTTTCCAGCGTCGCGATTGCCTTGCTTGGTTTCCTCGTTTGGGGTCACCACATGTTCACCAGCGGTCAATCACAAGTTGTCACGCTGATCTTTAGTGCGATCACATTTACCGTGGCGATTCCATCGGCGGTGAAAGTATTCAACTGGCTGGCGACGCTTTACAAAGGCTCGATCCTATTGAACACGCCGATGTGTTACGCGTTGTCGTTCATCTTCTTGTTCGGAATCGGTGGATTGACCGGTTTGTTCCTCGGTGCGTTGTCGACTGACATCCACTTGCACGACACCTACTTCGTGGTGG
Organism: uncultured Pirellulaceae bacterium; assembly: GCA_964589435.1. Lineage (GTDB taxonomy): Bacteria > Planctomycetota > Planctomycetia > Pirellulales > Pirellulaceae > Mariniblastus. The sequence goes on from CAZPTT010000090.1 coordinate 7,521, forward strand.
CTCACTTCCACTTCGTGATGGTGGGTGGAACATTGACGGCGCTTCTCGGTGGACTGTTCCACTGGTGGCCAAAGATTTGGGGACGCATGTACAACGACTTCTTGGGTCGTGTCGGTTGCTTTCTGGTCTTCACTGGCTTCAACATTACTTTCTTTCCACAGTTCGTGATGGGTGCCCGTGGTATGCCTCGACGTTACGCGTCCTACGACCCGGAATTCCTCGCGTTCCACCAGTGGTCAACCTTCGGTGCGTTTGTGCTGGGAATTGGAATTCTGATTTCGTTCGCAGTGTTGACTTACTCGGCGTTCCGTGGCCCACGATGTGGTAGTAATCCATTCAAAGCCGCCTCGCTTGAGTGGCAGTCCAGCTCACCACCTGACTTTCACAACTTCATTCACAAGCCAGTCTTGCACGACCCTTACGATTTCGATTCGCAGGTCTACGATGCTGACTTGGACACGTACATTCCACGTGAATTCGCTGATCCGGCCACCGCGCCGCCACGCAAAGAACCGGCTCCGCACTAGCGGATGCCGTTCGCAGAAAGACACGTCGCTAACACGTGTGGTTGAGTTAGCAATTTAGAAGCACATTAGAAAACGGATAACTCGGAGCCGGAAATGGCCGTTGCAGATTCACATTCTTCTCACGATGATCATCATGATCATGGTGAGTTCATTGCCCATCACTTTGATTCCGCCGAACAACAGTTCGATTCCGGCAAGCTGGGCATTTGGATCTTTCTGGTGACAGAAGTCCTCTTTTTCAGCGGGCTGTTTGTCGCGTACACGTTGTACCGCAACCATCACCCAGAGATTTTTGACCAAGCTCACGTCTATCTGGACAAGTACCTAGGTGGCTTGAACACGATCGTGCTGCTGTTTAGCAGTTTGACGATGGCGTTGGGAGTGCGTGCTGCCCAATTGGGCAAGAACAAGAACTGTGCCGTCTACATTTTGGCTACAATGGTCTGTGCGGCGGTATTCCTTGGCGTTAAAGCCGTCGAGTACAGTCACAAATGGGACATGGGAATTTTCGTCCGTTCCCAATTTCATCTCACCGGCGTTCACGCGCATCCGGAGACAGGAATCGGACAAGCACTCCACATTTCTGATTACCTGGTTTACATCAGTGTCATACCAGCCCTCTTGCTGGTCGGTTTTCTTGTCGCCAGTGCGCTTGCCAAAATGACCAACAAAGGGACGCTCGCGACCTTCATGGCCGGTATGGCGATCACGGTTGGCGGTTACTTTTTGGGTGCAGTTGGAGGCCATGTTTATATGCAGGTCACCGAAGGCGGAACAGGTGGAAGTCACGCGGCGAATCAACCGATGATGCTGCATGCTGCTACGACGTTGACCGCTTACTCGCCAGAGCTATTAACACAAGAAGCTCAAGAATCACACGAAGGCAAAAGTGGGGGCGAAGGAAGCCATGATCACGCTGCAGGTGAAGATCACGGACACGAAGGTGATGAACACCACGGCGATTCGGCTTCGGATGTCGACCCCAACAAAGGGCTCGATCGTGATATCGGAATCTTCTTTAGTATCTACTACTGCATGACCGGGCTGCACGCGATTCACATCATCGCTGGAATCGCGGCGTTGGCTTGGGTCTTCTGGCGTTCGCTGCTTGGTCACTGGCGAAGTGATTACTTTGGCCCTGTCGATTACGTCGGACTTTATTGGCACCTTGTCGACTTGATTTGGATTTACTTGTTCCCACTGCTTTACTTGATTGATTGATTTAGAAATGTCAGATCATCACGACAATCTTCCATCGTTTTGCCATCCCGCACCTATCAAGATGCTGATGGCAGTTTTCATCTCATTGATTGGATTGACCATTTTGACAGTGGTTACATCCGGCATGGGCATGCCGCCTGCATTCGCATTTCCATTGGCCATGTTGATTGCATCAGCCAAGGCTTTCTTGGTTTGCGCGTTCTTCATGCACATGTGGTGGGACAAGAGCTTTAACGTCGTCACGTTTTTGTCTTCTCTGTTATTTGTCACGCTTTTTATCAGTATGACTCTTATGGACACGGGTCATTATCAAGAAACAATTGACATTTTCCCCCGGGATGCGGCTGCAGAAGTAACCGCAACAACTCCAGCGGAGTAGTTAGCAGCTCAAAGTTAAAGAGTCGCGGCATTGTTGATTTACTGATCGATGCCAGATGGTTCAAAGGCTCATCGGTTGGAAGTTCGAAAACGCTTCCCCCTCGAACCACCGCTGATCGGATCAAGCTGTTCATGGAGGATTGCGTCCCAACGAACTAATCCGGGAACGGAGGAGCGAACCCATGTTAAAACAATCCATCAACTTGGTTCCGGCTCGCCCAGATTTATACCAAGCCAAATTGGTGTTCTATTTGTTCCTTGCATCGCTGGGAATGTTCTTCATCGCCAGCATGATTACCTATCTGGTGGTTCGGGATCAAGCCTTCAATCCAATCCCCGACGCCGTGCCCAATTCGATTGCCACGATGGGTCCGGAAATCTACCAGCCACTGAAACTACCGGCGACGTTTTGGATAAGCACTGCGGTTCTGATTGTTGTCAGCGTTTGTCTCCAGCGAGCCTGCTGGCTGATTCACCGAGAACGGCAAGTTGACTTTCGTCGGCTCTTGATGGTCGCCTGGTTTGCGGCGGTCGTGTTTGTGTTGATTCAAGGATTTGGCATGTACGATTTGCTGACCCACCATTTCAGTCAGTCCGACGGTTCAACCAAAGTCTATGGAATGTCGTTTACGCTTTCATTCATTCACGCATTACACGTGATTGGCGGAATGGTGTTTCTCGGATTCGTGATCTTTCAGGCCTATCGGGAAAAGTATGATCACGAGCGACACTTCGCCGTCGATCACTGCGCCAGCTATTGGCATTTTCTGGATGTCGTCTGGGCCTGCATGCTGATCACGTTTTTGATTTCGAAATGAGCCTGCAGGTTTGCCGGAGTTGATTATTTCTTCGCCGTTTTCTTTTTCTGATAGACACGGACGTAATCGATTTCCATCGTCGCTGGAAAGATCTTGTCGTCGACACCTTGTTGGCCACCCCAATCACCGCCGACGGCAACGTTGAGTAGAAAGTAATGCGGTTTGTCGAATGGCCAAGTCTCTTGTTTGACTTGCTTCGGACGATCAAGCGTCAACTGCACATTGGAGACGTCATCAAGATAGATTTGGATCTTGTCCTCACTCCATAACACGCCATAGTTGTGAAACTCTTCTTCAATCGTTTCCAACTTGACCGGGCCGGAACTGATGTTGGTGCCGATCGAATGGTTGTTGGCTTTGGTGTGCAAATTGAAATGGACGTTGTTGGGATCCATGCTGACATATTCCATGATGTCAATCTCACCACAGAGTGGCCATCCCATCGTTTTGTCACGAAGACTCTCGCCCAACATCCAAATCGCTGGCCAATTGCCTTTGCCGATGTGCGCCGGGATCTTGGCTCGTATTTCATAGCGGCCGTAAACGAAAGCTGGCACGCTGTTGAGTCGTGCTGAGGTGTAGTCGCCCGCCTTTTGGCCCGCGCCGGTTTTCTTGGCAATGATCTTGAGCGTGCCGTCGCTGACGACAACGTTTTGCCCATCTGTGTAGTTCTGCCATTCGTGATTGCCCCATCCGTGCGATCCCGTTTCAGAAGACCACTTATTGGGATCTATCGAGTCGCCGTCAAATTCGTCACTCCAAACTAACTCGTAGTCGGCGGTGGGAATCGGATCATTGTTTTCGGATTTCTTGAGGACGTCTTGGGCGCTTACAGCGTCTGCGATCAGCGACTGTATCATCAACAAAAAAAGCAGAGCCGGAATGGAGTTGCAAATTCGAGTGTTCATGATTTTGGCATTCCTGAAACTTCAAACCATTTCCTACTAAAGAAATTGAATCGGCTGCCACCCCTCGCTTGCGTGTCATGCTGCAATTCTTGATCCGCAGTGGTTTTTGGGCAACGACTCTCGGCCGAGGCGAACATGCTCACGCGAACAAGGGAATAGACTCTGAGCTTACACGTAAGTGGAATCAATGATTGCAAAATTCGCCCTCCCCAAGCGAGAGCATGGCACCCAAAATACTTTTCGACTGGAACAAATTGGCGACCGAAAATACTTGAGAACGATTAAGTTCGAATCCGCCCTGAAGGCGAAGGACTACTACTTTCCACGACCGACAAATTCTAGCTGCTTCTTCGAAATGATCTCTTTGTATTTCTTGGTTTTCACAAACGTCTTCAGCTTCTTCTCAAGCCAATCACGATCAGCGGTTTGGTTTTCGCGCGCGAGATAAGCGAGCGCGAAGGCTTGATCGTCTCCGAAAATTTCGGCGGAAAAACTGACGCCGCCTTTGAGCGGGCAGCCAGGCCAGCGAGCATACCAACGGCAATAATCGACATCGGCATGTTTGCTTTTGAAGCTGGAAATTCGCGGCCAGATTCCGACGATGCCAGATTTATTTCGCTTCGTCATCCGCCCCAGGCGTTCTGCTTCGGGCGGTAGCTCCTTCTTCATTTTCTTGACCCACTTTTGGGCGGCTTCTTCGGCGGCCTTCCAAGTTTTATATTCGCGCAAACCGAAGTTTTTTTGATGCCCTTCACCCTGACGCATGATTCGAGCCATCACGCATTTGGATGCTTTGTTTTTTGTTGTGTTTGCCATTTGTTTCGCTCAACTTGTTTTTGCGTAATAATCAACGCTTGAAATAACTTTGTCACATTATCTTCCCCATGTTAAATTCATCGACTTGTTATTTCAAGCGTCGCGTTTTTCATTCGCCATTCAAATCGTTCTTGAACGCAAAACGTTCATTTCAAAACAGGCTTGGGTCAATCATGTCGTTATTCGAAAAAGCTGAGCAAGCAAACATGCAAGCCGCACAACCATTGGCCGCCCGTATGCGGCCGCGCAGTTTGAACGATTTCGTTGGTCAACAACACTTTCTTGGTAAAGGAAAACTGTTGCGGCAACTGGTGGAAGCTGACCGTTTAGGATCCGTTATTTTTTACGGCCCACCAGGAACGGGCAAAACGACCTTGGCTCGAATCCTTGCCGGCGAAACGCAGCGTGAATTCGCTCAACTCAGTGCGATTATGCACGGAGTCAAAGAGCTGAGAGAGGTTCTTCGTCGGGCGCGCGACACGTTGGCCGCTGAGGGGCGAGGCACGTTGCTGTTCATTGACGAGATCCACCGCTTTAATCGTTCACAGCAAGACGCGATGCTGGACGATGTTGAGAATGGTGTGGTAACTCTCATTGGCGCCACGACCTCGAATCCATTTTTTGCGGTCAATGGCGCGTTGGTTAGCCGCAGCCAAGTCTTTCAATTTGAACCTTTGGGCCGAGAAGAAATTCAAATTCTGATTAACCGCGCAATCTCCGATCCGGATTGCGGATACGGCGGTCAAAACATTCAAATCGATGACGATGCGATCGACTATCTATCAAACGTTAGCGATGGCGATGGGAGGAAATCACTTTCGATTTTCGAAACGGCCGTCATTGCGGGCGGCTCGACTGACGCGCCAATAACGATCGGTGTAGAGGCGCTGCGGAATGCAACGGGCTTGAGGGCTTTCCAATACGATGCCACTGGCGATGAACATTACGACTGCGCCAGCGCACTGATCAAGAGCATTCGAGGGAGCGATCCTGACGCCGGGATTTACTGGCTGGCAAGAATGCTCGAAGGCGGAGAAGATGTGCGTTTCCTCTGTCGCCGTTTGATCATTCTCGCCAGCGAAGATGTTGGCAACGCTGACCCACAGGCACTCCCGTTAGCGGTGGCCTGCTCCCAAGCCTGTGAGCAAATCGGGTTGCCGGAATGCCAACTCACGTTGTCACAAACCGTCGCCTATTTGGCGTGCGCACCAAAATCCAACGCGGCGACCGTCGCCATCGGTGCTGCCCGCAAAGATGTTTTGGAGAATCGTGTGTTGCCCGTTCCCAAACATCTGCGCGACAGCCATTACCGAGAAGCTGGCAAGTTGGGAGCTGGAGTGGGTTACCAGTATGCACACGACGAATCTGATGGAGTTGCCAGCCAAGACTATCTGGGTGTTGATCGCGAGTACTATCAACCAGTCGACCGAGGTTTCGAATCCGAACTTGCCGTTCGACTGAAAACAATTCGCAGCAAACTAGGACAAGCCAAAGAGCCAAAATAAAGAAGCTTGATTGAATGGTCTTGCATTGTTCATCAAACGAAAAGGGAAGCCAGTCGCTCAAAAGTTGCTAGCGATCATGTGCTACCTTCCAACTCTATGAACGTTGGTACGTTATTCGACAAAATGTAAAGTTGGTTTCGGTCGACCGTAGACGCTTTCGACAATTTAGCCCCGAATTATATTGATATTCGATCGGCGGCCACAAACTGATATCCTCCCCAAAACTGAACACCTTCACTCGCCTATCATTCGCATCAACGTTTGCAGATAGGGGAGTGAAAAAGCAAAGAGAGTTGCCAACACAACGACTGCCCAAATCCATTTTGGAATTCGTGATTTGAAATCTGAAGATGAAACGTACTGCCGGCAATAAGGGCATTGCGATACGTCATCGTAAATTGACTCGCCACAATGGGGACAGTCAATTGTGTAATCATCGTCGGCGTCATCGTAGTCTTGGTTCATACTTTTGTTTTGCGACGATCTGGTTGTTCAATTTTGAATCGTGAGAAACTGAATTATAGCTTTTCGGTCAAGGAGGACTGAAGTGCACTCTATACGAAATACCTTTGTTGCTGTCGGCTTACTCGCTGTCTCATTTGGGCTGTATCAGGTTTCGCTGACGCCAAATTCAGAATCCGATTCGCCGGCAAATATGGCCTCTGATTTTTCCGGCAGCATCAGTCAACTGGCGAACGATGCGCTGTCCGGAGCCAAATCTAAAGTCGCCGGGGTGCAGTCCAAGATCGATGATTTCAAATCGGACATGGCGTCACTTTCCGGCTCCGTTTCCGGATCGGCTCAAAAGCCATCGGGCATACTTGGTGGATCGCCGAACTTCAAACAGCCGTCCTCAACCCAACCTCCATCTGGCCAACTCCCGCCAGCTCAGTCGTTCGCAAACTTGAACACGACTCAGCCGCCGGCGACCCCCCCGATGCGTTCACCGCAGATGACACTTCCCGCGACAGCCGATAGCACAGTGACCAATATATCCGCGCCCAGTACAACGGCTCTCAGCACAACTGACAAAAACAATGTCCAGACGATTCAGTATCCGCAAAGCAACGAAATCGATCTGAATTCATTTCCAAAAATGAAGATGCCCGAAGGAAAAAATCAAACATCAGATTCGATGGAGATTTCGCAGCGGGAACCGGTTGAAGCAAACCGCGACAAAGGCTTGATTGATGCACTTGAGAATCAGATGCAGTTTGAAGCCGCCAATGTCGTCGCCTCAATCCAGCCGCCGCCAGCCGCTACTCCTCCGCCGTCGAGTGAAGTAAACCTGACGGCTCCAGCAAAAACGAGCCCAGCGTCAGATAGCTTGGTGAACAATTCGTTTGCTGCCAACAATCCAAATTTGAGTTCAAGCTTCAAACCCGAAGCAAACAAGAATGCTGAATCAACTTCAGATTTTGACGCATCAGGTGAGTTTCAATTTTCTGAGAAACCATCGGCGCCTTCGACCGCCCAAAGTATCGCTAACAACGATTCCAGTTTCAATCGTTTGGCATCCAGCACATCGCCGGCATCAACTTCGACCGCCAAAGACATTGAACGATCGAATTCGTTCGACTTAGATGGTGGTTTCGACAGCAACGTGAAATTGGCCAGTGTAGAACCCACCACGCTCAGTTATAACGCTGCGTGGCCGAAAGTTGATCAGTTAGTTGCTTCTGGCCAGCATCGCGAGGCGCTCAAACTATTGTCAGGATTTTACAACGACGCAAGTTTGAATGGGCCTCAACGACAACGCTTGCTTCCCAACCTCGATGCGTTGGCAGGCAAGGTCATTTACTCGCGTGAGAATCATCTTGCTCCGGAAAGCTATACGGTCAGTGCGAATGAATCGTTGATGGACATCGCCAAAAAATGGAATGTGCCGGCTCAACTGATTTACAATATCAACCAATCGGTGCTGCCCAACCCAGTCGTGATCGCTCCAGGCACAAAACTCAAAATCGTGCGTGGCCCTTTTCGAACCGAAATCAACTTGGAAGACCAAGTCATGACGATGTTTTTGGGTGACTTATACGCGGGGAGATTTCCAATTCGTGTTGGCATTTCCGGCGAACCCAAACCGGGCGAGTTCAAAGTTCTCGTCAAATCGGAAGCTGGACATTCCTGGCGCGATTCCAATGGAGTCGATTATCCACCGGGCGCTCCAGAAAACGGTTACGGCCCCAATTGGATCGGATTGTCAAACAGTCTTTGCATTCATGCGATTCCTGATTCAGCCAAGCCTGGCCATCACGGATGTATTGGACTGAGTGAAAAGGATGCCAAAGACGTGTTTGGGATTTTGGCTGAGAATTCGGACGTCAAGATTTTGAGGTAACGGTAAGGTTTTAAGCTTTCGTGCTTGGAGCGAACTGACAGACCTGGCATCGACCACCAAATTGGCGAAAAGCCAAATGCAACCTCGTTTGTCGCGCCTTTCTTGATTTCGCGCCGTTCCTTTGTTTCGCGCCTTTCGTTATTCGGCGCCTGCACTCTGCATCGCTAAAACACTGACGCCTGCCGGCTATTCGTTAAACGATTCAGGCCAATGGCTTAACCGGCTTGGAAGCGCGCTGCACGGGCTTCGAGCCTTCTTCCAACTACGCTCTGCGGTCTTCGCCTCCTGCGGTGGTTGCTTTCTACGGCATTTGCTTTTCCGAATTCAACGCTGCCCGTTGCCATTTGGACTGCATTTTCTCGGTCAAAAAAGTTTCTCAGTTTTCTCTGAAAGATCGCCAGACGCTGACCGTGTAGACTGATGAGGACTGCATGATGAGCGAACAACCCAAAACTCGAGCCAGCTTAATCCTACGTTTGCGTTCACCTGAAGACGCGGCGGCATGGCAGGAATTTGTTGACATCTACCAACCGCTGGTTTACCGCCTGGCTCGGGCTCGCGGTCTGCAAGACGCGGACGCTTTCGATACGACCCAGGAAGTCTTGACGCGGGTTGCCGGGGCAATCAATCGCTGGGACCCAGATCCAGAGCGTGGTTCGTTTCGCGGTTGGATCAGCCGCATCACTCGAAACCTCGTCATCGAGTTGATGCGTTCGAAAAACCGCTTGCCAAAAACCAGCGATGACTCATCGATTCAGCAGATCATTCAACAGACACCGGGGCGTTCAGAAGAATCGGATCTCTTTGATATCGAACATGAGCGGCAGGTGTTCGCTTGGGCGAGTCAGAAAATTGAACCGCACTTCGAGCCACGTACGTGGCTGGCTTTTTGGAAAAGTGCCGTCGAACATCAGCCTATTGCCGACGTTGCAACGGAACTTGAAATTAGTACAGGCGCTGTTTACATCGCTCGCAGCCGTGTGATGGCTCGCTTGAAACAAACCGTCGAGCGTTACGTTTCCTCAGAATCAGAAACCCAAAGCCTTCCGACGCCAAAACTTCCCGACTCGATTGAAGGGGCCGAATCATGAATAAGAATCTAGCCTGCCAGACATTCGAACGAGTGGACGTCTTGGCCGACGACTGTGATCAACAGACACGCGCTGAATTCGAGCTTCATCTAGATTCATGCGAGGCCTGCCAACAGCGAATTACCGAATCGGCAGCCGGTGAAGGGTGGTGGGCCAAAACGGCAACACGTCTTTTGACGATCGACGAGATTGAAATACCAGCTCAAATTGAATCACGACTTTCAGTTTCCAGCTCCGTTTTTGTTCCATCGTTCGAAACCGATCGAAAACATAACAAAATCACCAGCCTCGGGTCGTCTCAAGAATCCGCTCCCGATTGGCAGCGAATTCTTGACCCACCCTCGCATCCTGAAATGTTGGGGCGAATCGATCAATTTGAGATTGAGTCAAAAATTGGCCAAGGCGGGATGGGAATTGTCTTGAAGGGGTTTGACCGAGATCTAAATCGAGCCGTGGCGATCAAAGTCCTCGCGCCCCATTTGGCGAGCAATGGAACCTCACGAAAACGATTTGCCCGAGAAGCCCGCGCGGCAGCGGCCGTGGTTCACCAAAACGTCGTACCGATTTATGCGGTCAACGCGTCGGACACGCGTCCATATATTGTGATGCAATTGGTCTCAGGCCATTCGCTACAAAGTTTGATTGAAGAAAACGGGCCACTCGATGTTCGAGAGATTGTTCGAATCGCAATTCAAGTCGCCGATGGTTTGGCCGAAGCCCACCAACAAGGCCTGATTCATCGCGACATCAAGCCAGCCAACATTCTGATCGAACAGGATGTCAGCCGAGTCATGATCACCGACTTCGGATTGGCTCGCGCCTCCGATGACGCCAGCATGACTCAAACGGGTTGGATTGCCGGCACGCCTCACTACATGTCGCCTGAACAAGCGCGCGGTGAGACACTCGACAGTCGCAGTGATTTGTTCAGCCTGGGTGCTCTGATGTACTTTTTGGGCACCGGGCGAGTTCCGTTTCGCTCAGATAAATCGTTCGCGGTGATTCAAAAAATTCTCAATGAGCAGCCAGCCTCTCCATTGGAAGTCAACAATGAACTTTCACCGATGCTGTCGGACATCATTGAAAAGCTCTTGGAGAAGAACCCTCAAGATCGTTTCAAATCCGCCGCTGCCGTTCGCGATCTGCTGAAGCGATACCTTTCACACCTTCATCAGCCAGAGAAAGTTGCCAAGCCCAACCGAATCATCACCAGTCGCGTTTTGACCGGTCGAAAACGGCGGCTTCGCAATTGGGTAATCACTGGAGTGACTGCTTCGGCCATTGCCGCCGGAATCTACTTTGGCGTTTCGTCATGGCATCCAGAATCGAACAAATCGGTACCCAACACTAGCACGGCCGCGGCGGCGTCCACTTCTGCGTCCTCTAGTTCTGAAGAGCTGAATTCAGCCGCGTCCAATTCAACTGGCGCAAACGGCGTGACCTCAAACGACTCAGGCAGCTCACGATTTTCGTTGATCACTTCAGGCACAAAAAATGAACCTGACTCGGCATGGAGCGCTGGCTTCTTCAATGGTGAAACAGACGATTCATTGCTGCTGGAGATTGAAAGTCTTGAAAGAGAAACGAATTCTTTGAGCAGCAGTCTCTTGAGAGCAAACCCATTGAATCAAGTTCCCAGCGGCGAGAATTTTGAACTTCGTTTCTCTTCCGAGCTACAACGACTCGATTTGAAAGCGAACGAACTGCAGCAACGAGAGGCACAACAGACCAAGGAACTGAACTTGCGGCATGAAGAGAACCTTGTTCGAGAGCAAGACGCGATTCGACAAGAAGAACCAAACCTTATCCCTAAAAACCCGGAGAACAAATGAAAACGACTTCGATAGCATTAACTGCCCTTTGTATTTGCATGGCAACCAGCGTCTTGCTAACCAACGTTGGAAACGCTCAGGAACCACGACGGAACGATGACCCGTTTGCCGAAAGGACGTCGCGCGATGCGGCCGCTCTGGTGCGACAAAGAGTCTCCAACTTCGGCACGGCCAACCAGACCCCTTCATTTGGACAGTCGAATTCTGCGAGATCGGCTTTCGGCATTGCATCTCGAACAAGCTGGAATCGTTACGATGCCGAAACCGCCAAGGCCTTAAACGAAAGCTCCACGAAAATTGACGAGCTGGTTAAGACGCTCACCTATTCAGAAGACGATTCACAAAAAACGGAAGCCAAGGAAGAAATCAAAGCTGAACTAGAAACGCAGTACGACCTGTACTTGACTCAGCACGAGAAGCCGTTGCTTCAATTGGAAGAGAAACTTGCGAAGCTTCGGAAAGAGTTTGATGCCCGCAAAGCTGCGCGTGACGATCTGGTTAAGCTCCGACTGGACAATATCTGGTACAAATCACAAGGCATGGGCTGGCCCGACAGTGGCAACCGGGG